>NZ_JCALCF010000001.1:0-318044 GCF_059812185.1 Mycobacterium sp. NGS67
TCCCTGGCCTCCTTCCCCGACACTTCCTCGGTCTGGATCGCGGCCAGCACCATGCGCAACGTCGCGGTACGCAGCTTCTCCTGCGCTTTCATCGCCTCGGTCAGGTCAGCCCGAAGCCGGGCTTTCAATTCCGCCATTGTTCAGACGCTACGCGCACGGTGGTGAGTGCAGGACCGACGTTGAGAATTGCAGCGACCATCTACAGGATGGACCCCATGACGAATGACGACAGCGGCTGCCGACGGTGAGCACGCTGCCGCCTGACGCACCGCCGCCCGCGTACGGTCCCCCGCCCGCGTACGGTCCCCCACCTGCGTACGGTGCCCCGCCTGCGTACGGTCCCCCGCCTGCGTACGGTCCGCCGCCTGGCTACGGTCCCCCGCCTGGCTACGGTGCCCCGCTTCAGGGCTACGGCGCCCCGCCTCCCGGGTACGGCCCCCCGCCTGGCTACGGCGCCCCGCCTCAGGGCTACGGCCCCCCGCTGATCCCGGGCGCCGCGAAACCCGGCATCATCCCGCTCCGACCCCTGACCCTCAGCGACATCTTCAACGGCGCTGTGGGCTATATCCGCGCCAACCCGAAACCGACACTGGGCCTGACGGCCATGGTGGTGGTCGTCATGCAGGTGCTTTCGCTGCTGCTCACAATCGGCCCGCTGACCGCCGCCAACAGTTTCGATTCCGAGGGTGCCGAACCGAACCTTGCGGCGGTAGGTGCGTGGACGACATCGATAGGTGGCAGCGCGCTGGTCGGTTGGCTGGGCGGAATTCTGCTCAGCGGGATGCTGACCGTCGTCGTGGGGCGTGCGGTGTTCGGTTCGCCGATCACCATCAGCGAGGCGTGGGTCAAGGTACGCGGTCGGATCCTTGCGCTGCTGGGTCTGGCGCTTCTCGAGGCCGCCGGTGTGGCGGTGATCGTCGGATTGGTCGTGGTGATCCTGGTAGGAGTCGCGACCGCAGCCAACGGCGCGGTGGCGGCAGTGCTGGGTTTCCCGCTGCTGCTGGCCGTGGTGGCACTGATGGCCTATGCGTACACCGTGCTGATGTTCGCCCCGGTGCTGATCGTGCTGGAACGGCTGCCGGTCTTCGACGCCATCACGCGGTCATTCGCTTTGGTACGCAATGGTTTCTGGCGGGTCTTCGGTATTCGGCTGCTGGCTGCATTGGCTGTCGGGATTATCGGCGGCGCGATCGCGATGCCGTTCGGCATCGTCGGCGAGATAGCGTTGATGGGCGCGTCGGGCACCACCGCACTGCTCGTCGGCACCACCCTGTCGACCATCGGAGGGGCCATCAGCCAGATCGTGACCGAGCCGTTCCTCGCCGGGGTGGTCGTGCTGTTGTACACCGACCGGCGGATCCGGGCCGAGGCGTTCGACCTGGTACTGCAGACCGGTACGGCCGGCGGTCCGGTCGAGTCCACCGACAATCTCTGGCTGACGCGGCCCTTCTGACGGACAGCCGACATGCCTGCCATCGACATCGATCGCGATGCCGCCCACGACGCCGCGCAACGCGAACTCAACAAACCGATCTACCCCAAACACTCGCTGACCGACGAAATCATCGCCAAGATCAGTGAATTCCTGTTCCGGGTGCTGCAGAAGACCTCGTCGGTACCGGGTGGCTGGTTCACCGTCACCGTGCTGCTCATCCTGGTGGCGATCGCCATCGCAGTCGCCATCCGAATCGCCCGGCGCACCATACGTACCAATCGCGGCGGCGACTACGAGTTGTTCGACGCCGGCCAGCTGACCGCGGCCCAGCATCGAGCCACCGCGGAAGCACTTGCCGCCGAAGGGAATTGGGCGGCGGCGATTCGCCATCGGCTACGCGCGGTAGCCCGGGAGTTGGAGGAGACCGGTGTGCTCACCCAGGTCCCCGGACGCACCGCCAACGAACTGGCCTCCGACGCCGGCTCAGCACTTCCGCATCTGGCCGGCGAATTGTCCCAGGCGGCAACGGCATTCAACGACGTGACTTACGGCGAGCGGCCGGGCACCCAAGGCGCCTATCAGATGATCGCCGATCTCGACGACCATCTGCGGTCGCGTTCGACGGCTTCGTCGGTGGTGGGACAGCCCCCGACACCGAACGCATGGGCGCAGATCCGGTGACGACGACACATGTGGCACCCGGCCCGGCCCGACAGCGACGCCCCTGGCGCGGCGTCCTGCTCGCGCTGGCCGCCCTGGCCGTCGTCGCCGCAATCACCACGTACCTGACCGCGCCGCGGCCCGGCGGCACGATGGACCCCGAAGCCACCAGCCCGTCGGGTGCACACGCGCTGGTCACACTGCTTCGCGAGGGCGGCGTCGAGGTAGTGGTCGCGGACAGCGTCGCCGACGTGGAACGCGCGGCCCGGCCCGACGCACTGCTGCTGGTGGCACAGACGCAGTACCTGAGCGACAACTCCCTGCTGGCTCGCATCGGGAAAGTGCCCAGCGATCTTCTGTTGGTGGACCCCACCACCCGGGCGCGCACGGCGTTGACACCGCAACTGCGCGTCGGCGCCGCGAGCAAGTTCGACAACGAGCCCAATTGCTCGTTACCGCAAGCCAATCGGGCCGGAACGGTCAACTTCGGATCCAGTGAGGCATACCGGGCCAAGGGCGACCTGGACCTCGTCAGCTGCTACGGCGGCACGCTGGTCACCTACCGGGATGAGGGCCGGACCGTCACGGTGGTGGGCAGCAGCGACTTCATGACCAACGACGGGCTCCTTGAAGAAGGCAACGCGGCGTTGGCGATGAACCTCGCCGGCATGCGACAGCGCCTCGTCTGGTTCGCACCGCAACACGTCGAAGGCCACAAATCCGCGCCCAACTCGATCTCCGATCTGATCCCGGACAATGTGACGTGGATCGTCTGGCAGCTCTGGCTGGTCGTCGCGCTGGTGGCGTGGTGGAAGGGACGACGGGTGGGTCCGCTGGTAGCCGAGGAGATGCCGGTGGTGGTCCGCGCCTCCGAGACGGTAGAAGGCCGGGGCCGGCTGTACCGCTCCCGTCGCGCCCGCGATCGTGCCGCCGAAGCGCTGCGCACCGCCACGCTGCAACGATTGGCCCCCCGGCTGGGTCTGGGTCCCGACGCCGCACCGGGCGCGGTGGTGACGACGGTGGCCCGGCGCAGCGGGACCGACCCGGACTTCGTCCAGTACCACCTGTACGGGCCGCCGCCGGACAACGACACCGACCTACGAAACCTCGCTCTTGCGCTCGACGACATCGAAAGGCAGGTCACCCACTCGTGACACAGTCCCCTCCCGCACAATCCCCGGTCGCAGACCAGGCTCGTGAAGCACTGCTGGGGTTGCGCACCGAGATCGCCAAAGCCGTCGTCGGCCAGGACGGGGTGATCAGCGGCCTGGTGATCGCGCTGCTGTGCCGCGGCCACGTGCTGCTGGAAGGCGTTCCCGGCGTGGCGAAGACGCTGATGGTGCGGGCACTGGCCGCCGCTCTGCAGCTGGAGTTCAAACGGGTGCAGTTCACCCCGGACCTGATGCCCGGCGACGTCACCGGCTCGCTGGTCTACGACACCCACACCGCGGAGTTCGCCTTCCGGCCCGGTCCGGTGTTCACCAACCTGCTGTTGGCCGACGAGATCAACCGCACCCCGCCCAAGACGCAGGCCGCGCTGCTCGAGGCGATGGAGGAGCGTCAAGTCACCATCGACGGTGCACCCAAGCCGTTGCCCGACCCGTTCATCGTCGCGGCGACCCAGAACCCGATCGAGTACGAGGGCACATATCAACTGCCCGAAGCCCAGCTGGACCGGTTCCTGCTGAAGTTGAACGTGACGCTGCCACCGCGGGACGCCGAGATCGCCATCCTCGGCCGGCACGCCCACGGTTTCGACCCGCGCGATCTGTCGGCCATCCAACCGGTGGCGGGACCCGCCGAACTGGCGGCCGGTCGGGAAGCGGTGCGGCAGGTGCTGATTGCCGACGAGGTGCTCGGCTACATCGTCGACATCGTCGGGGCCACCCGTTCCTCCCCCGCACTGCAGCTGGGCGTCTCGCCGCGGGGCGCGACCGCACTGCTGGGCACTGCCCGGTCCTGGGCGTGGCTGTCGGGACGCAACTACGTCACCCCCGACGACGTGAAGGCGATGGCCCGCCCGACGTTGCGGCACCGGGTCATGCTGCGGCCGGAAGCCGAATTGGAAGGCGCCACCCCGGACGGCGTGCTCGACGGCATCCTGGCCTCGGTCCCGGTGCCCCGCTAGTGATCCTTACCGGACGCACCGGGCTGCTGGCACTGATCTGCGTCCTGCCGATCGCGGTATCTCCCTGGCCGGCAAGGGCTTTCGAGATGCTGCTGGTGGTGTTGGTGATGTTGGTGGCGATCGACGTGGTGCTGGCGGCCAGTCCCCGCCGGCTCAGTTACACCCGTTCGCCGGACACCTCGGCCCGGCTCGGCCAACCGGTGGACGCCGGCCTGACGATCCACAATGCCGGTGTGCGCCGGTTCCGGGGACAGGTGCGGGACGCGTGGCCGCCCAGTGCGCGCGGGGCGCCGCGCGTCCACCGGCTGGCGATCGCCCCCGGCCAGCGCGAGCAGATTGTCACCCAACTGCGGCCGGTTCGGCGCGGCGACCAGCGTGCGGCGGTGGTCACCGGCCGGTCGATCGGACCGCTGGGATTGGCCGGGCGGCAGAGTTCGCAGTCGGTGCCCGGACACGTCCGGGTGCTGCCGCCGTTCCTGTCCCGCAAGCACCTGCCGTCGCGGCTGGCCAAGCTGCGCGAGATCGACGGCCTGCTACCGACTCTGATCCGCGGGCAGGGCACCGAATTCGACTCGCTGCGTGAGTATGTCGTCGGCGACGACGTGCGGTCCATCGACTGGCGGGCCAGCGCACGTCGCACCGACGTCATGGTCCGTACCTGGCGGCCCGAACGGGACCGGCGCGTGGTGATCGTGCTGGACACCGGACGCATGGCCGCGGGGCGGGTCGGTGTGGATCCGACGGCGGCCGATCCCGCGGGATGGCCACGACTGGACTGGGCGATGGACGCGGCATTGTTGTTGGCGGCATTGGCATCCCGCGCGGGTGACCATGTCGACTTCCTGGCCCACGACCGGGTCAGCCGGGCCGCGGTGTTCGGCGCCTCACGCACCGAACTGCTTGCCCAACTCGTCGACGCGATGGCTCCGCTGCAACCGGCGCTCATCGAATCCGATTGGCGGACAATGGTTGCCACCATTCTACGGCGCACCCGACGGCGGTCGCTGGTGGTGCTGCTGACCGACCTGAACGCGACCGCGCTGGACGAGGGCTTGCTGCCGGTGCTGCCTCAGCTGTCGGCCAAGCACCACGTCCTGGTGGCCGCGGTAGCCGACCCGCGCATCGATCAACTGGCCGCCGGGCGGTCGGACGCGGCGGCGGTGTACGACGCGGCGGCGGCCGAACGCTCCCGCAACGAGCGACGGGCCATCGCCTCCCGGCTGCGGCGCAGTGGGGTCGAGGTCGTCGACGCGCCGCCCACCGAGATCGCGCCCGGGCTGGCCGACCGCTACCTGGCGATGAAGGCGACCGGCCAGTTGTAACCGCGCGCCCATTGTGAATCCTGCGACGCATCTACGGCGTGTCGTGTCGTGAGATTCACGCTCGCGCGGGGCTTCAGCTGGTGGGTACGACGTCGGGCGCGTCCTCGATATCCCCGGTCTCCCCGGCGGCCACCCCGCGGCGCCCGAAGTAGACGACGTAAGACAGGAATGCCACTTCGGCCAGGACGCCGATACTGATCCGGGCAAAGGTCGGCAACGGCGACGGCGTCACCATCGCTTCGATAAGTCCCGAGACCAGCAGCACGCCTACCAGTCCGACGGCGACCGACACGACTCCACGGCCTTCCTCGGCCAGCACCTGTCCGCGCGGCCGATCACCAGGGGATATCACCGACCAGCCGAGCCGCATCCCGATCGCGGCGGCCAGAAACACCGCCGTCAGCTCCAGCAATCCGTGCGGCAGCAGCAGGCCCAGCAGCAGCCCGCCCTTGCCGGCCGGGAACATCAAGCCGGCGATCACCGCCACGTTCGCGGCATTGTCGAAGAGCACGAACGGTATCGGTAGACCCAGCACGACCGACATCGCGATGCATTTGGCCGCCACCCAGGAATTGTTCACCCAGACCTGCAGGGCGAATGCCCCGGCGGGGTGCTCACTGTAATAGGACTCGACGTCGTGGTTGATCAGTTCGTTGATCTCGGCGGGTGTCCCGACCAGCGACTGCACCTCGGGGTTGCCGGCGACCCAGAGCGCCATGATCACGACGACGGCGAAGAACGCCGCTGCCGTCGCCGCCCACCAGCGCCACGCCCGGTAGGCGACGACGGGAAAGGACACCGTCCAGAAACGAACGAAGGTACTGGTCATCGGGGCGTGCGCGCCGGTGACCGCAGACCGTGCCCGGGCGACCAGACTGGACAGCCGGCCGGTCAGCAGGGAATCGGAGGACACCGAACGCAGGATCGACAGATGGGTGGACACCCGCTGGTAGAGCTCGACGAGTTCGTCGATTTCGGCACCGGTCAACGAGCGACGCTTCTTGATCAACTGATCGAGCCGGTCCCACGTGCTTCGGTGGGTCAGCAAGAACGCGTCGACGTCCACGCTGCGCAGCCTACCGGCCACTTCTCAGCCTGTAGCGTTCCCAGGTATGTCGGAGGTGGTGACCGGGGACGCCGTGGTGCTCGACGTCCAGATCGCGCAGTTACCGGTGCGGGCGCTGAGCGCGATCATCGATATCACCGTGATATTCGTCGTCTACTTCGTCGGACTGGTGTTGTGGGCGGCCACGTTGTCGCAATTCGACCAAGCGCTGACCGTGGCGTTCCTGATCATCTTCACGGTGCTGGCGATGGTCGGTTATCCGGTGATCATTGAGACCGCGACGCGGGGCCGGTCGCTCGGCAAGATGGCACTGGGCCTGCGAGTGGTGTCCGACGACGGTGGTCCAGAGCGCTTCCGGCAGGCGTTGTTCCGGGCGCTGGCCGCCGTGATCGAGATCTGGATGCTGTTCGGCAGTCCCGCGGTGATCTGCAGCCTGTTCTCACCCAAGGCTAAGCGGGTGGGCGACATGTTCGCGGGCACCATCGTGGTCAGCGAGCGCGGTCCCCGGCTGGCGCCGCCGCCGATGATGCCGCCACAGCTGGCCGGCTGGGCGGCGTCGCTGCAATTGTCCGGGCTCAGCGCCGGCCAAGCCGAGATCGCCCGTCAATTCCTGTCCCGGGCAATGCAGCTCGACCCGAGGCTGCGTGACCAGATGGCCTACCGGATAGCCGGTGAGGTGGTATCGCGGATCGCGCCGCCGCCACCGCCGGGGGCGCCGCCGCAGTTGGTGCTCGCCGCGGTGCTGGCCGAACGGCATCGTCGCGAGCTGGCCCGGCTGCGGCCGGCCACGCCGCCGCAGGGCTGGCCGCAACCCCAGGGGTGGATGCCGCAGGGTGCGGGGCCGTGGCCAGTGCCGCAGGGCGCGGGTCCGTGGCCAGTGCCGCAGGCACCGCCGTCGCCCCCGCAGGGCGCGGGTCCGTGGCCAGCGCCGCAGGAACCATCGCAGGCACCGCCGTCGCCCCCGCAGGAACCATCGCAGACACCGCCCTCACCCCCGCAGACACCGCCATCACCCCCGGTGAGCGCGGACGCCGGCGGGTTCGCGCCGCCGAGCTAGAACTGCGCGACGCTGGCGGCAAGGAGGGCGACGTCGGTCACCAGCAGCCCCAATCCCGCCAGTGGCACCGCGACGCCGCCGCGTCGCTTGGCGGTGAAGACCGAGGCGACGATGACCAGCAGAGCCACCACCGGCGGGCCGTAGAACAGGACGTCGAAGTCGATCCCTCTGCCCAGTCGCGGGCACCGGTTCTCGCTGCACGAGTCGGTGCTCATGACCGCCCCGAGGGCAAAGAGCATCACGATGGCGGCTCCGGGCACCGTCAGCAAGGCCAGCACCCAGTTGACCCGGACGCGGGTTTTGGCGCCGTCATCTGGGCGGTAGCTCGGATCGGCCAAGCTCCCCGGACCCGTCCGTGCCACCAGGTCGCGGTGGTTGCCATTCATGGGTCAGGCACTTACCCGGACCCGGGGTGATGCAAACCGGGACTTCCAGCCCCCGGATGGACCTACGTTGCATCACGATAGTTTCCGATATATCGTTATAGTCAGCAAAACACACCAACCTAAAGGACTTGACTATGAACACCCCTTTCACTCCCCCCAATGGGCCGTTCGGCCCCCATCCAGGCACCGGATTCGGCTTCGGTCCCGCACAACGCCGTGCATTCCACGGCGCCAGACGACAAGCCCGCCGCGACTTCATCGAGACTCTCCGCGGCAACGCCGGTGAGCACGACGGGCCGTTCGGTTTCGGCCCGGACTTCGGGCCCGCCCCCGGCTTCGGGCCAGGCTTCGGATTCGGCCGGCCGGCATTCGGTGGACCCCGCGGCGGCGGGCGTCGCGGCGGTCGCGGCCGTCGCGGCGACGTGCGTGTGGCGATCCTGGTACTGCTCGCCGAGCGGCCCATGCACGGCTACGAGATGATTCAGCAGATCGCCGAGCGCAGCAACGGGATCTGGAAGCCGAGCCCGGGTTCGGTCTACCCGACCCTGCAGCTCCTCGCCGACGAGGGGCTGATCACCGCGGACGAGACCGACGGCAGCAAGAAGCTATTCGCGCTGACCGAGGACGGCCGGACCGCGGCGGAGAACGTCGGGACGCCGCCGTGGGACGAGATCGCCGAAGGCGTGGACCCCGCGCACCTCAACCTGCGGACCGCGGCGCGTCAACTGTTCGGCGCGGTCGGACAGTCGGCGCACGCCGCCAGTCCCGAGCAGCAGCAACGGATTGTCGACGTGCTCAACACGGCCCGCCGCGAGATCTACGGCATCCTCGGCGAGGACTGAGCCTCCCCCGCCGCGAGCGCGCTCAAATGTACGGCTGTACCGGCGTGCCGGTGTACATATGAGCGCGTTCGCGGGCGGCGTCAGGACACGTCGACCCAGTCCAGGGTCCGCTGCACCGCTTTGCGCCAGCCTTCGTAACCCTCGGCGCGCTGGTCGTCGTCCCAGTTCGGCGTCCAGCGCTGGTCTTCCTGCCAGTTGGCGCGCAGGTCGGACGGGTCCGCCCAGAATCCGACCGCCAGGCCCGCCGCGTAGGCGGCACCCAGCGCCGTGGTCTCGGCGACGACCGGCCGCACCACGTCCACTCCGAGCACGTCGGCCTGGATCTGCATGCACAGGTCGTTGGCGGTGATGCCGCCGTCGACCTTCAGAATCTCCAGGCGCACACCGGAATCGGCCGCCATCGCCTCCACCACGTCGCGGCTCTGGTAGCAGATCGCCTCCAGGGTCGCGCGCGCCACGTGCGCGTTGGTGTTGTAGCGCGACAGGCCCACGATCGCGCCGCGGGCGTCGGATCGCCAATAGGGGGCAAACAGACCGGAGAACGCCGGAACGAAGTAGACCCCGCCGTTGTCGTCGACCTGCCGGGCCAGGGACTCGCTCTGTGCGGCGCCGCTGATGATGCCCAACTGATCCCGCAACCACTGCACCGCCGACCCGGTCACCGCGATCGAACCCTCAAGCGCGTAAACGGGTTTGGCGTCACCGAACTGATAGCAGACAGTGGTCAGCAGACCGTTTTCCGAGCGCACGATCGTCTCACCGGTGTTCAGCAACAGGAAATTGCCCGTCCCGTAGGTGTTCTTGGCCTCACCGGAGTCCAGGCACACCTGGCCCACCATTGCGGCGTGCTGGTCACCGAGCACACCGGTGATCGGGACCTCACCGTCGAAGGGACCGGAATCGGTGGTAACGCCGTACGGCTGCACCGGGGACGACGGTTCGATCCTGGGCAGCATCTCCCGCGGGATATCGAAGAACGACAACAACTCGTCGTCCCAGTCCAGCGTTTCCAGGTTCATCAACATGGTCCGGCTGGCGTTGGTGACATCGGTGACGTGCACGCCACCGTGCGGGCCCCCGGTCAGGTTCCACAGCACCCACGTGTCGGCGGTGCCGAACAGCGCATCGCCCCGCCCGGCCGCCTCGCGCACGTCATCGACATTCTGCAAGATCCACTGCAATTTCCCGCCCGAGAAATACGTCGCGGGCGGCAGGCCGGCCTTGCGGCGGATCACGTCACCGCGGCCGTCGCGGTCCAGCGCGCTGGCGATGCGGTCGGTGCGGGTGTCCTGCCAGACGATCGCGTTGTAGTACGGCCGTCCGGTCTTGCGATCCCAGACCAGCGTCGTCTCTCGCTGATTGGTGATGCCAAGCGCCGCAATGTCTTTCGTCGTGACCTTGGCAGAGTTCAGCGCCGTGCGCAGCACCGAGACGGTGCGCTCCCAGATCTCCACCGGGTTGTGCTCGACCCAGCCCGCCTTCGGCAGGATCTGCTCGTGCTCGAGCTGGTGCCGGGCGACTTCGGTGCCGTCATGGTCGAAGATCATGCATCGGGTGCTGGTCGTGCCCTGGTCGATGGCGGCAATGAGATCAGGAGATTCGGCCAACGTTGCGCTCCTCGGATCCGGCACTGGCTGTAATCGTCCAATGATTGCTTCATCGTTCATGATTGCTTATATGGCTGCTGACATCGAGGGCATGCCGCGCGGCGGTCCCGACGCGTCGTGGCTGGACCGGCGGTTGGAGACCGACCGGCTGGAGTACATCGACCGCGACGACGTGGCAAGGAAGAAGCGCGCGGCGATCCGCTCACTGGACCGCGCGGGGCGGCTGTTCGGGTTGCACAAGACGGTCGCCCGCATCGTGCTCGAGGAAGTGCGCGCCGCGCCCGAGCCCAAGATCCTCGAACTCGGATCGGGCCACGGCGGACTCTCCCAGACGCTGCTGAACCTGCATCCCAGCGCCCAACTCACGGTCACCGACGTGGACCCCTCGCTGGTGGCCGCGATCGGCACCGGCGCGCTGGGCTCGCACCCGCGCGCGAGGATCCGGCAGCTGGACGCCACCGACATCGACGCCCCCGACGGCAGCTACGACCTGGCAGTGTTCGCATTGTCGTTTCATCACCTGCCGCCGCCGCTGGCGTCCCGGGTGTTCGCCGAAGGCACCCGGGTCGCGGACAAGTTGGTGATCATCGACCTGCCGCGGCCACCGTCGCTCCTGCACATCGTGCGGCTGGCGCACATGTTGCCGTTGACGATGTTCGCGATGCCCCACGACGGGGTCATCAGCTCGCTGCGGGCCTACAGTCGCTCGGCGCTGCTGGCACTCGCCCGGCACGCCGACCCTACGATTGAGGTCACGCTGCGCGGCGGCACCGTGTTCAACAGGTCGTTGCGTCCGCTGCCGCAGATCGCGGTGGCGACCCGTCGCGATCGTTCAACCTCGGCTTAGAAAGGGATCTGTGGGCGAAGAGGTCAAATGCACCACGTACGACCCCGAACAACGGCGGGAGTACCGGCACAAGGTGCAGCTGTGTCTGGACGTCTTGGAGAAGATGCTGGCCCGAACCAGCTTCGACTTCGAGCGCCCGCTGACCGGCATGGAAATCGAATGCAACCTCGTCGACGCCGACTACCAACCCGCGATGTCGAATCGGTCCGTGCTGGCAGCGATCGCCGACCCGGCCTATCAGACCGAATTAGGCGCCTACAACATCGAATTCAACGTGCCGCCGCGCCCGTTACCCGGACACACCGGACTGGACCTGGAAAGCGAGGTGCGGGCCAGTCTCAACGACGCGGAAACCAAGGCCAACGCCGGCGGTTCGCACATCGTGATGATCGGCATCCTGCCCACCCTGATGCCCGCGCATCTGGACGACAACTGGATGAGCGAATCCAAGCGCTACACCGCACTCAACGAGTCGATCTTCACCGCTCGCGGTGAAGACATCCCGATCGACATCGCCGGCCCGGAGCCGCTGAGTTGGCAGGCTGCCTCCATTGCGCCCGAATCAGCTTGCACCAGTATGCAATTGCACCTGCAGCTGGCCCCGGACGACTTCGCCGCCAACTGGAACGCGGCGCAGGTGCTGGCCGCGCCGCAACTGGCGCTGGGTGCGAATTCACCCTTCTTCTTCGGTCACCGACTGTGGGCCGAAACGCGCATCGAGCTGTTCGCACAGTCCACCGACACCCGGCCCGAGGAGCTGAAAACTCAAGGCGTGCGGCCCCGGGTGTGGTTCGGCGAACGGTGGATCAGCTCGGTCGCCGACCTGTTCAAGGAGAACATCCGCTACTTTCCGTCGCTGCTGCCCGAGATGTCCGAGGAGGACCCCGAAGCAGAGCTGAAAGCCGGACGCGCGCCGCAGCTGTCCGAACTGCGGCTGCACAACGGCACCGTCTACCGCTGGAACCGGCCGGTGTACGACGTCGTGAACGGCCGCCCGCACCTGCGGCTGGAGAATCGGGTACTCCCCGCCGGCCCGAGTGTCGTTGACATGGTGGCGAATTCGGCTTTCTACTACGGCATGCTGCGCACGTTGTCCGAAGCCGAGGACCCGCTGTGGTCACACCTGAGTTTCCCGGTGGCACAACGCAATTTCCTGCAGGCCGCGCGCCAGGGCATCGATGCGCGGCTGCACTGGCCGGGAGTCGGCGAGACCAGCACGCGAGAGTTGGTGCTGAACACCTTGCTGCCGATGGCGCATGCGGGTCTGCAGCGCTGGGGTGTCGACGTGGAAGTGCGTGACCGCTTCCTGGGCGTCATCGAGGGCCGGGCCAAGGCCGGGCGCAACGGCGCGACGTGGCAAGTGGCCACCGTTGACGCGCTGGAAAGAGGCGGCATGGACCGGTCGCGCGCCCTGGCCGAGATGCTGCGCCGGTACTGCGAGCACATGCACGCCAATGAACCGGTGCACACCTGGGACGTCTAGCCGCGCGTACGTTGGGAACATGACCACACCCGAGGTAATGGACTGGGACGACGCGTACCGGGAGAAAGTTTTCGACGCGCCGCCGCCGTGGAACATCGGTGAGCCGCAACCGGATCTGGCCGCGCTGATCGCCGCGGGCAAAGTGCACGGTGAGGTGCTCGACGCCGGATGTGGGGTGGCCGAGTTGTCGCTCGCACTGGCCGCCGAGGGTTACACCGTAGTCGGTATCGACCGCTCGCCCACAGCCATTGCCGAGGCCACCAGGGCCGCCGAGACGCGGGGGTTGTCCACGGCCACATTCGTTGCCGACGACATCACCAAGTTCTCCGGGTACGACGGCCGCTTCGGCACGGTGATCGACAGCACGTTGTTCCATTCGCTGCCGGTCGCAGACCGCGACGCCTACCTGAGCGCGGTGCATCGCGCTGCGGCGCCGGGGGCCGATTTCTACGTTCTGGCATTTGCCAAGGGCGCGTTCCCGGCGGAGTCCCCGGTCAAGCCCAATGAAGTCGACGAGGACGAATTGCGCACGGCCGTCGGCAAGTACTTCGAGGTCGACGACGTGCGGCCGGCAGCGGTGCACGGCAACATGCTCGAGGTACCCGGCATGCCGCCCTGGCCGCATCCGCGCGACGACAAGGGCCGCGTGATGATGCCCGCCTACCTACTGAGCGCGCACAAGGCTTAGGTAGTGCCTTGCAGGAAGATGCCCGCCAAGTGGTGACCGACGTTGGACAGACCCGAGACCACGCTGTCGACCGCGAGCGGCAGCGTGCCGACGTTGCCGAATCCGGAGATGGCACGACCCCAGTTCGAGATACCTGATATGCCGTCGCCGAAGACGTTCAACCCCGAGCTGGACAACAATCCCAGTGGATTCTGGTTGACGAAGCCCGACAAACCGGTTCCCCGGTTGTAGAAGCCCGAGCTTCCGCCGACGCCACTGTTGAAGAAGCCGGACGACGGGTTGTCCACCGCGTTGAAGAAGCCGGGGACCGGTGGGAGCTGAATTTCGGCGATCGTGGTCGCATCCAAAGTGATGCTCGGGATGTCGATGGCCGGCAGCAGGAAGTCGCTCAGTCCGATCGGCGGAATGGTCAACGGCGGAGTGGCGAACGGCCGGATGGTTATCTCCGGAAGGTCGAACTGGCCGAGGTTGATAGGCGGGATGGAGATGCCCGGCAGGCTGAACCGTGGCCAGCTGACCGTCGGTAGGTTGAACGGTTCCAAGTGGATTGGCGGGATCGTGATGGGGTCGATCTTGAAGCCGGAAAGGGTAATCGGCGGAATACTGTAGGGATCACCACCGGGGCCGCTGATGGTGAGTGTCGGCAGCGTCATGGCGCCGATCTGAATGCTGGGTAAGCCGAACTGGCCGATAGAGCCGCCCGCATTACTGATGGAAATCGGAATGGTGAACGAACTCAGGGTGACACCGAGCTCAGGCAAGATGATACCGGTATCGATCAGCCGGATGAGCGTCTGGCCACCGCCGGCCACACCGATGACGAAACTCGGAATCGACAGCGTCGGAATAGTAATCGGCGGCACGGTAACCGACGGCAGACTCCACGGATCAATCGTGACCAGGGGCGTCTTGAAAAGTGGAATCTCAATCCGGGGAAGGGTTACCTGTGACACCTCGAGAGGCGGCGTGGTGATCTGCGGCAGGTCGAACCCACCTATGCGGAAGGAGGGCAGCGATCCGGGCTCGATAATGATCGGCGGAACCGTGATGGCCGGCAGTTCGAATTCGGCCAGACCGATCGGCGGCAGGACGAAGCCCGGGAACTGGATCGACGGGATGGAGATCTCGGGCAGGTCGAACGCACCTACCGGGATCGGCGGGATATGTATGGGGGGCAGCGTGATATCGGGTGTGCCGATCCTGAAGTAGGCGCCGCCTTGCTGGTTGCCGGTGAAGAAGAACCCGTTGTTCTGGTTGCCAGAGTTGTAAGCGCCCGTATTTATGCTGCCGGAGTTGGCGAATCCGGTATTGGTGTTGCCGGTATTGAAGCTGCCGGTATTGATCGATCCCGGGTTGACGTCGCCGGTGTTGTAGTTGCCGACGTTGTAATTGCCCGAGTTGGTCGTGCCTGCGTTGAAATTGCCGGTATTGAAGGTGCCGGGATTGAAGAATCCCGTGTTTGCGATACCTGAATTACCGAGCCCGGTGTTGTAGCTGCCGGAGTTGAAGAGACCAAAGTTTCCGGTACCGGAGTTGAAGAAGCCGATGTTGCCGTTCCCGGAGTTGAACAAACCGATGTTGTTGGTGCCCGAGTTCAGTTGGATCCCGGTCTGGTTGTTTCCGGTGAGCCCGATGCCGACATTGTTGTTCCCGGTATTGGCGAAGCCGATATTGAAGTTCCCCGCATTCGCGAATCCCTGATTGCCGGTGCCGAAGTTGCCCAGCCCCAGATTCGAGATGCCCAAGTTACCCCAACCGAAATTCGAATCGCCGAAGTTTCCAGATCCGATGTTGAAGTTTCCGAGATTGCCGTTGCCGAAGTTGGCAATGCCGACGTTGCCCAGGCCGATGTTGGAAGCGCCGACGTTGGCGAGACCGATTGTGATGTCGAGTGTCCTGGTGGCTGCTGCGGCTAACGGCGTGCCCGCGGCCGCGCCGAGCAGGCCCTTCAACGGCGCGACAAACGGCTCGAGTGCTGACACCGCTGCCGACGCTCCGCTGTAGTAGCCGATCATCGCGGCTACATCCTGCGCCCACATCTCCTCGTAGACGGCCTCGGCGGCCGCGATCGCCGGCGCATTGAATCCCAAAATGTTCGACAGCACCAACTGCACGAAGTTGGACCGGTTGGCGGCCACCGCGAGCGGATGCACGGTCGCGGCCACTGCCGACTCGAATGCGCTGACGACCGCTTTGGCCTGCGCGGCCGCGCCGAGCGCCTGAGTGGAAGCCGCGCTCAGCCAGGCGGAGTACGGCGCCGCCGCCACCGACATCGCCGCGGACGCCGGGCCCTGCCATGCCTGACCGGTCAGGCCCGAGGTGACAGAGGCGAATGATTCTGCCGCTGAACTCAATTCGGCGGCCAGAGCATCCCAGGCGCCGGCCGCCTCCAGCATCGGGCTTGGTCCGGCACCGGTAAAGAGTCGCAACGAGTTGAGTTCTGGCGGCAACACAAAGAAGCTCATCGGAAACCTTCCTGACGGGGCCGACGTCAAAGCGGATCACCGGGCAGGGTGCACAGGCGCCCACCCTGTTCATGCACCTCAACACGTACCGAGCGTCAAGCTACTCCACACACGCGCAATATGACCAGTGCTTCGCCGCGATTCCCAGACCTTTTGCACGGAGCCAGGGCTCCGCGGCGCAGTCCTGGTTTTGTATTCAAACCGCGGCGGTCGCCGCCGTCGCCTCGATCAACGTCTCTGCGAATGTCTCCAGATCGTCCGGTGTGGTGTCGACGTGCGGGGAAATGCGCAGCACTGGCGTCGTCAGCTCCAGCGGAGCCCGTTGCACACCCGCGTACGTCGTCAAGATCCGCCGCTCAGCCAGCAACCAGGACCGGACGGCCTCGACGTCGGCACCGTCCACCGGCAGCAACGTGGTGATGGCACTGGATTCTTCGACCTCCTCGACCACCAGCCACCCGTCAACGTCGGCCAGCAGCGAACGCGCCGCCGCCCCCAATTCCGCCAGCCCGGCGCGCACCTCCTCCGGACCGTAGGCCAGGTATTCGCCTACGGCCACCGAAAAGCCCACTCGCGCAGCGACATTGGCCTCTCCGAAGCCGAGCTGAGAACCCGGTACCCGCGGCGCCAACCGCGCCAACAGTTCCGGCCGCACCGCGAGCACGCCCACCCCGCGCGGTCCGGCGATCCACTTGCGCGACGAGGCATAGGTGACGTCGGCGCCCACCGCGCAATCGATCTGCCCCAGGGCTTGCGCGGCATCCACCACCAGCGGCACACCCAGTTCCCGGCACAGCTCCGCCGTCATCGCCAGCGGTTGCACGGTGCCGCGGTGACTGGCCACCGGCGTCAAATGCACCAGGTCCGGCGGATTCTCCTGCAGCACGAACGCCGCGTCGTCGATCGCCAACCGTCCGTCGTCGAGCGTCGGCAGCTGGCGTACCTCGAATCCGTGCGCGGCCATCACGGCCAGGTTCGGCCCGTACTCGCCCGGTAGGCAGGCCAGCGTGCGGCGGTCGCGCGGCCAACTGCCCAACAACAGATCCAGGGCATGCAACGAACCCGTGGTGAAGACGACTTCGGCGTCGGGCGCACCGCACAGCGTCGCCACCGCGGCGCGTCCGGCATCCAGCACCGGCTCGGCCGCGTCGGCCGCCACGTAGCCTCCGACCTCGGCCTCGTGCCGGGCATGCCGGGCGGCGGCGTCCATCGCGGCGAAGCCCTGCCGTGAGCAGGCCGCGCTGTCCAGGTGCAGCCCGGCCACCGGGGGGCGGGCGTCGCGCCAACGCTGTGCCAGCGAGCTCATTTAATGGCCAGCGACAGACCGAAGTCACCGGGGGCGTCGGTCCACCACCGGATGCGACGCAAACCCGACTCGGCCAATTCGTCCCCGACCGCATCCGGACGGAATTTGCAGGACACTTCGGTGAGCATCTCTTCACCGGCGTCGAAGTCGACGGTCAGGTCGAGAGCACCGACGTGGACCCGCTGCCGACGGTCCGAGCGCAGCCACATCTCGATGCGTTCCTCGTCGGCGTTCCACCGCGCGACGTGCTGGTAGGCGTCGACGTCGAAATCTCCGTCGAGTTGCCGGTTGATCACCGCCAGGACGTTGCGGTTGAAGCGGGCCGTCACCCCGGCGGCGTCGTCGTAGGCCCGGACCAGGCGACCGGTGTCCTTGACCAGATCGGTGCCCAGCAGCAGGCTGTCGCCGGGCGACATCACCCCGGACAGAGCCGCCAGGAACTCGGCGCGCGGCCCCGGGGTGAGGTTGCCGATAGTGGAGCCCAGAAAGACGAACAGCCGGCGGCCGCCCTCGGGGATCTCGGACAGGTGCTCTTCGAAATCGCCACAGACCGCGTGGATCTCGACTCCGGCGTACTCCCGCTGGATCGCCTCCGCGGCGGTCGCCAGCATGCCCGCGTCGACGTCGAACGGCACGAAGCTGCGCAGGGCACCGCGCTCGCACAGGGCGTCGAGCAACATGCGGGTCTTTTCCGACGTTCCACTGCCCAGTTCGACCAGGGTGTCGGCCTGGCTCGCCGAGGCGATCTCGGCGGACCGGTCACGCAGGATCGCGGCCTCGGCACGGGTCGGGTAGTACTCCGGTAGCCGGGTGATCTGGTCGAACAGGTCGCTGCCGACGGAGTCATAGAACCACTTGGGCGGCAACGACTTCGGTGTCTTCTGTAAGCCGTGGAACACGTCGTGACGCAACGCGTGCAGAGCGGCGTCCTCGGCGAGATGATTCGACAGCGTCAGCGTCATTCGAGTCCTTTCGGCGGTGCAGTGCTGTTCAGAGGAGTCACGGTCACGCCGTCGGCGTCGACTTGCACCAGGTGGCGGTCGGGCACGTCTGTCCAGTTCGGGTCGTCGTCATAGGGTTCGCTGGCCAGGACGATCCCGTCGTCGCGGCGCAGGATGGACAGGGTGTCCCCCCACGCGGTCGCGACGAGCCGAAAACCGTTGGCCGCCAGAATGTTCAGCCTGGCCAAGGGGTCGGCGGTGCCGATCTCGATGACGGTGTCGCCCAACGCTTCCATGCCACGGTCGAAGATGGTTGCCGCGAGAAGCGCGCTGTCGCAGGAAGATTCGGCGGACGAAGAGGGCGGCAGCACGGTGCGGTCGACGACGCCGTTGTGCGACAGCAGCCACTGGCCGTCGGTGAAGGGCGCGGTCGCGCTGGGTTCGATGGGCATGCCGAGGGTTGCCGACCGTACCGCCGCCACCACGCAATGGCTGTGCAGCGCAGGGGCGATGGACTCGAAGGACGCCTCTCCCCACAGCGGCGCCGCGCTGCGCCAGCGTCGCGGGGTGGTCGCATCGAAGAAACCGACGCCCCAACCGTCGGCGTTCATCAGACCGTGCTTCTGCCGCCGCGGGGCGTAGGACTGCACGCGCAGGCCCTGCGGCGGGTCGAGCACCAGTGACGAGACACTCACCGCGGCGCCGAGCCATCCCAGATGACGGCACATCAGACGGGCGCCTCGACGTCCCAAGCCAGGCGCACACCGGAGAAGATCTGGCGACGGTAGGGGTGGTCCCAGTTGCGGAAGCTGGGCCGCAGAATCGACGACGCCACGGCCCACGATCCGCCCCGCAGCACCCGGTAGTCGCCGTCGAAGAAGGGCTGCGAATAGCGCTGGTAGATCATCGGCACGAAGCCCGGCCACGGCCGCAGTGGAGAGCTGGTCCACTCCCACACATCGCCGAGCATCTGCTCGACCCCGTAGGCCGACGCGCCGGCGGGGTATGCGCCGACGGGTGCGGGACGCAGGGCGTTGCCGTCTAGGTTGGCCTGCTCACCGGACGGCTCGTCGTCTCCCCAGGGGAACCGACGGCGCGCCCCGGCCACCGGATCCCACGCGCAAGCCTTCTCCCATTCGACCTCGGTGGGCAGTCGGGCACCGGCCCAGGCCGCGTAGGCCTCGGCCTCGAAGTAGCTGATGTGCTGTACCGGCTCATCGGCGGGGATGCGCTCGACGTAGCCGAACCGGGTGCGCGTGCCGGCGTTCCAGAACTGCGGCGCAGTAAGCCCCGCTTGCCGGCGATGCTGCCAGCCCCGATCCGACCACCACCGGGGCTGGGCGTAGCCGCCGTCGTCGACGAATTCTTGCCATTCCCCGTTGGTGACCGGCACCCGCCCGATCCGGAAGGCCGGCACGTCCACGACGTGCGCGGGTCGTTCGTTATCCAGCGAGGACGGCTCGGTCGCAGCGTCCACGCCCAGCACGAAGGGCCCGCCGGGCACCAGCACCGACGTGCCCCGCACACCGTCCCGGCCGGGCGGCAACGCGGCGGTATCGCGCAATAGCGGCACTCCGGTGCGCAGGTTCAGCGCCTGCAGCATGGTTTCCCCGTGCTGGTTCTCGTGGCTGACGACCAGCCCGAACTGGAAGTCGCCGGCATCCTCGGGAAGGGCGTCGAGAACGTCCAGCGCCGCCGAGCGGACGGTGCTGCAGTAGGTCCGCGCCTGGGTCGGCGACAGCAGAGGCAGGTCCACTCGGCTGGCCCGGGAATGCACGAACGCGTCGTAGAGCCTCTCGACCTGCGGTGACAGCGTTCCGGGGCGGTTCGGGTCGCCGTCCCGCAGCAGCCAGAGTTCCTCCTGCTGACCGATGTGGGCCAGATCCCAGACCAGCGGGCTCATCAGCGGGTCGTACTGCCGGCGCAGTTCGTCGTCGTCGAAGTCGACCAACCGCAATGTGCGTGTGCGTGCCCGCGCCAGATCGTCGGCGAGGCGTTGTCGTGCGATCACGACTCGCCCAGCGCCAACCGGGAGACCACACCGGCGATGCCGTGTTGGATCACCCGCTCGGAAAAGTCGTCGGCCGGGCTGCGTCCGACTTCGACGTCGAGCATCAGCCGCTGCATCGGTTCGGCCAGCTCGGCCGGCGCCCGTTCGGCGGCAATGCCGACGCAACGGTTGGCGGCGGTGTAGAGCCGCCGGTCGCGCAGCCCGAGCCGGGCCGCGGTGTCCCAGGCGGTGGCCACCGACTCGACCGCCTCCGCCGCGAGGTCGGCCGCGACGGGATCGTCGAGCAGGGTCACCAACGTGAACACCAGCGCGGGCCAGACCGCCTCGGGCACGCTGTCCAGATAGCGGATTTCCAGCCACTGGCGCGGCCGCACCGGCGGGAACAGCGTGGTCAGGTGGTATTCCAGATCGGCCTGGGTGGGGCGGCGACCCCCGAGCAGCACCCGCCCGTCCACCCAGTCGGTGAACGGCACGTAGTGCGTGATCGCGGTCGCCTGCTGCGGGTCCGCACTTCGGAGCAACATCACCGGAGCCTTCAACGCGTACCGCGCCCAGTCGGTGCCGGGATCGTCAGCGCTGGCTCCGAGGATCGGTCCGCACCGTGCGGAGTCCATCTGTCCCCACACCCGCTGTCGGGTGGACTGCCAACCGGAGAACTCGCCGCCCAGCATCGGTGAGTTGGCGGCGATCGCGATCATCGTCGGCCCCAGCGCGTGCGCCAGCCGGACCCGCGCGGGCCAGCCGGCCTGCGGTCCGGCGTCCAGGTTGACTTGGATCGACGCCGTGGAGGTCATCATCGCCGCACCGGCAGCCCCGCTATGGCTGGCGGCAAAGAACTGTTCCATCGCTCGGTAGCGCGCGCCGGGGTGGATCCGCGCCGGTGACCGCAACGGATCGGTGCCGAGCAACACCAACCCCAGGCCCGCATCGGCAAAGGCGGACCGGAGCTCGGCCTGGTCGCGTTTCATCGCATCGATCGCAGCGAGCGCCCCGTCGGCCGGCGGGCCCGAAAGCTCGACGGCGCCACCGGGTTCGACGGTGATGGCACTGCCGCCGGGTAGCGGACTGAGCCACTTGATGACGCGCAGGATCTCGTCCCAGGCCGGCCTGCGAAGCGGATCGGCCGGGTCGAAACAGTGCGCCTCGACCTCCAGGCCGATGCGCCGCAGCGGACCGTCCGCCAGACAACCGTCGGCGATCTGCTGCGCGACGGCCGCCGAGCTGCCCAGCTCCGCGTCGCCTCCGTCGACTTGCGGTGCGGAGGCGGTCGGGGCGCTGCGTGTCATCTCACGCTCCCTCCGGAACCGGCCGGACGCGCGGCTAGCGGAACGGCAACCACCATCACTTCATCTTCCAGATGGTGCCGACATATTCCCGCACGGTTTGAGCGCACGAGTTAGACAGGTACCCAATTTCCTTCCCGCAGCCGACTTCAGGATCCGGCCGTCCTCATCCACCCAGCGAAGTCGCGGACTAGCGTCCCGGTGGACTGCTGGGAGCGGTGCTGGTCGGGGCCTGGCCCGGCCCTGCGGGGCCGCCGGGCCCGCCCACCCCCGGTGGTGGGAAGCCCGGAGGCGGTCCGGGGAACCGATAGGGCCAGCCCGCACCCGGGCCGCCGGGACCGCCCTGCTCGAACGAGCCGTGATGATGACGATGGTGATGGCACTTGCCGGCACCCAGCACCATGGCGCCGGCGAAGAACAGCGTCGACGCGATGAACAGGATGCCGGCGACGATCACCACCCATGCCGCCACGCGATACAACCGTGGCGGCTTTTCGTGGTGGTGGGGAGGCGGGGGCGGCGGCGGGGTGTCGGGGGACGCCGGTAGGGGCGGAGGCGCGGCTGGATCACTCATGTCTTCGAATATCGCGCAGGCCTACGACACCGTAAAGGGGCGCGGCTGCAAAGTTGTCATGAATTGACGTAACCCGGTGCTCAGGTGAGCACCGGGCTACTGGGTTGTCGTGTCAGCGGCCGGGTGTCGGAGACGCAGTGGTCGACGGCGCGACCGAGGACGGCACCTGGCCGGGACCACCGGGACCGGATCCCGGGCTCACCGCCGGGGCGCCGCCGTTGTTGTTGTTGTTCCAGTGGTGATACATCGCCGGGTGGTGCTTGTGGTGCCGGTGATGCCCGCCGCCATGTCCGCTGGCGAGGCCCAGCCGGAAACCGGTGAAGAAGATGACCGAGACGATGAAGACGACGCCGGCGACGATGGCGACCCATGCCGCCGCCTTGAATACCTTGGGGGTCCGGCGCTCGAGTGGGGGCGCGACCGCGGTGGTCGTCGTTGTTGGTGGGGTGTCAGCGATTTGGCTCATAGAACCGATGATGCCCACCGGACCAGTAGTCACAGCTATGCGCCAGTTATGGAACAGCTGTGAGCGTCAGAGGGTGGCTAGAGCTGTGCGGCCAATAGCTCGGCGATCTGAATGGTGTTCAGCGCCGCGCCTTTTCGCAGGTTGTCCCCCGAAATGAACAACGCCAGACCGCGTCCGTCCGCAACTCCGGGGTCCTGCCGGATGCGGCCGACCAACGACTCGTCGACGCCGGCGGCGTCCAACGGGGTGGGCACGTCGACCAGCTTCACGCCCGGCGCCTCGTCCAGCAGTTGGCGGGCCCGTTCCGGCGAGATGGGCCGGGCGAACTCGGCGTTGATCGACAGCGAGTGCCCGGTGAACACCGGAACCCGCACACAGGTCCCGCTGACCAGCAGGTCCGGAATCCCCAGGATCTTGCGGCTCTCGAAGCGCAACTTCTGGTCCTCGTCGGTCTCCCCGGAGCCGTCGTCCACCAACGAACCGGCCAGCGGCACCACATTGAATGCGATCGGCGCGACGTACTTGCGGGGCGCCGGGAAGTCCACCGCACGTCCGTCGTGCACCAGTGCCTCCGCACCGTCGACGACGGCGCGCGCCTGGGTCGCCAGCTCCTCCACTCCGGCCAGCCCGCTGCCGGAGACGGCCTGGTAGGAGGAGGCGATGAAGCGAGTCAGCCCGGCTTCGTCGTGCAGGACTTTGAGCACCGGCATCGCGGCCATCGTGGTGCAGTTCGGGTTGGCGATAATGCCCTTGGGCCTGTTGGCCGCGTCGCGGGTGAAGTTCACCTCGGACACCACCAGCGGCACGTCGGGGTCTTTGCGCCACGCCGACGAGTTGTCGATCACCGTCACCCCGGCCGCGGCGAATCGCGGCGCCTGCACCTTCGACATGGCGCCGCCGGCCGAGAACAACGCGATGTCCAGGCCGCTCGGGTCGGCGGTCTCGGCGTCCTCGACCTCGATCTCCTGGCCGCGGAACGGCAACTTGCGGCCCTGTGAGCGGGCGGAGGCGAAGAACCGGACCGACGTCACCGGGAAGTCACGCTCGTCCAGCAACGTGCGCATCACCTGGCCCACCTGACCGGTGGCGCCGACAACTCCTATGGCAACCACTTACCGCCCCGTCCCCGCGTACACCGTCGCCTCCTCCGCGCCGCCGAGCCCGAACGCCTCGTGCAGTGCAACAACGGCCTTGTCCAATTCGGTGTCGCGGCAGAGCACCGAGATCCGGATCTCGGAGGTGGAGATCAGTTCGATGTTGACGCCCACCGCGGCCAGCGCCTCGCAGAACGTCGCCGTGACACCGGGATGGCTGCGCATACCGGCACCGATCAGCGAAACCTTGCCGATGTGGTCGTCGTAGAGCAGCTGGGTGAAGCCGATCTCGTCCTTGAGCGAATCGAGCTTGGCCACCGCGGTCGGTCCGCTGTCGCGCGCGCAGGTGAAGGTGATGTCGGTCTTGCCGTCCTCGACCTTGGAGACGTTCTGCAGCACCATGTCGATGTTCACGTCGGCGTCGGCGACGGCGCGGAACACCTTGGCCGCGTAGCCGGGGATGTCCGGGATGCCGACGATGGTCACTTTGGCCTCGCTGCGGTCGTGCGCGACACCGGTGAGGATGGGGTCTTCCATGGATATGTCCTTGATCGATCCGACGACGACGGTGCCGGGTTTGTCCGAGTACGACGACCGGACGTGCACCGGCAGTTCGTAACGGCGGGCGTATTCGACGCAGCGCAGCATCAGCACCTTGGCGCCGCAGGCCGCCATCTCGAGCATCTCCTCGAAGGTGACGGTGTCGAGCTTGCGGGCATTGGGCACGATCCGCGGGTCGGCGCTGAAGATGCCGTCGACGTCGGTGTAGATCTCGCAGACGTCGGCGCCCAGCGCCGAGGCCAGGGCGACCGCGGTGGTGTCCGAACCGCCGCGACCCAACGTGGTGACGTCGCGGGTGTCCTGACTGACGCCCTGGAACCCGGCGACCAGGACGATCCGGCCCTCGTCGAGCGCGGCCTGCAACCGGCCCGGCGTGACGTCGATGATCTTGGCGTTGCCGTGCGTGCCGGTGGTGATCACGCCGGCCTGCGAACCGGTGAACGAACGGGCGTGGGCGCCCAGCGACTCGATCGCCATGGCCACCAACGCATTCGAGATGCGCTCACCGGCGGTCAGCAGCATGTCGAGTTCGCGCGGCGGCGGCACCGGGCAGACCTGCTGAGCCAGATCCAGCAGGTCATCAGTGGTGTCACCCATCGCGGAGACGACGACGACCACGTCATTGCCCTGCTTCTTCGTCTCCACGATCCGCTCGGCTACGCGGCGGATCCGGTCGGCGTCGGCCACCGATGATCCGCCGTATTTCTGCACGACGAGCGCCACTGAAATGTTCCTGTCTGGGGCTTCGGGGTACGGGTTTCTCCCATTTAGTCCACAACAGGATACGGGGCCGCGCATCTCCAATTTTCTCGATGCGCCAGCGCGACCGGTCCTGACAAGCTGCGTAGCATCCGGCGCACCGGCCGATACGGTGCAGATGTGACCGACGACACCGAGGAAGAAGCCGGCGGTATCGGGCACCGGCTGGCTCGCGTGCGGGATCGACTGCGGAAACGGCCCACGGCGAATGTGACCTACCGCATTGCGGTGGGCATCGTCGGGTCGGCTCTGCTGGTCGGCGGTATCGTCGCGATCCCGTATCCGGGTCCGGGTTGGGCGATCGTCTTCCTGGGGTTGGCCGTGCTGGCCAGCGAGTTCGGCGTCTTCCGGCGGCTCCTGGACTATGTCCGCGATCGCTATGACACCGCGATGGGGTGGTTTCGCCGACAGCACTGGGCAGTGCAAGCGGTCGGGACGGTCTTCACCGCCGTGGTGACGGTCGCGACGTTGTGGCTGATGGGGGTGTTCGGCTGGATGGCCCGTTTGGTGGGCTGGGACTGGGCGTGGTTGAAGAGTCCCATCGGGCTCGGCGGATAGTGCGTCTGCCTACAAGTGCGGTTTTGGTGAACAAGCCCAGAGCGGTAGAGTGCAGGACGTGCAGCGGGTGCTCCTTCTCGGACGCCGCGACGGGGTCTGATCCAGACTGGCTTCCCGTCGCGGGAATTCGCGATGCGCCGGTCTGAGGTTCCTCACTCACACACCCTGGAGCACCAACCGTGACCAATCCTGATTCACCCGACGCTTACGTATCGGCTCGGACCGTCGTCAAACCCGCCGGCCCGCCCCGGCCCGGCCAGCCTTCCTGGAATCCGCAACGTGGCTCGTCGATGCCGGTCAACCGGTATCGCCCGTTCGCCGACGAGGTCGAGCCCATTCGCCTGGCCGACCGAACCTGGCCCGACCGCGTCATCGAACACGCGCCGCTGTGGTGCGCGGTGGACCTGCGCGACGGCAACCAGGCGCTGATCGACCCGATGAGCCCGGCCCGCAAGCGTCGCATGTTCGACCTGCTGGTCCGGATGGGCTACAAGGAGATCGAGGTCGGCTTCCCGTCGGCCAGCCAGACCGACTTCGACTTCGTCCGCGAGATCATCGACGACGGCGCCATCCCGGACGACGTCACCATCCAGGTACTGACCCAATGCCGGCCCGAGCTGATCGAGCGGACGTTCGAAGCGTGCGACGGCGCGCCGCAGGCGATCGTGCATTTCTACAACTCGACGTCGATCCTGCAGCGCCGGGTGGTCTTCCGCGCCGACCGGGCGGCGGTGCAGGCGATCGCCACCGACGGGGCACGCAAGTGCGTCGAGGAGGCGGCGAAATACCCCGGCACCCGGTGGCGCTTCGAATACTCACCGGAGTCCTACACCGGGACCGAGCTGGAATACGCCCGTGACGTGTGCAACGCCGTCGGCGAGATCATCGGGCCGACGCCGGACAACCCGATCATCTTCAACCTGCCGGCCACCGTGGAGATGGCCACGCCGAACGTCTACGCCGATTCGATCGAGTGGATGAGCCGCAACTTGGCGAACCGCGACTCGGTGATCCTGAGCCTGCACCCGCACAACGACCGCGGAACCGCCGTCGCCGCAGCCGAATTGGGTTACCAAGCCGGGGCCGACCGGATCGAGGGCTGCCTGTTCGGCAACGGCGAGCGCACCGGCAACGTCTGCCTGGTCACGCTGGGGCTGAACCTGTTCTCCCGCGGCGTGGACCCGCAGATCGACTTCTCCAACATCGACGAGATCCGCCGCACGGTCGAGTACTGCAACCAGCTGCCGGTGCACGAACGCCACCCGTACGGCGGCGACCTGGTCTACACCGCGTTCTCGGGCAGTCACCAGGACGCGATCAACAAGGGCTTAGACGCGATGAAGCTGGATGCAGATGCGGCAGACGTCGATATGGACGACATGCTCTGGCAGGTGCCGTACCTGCCGATCGACCCCAAGGACGTCGGGCGCACCTACGAGGCGGTGATCCGGGTCAACTCGCAGTCCGGCAAGGGCGGGGTGGCCTACATCATGAAGGCCGACCACGGCCTGGCGTTGCCGCGACGGCTGCAGATCGAGTTCTCGCAGGTCATCCAGAAGCTGGCGGACGGCGAGGGCGGCGAGGTGTCGCCGAAGGAGATGTGGGAGGCGTTCTCCGAGGAATACCTGGCCCCGGTGCTGCCGCTGGAGCGGATCAAGCAGCGCGTCGACGCCGACGAGGAAGACACCGGCACCACCAGCATCACCGCGACCGTGAAGATCGACGGCGTGGAGACCGAGATCAGCGGGGCCGGAAATGGGCCGCTGGCCGCGTTCGTCGACGCGCTGGGCGGGGTGGGGTTCGACGTGGCGGTGCTCGACTACTCCGAGCACGCGATGAGCTCGGGCGACGATGCTCAGGCCGCGGCGTATGTGGAGGTTTCGGTGTCGATCGCGAGCGCGGTGACGCCGGGCGAAGCGGGTCGGCACCCATCAGGCCCGGTGGCCGGCAAGACTGTGTGGGGTGTGGGTATCGCGCCGTCGATCACCACCGCGTCGCTGCGCGCCGTCGTGTCGGCGGTCAACCGGGCGTCCCGCTAGTTCCGAGGGCAAACCCGGCCCTGGGGGGTCGGGTCGGGCCGGGTTTGCGGTTTTGTTAGCTGGCGGGAGAGCCCCCGATCGAAATCGCTTACCGCCGGGACGGTTCGGGCTTCTCTCTTACATATGTTGAATAGCCCGGACCCGCCGCGACGAAACGTCAGAACAAAACGAACTGGTCGTCGTCGGCGGCGGCCGGGACGAACTCCTCCATGCTCCTGCCGCCCACCACGGACCCGACACAGTCCATGAACAACGCATCCGACACCACCGGCACCCCTAATTGCAGGGCGTGATAGCCCTTGCCCTGCTCGGGTGCGGGGTCGTTGCAGACCACCAACGACGTGGCACGGTCGACGTCGTCGCTGTAGGCCAGCCCGGCATTCAGGATCCGCTCGACTAGTTCGTCGTGGGTGCGCCCCACCTCGGCGGCCAGCGCCACCCGCATGCCCTGGACCAGCGGCCGGCCCGAGACGTAACGGCCCGGGTTGAGATACGGGCACGGCATCCGGGCGGCCAGCACCTTGAGCGGTCGCAGCTCGTCATGGGTCACCCGGCCGTTCGGCCAGCTGCGCCGGGTCACCGGGTGCACCGGTAGCCAGACGTCGCGGGCCCGCGCGCGTTGCAGCGCGGCGGCCAGCACTCCGGTGAGCACCATCGCGTCGTCGAACGCGTCATGCGGCCGTTCCTGGGTGACACCCCAGTGCGCGGCCAGCGTCTCCAGCCGCAGATTCGGCACGCCGAGCTCCAGCCGCCGGGCCAACTCCACGGTGCACATCACCGAATCGACCGGCAGCTCGGCGCCGGCCATCTCGGCCTCGGCGGCCAGGAACGAGTAGTCGAACGCGACGTTGTGGGCCACCAGTGTGCGGTCGCGCAGCACCTCGACGACGTCGTCGACGATCTCGGCGAACTGAGGCTGATCCTCCAGCATCGCGGCCGTGAGCCCGTGCACGTGCGTGGGGCCCGGGTCCACTCCGGGATTGAGCAGGCTGACCACCGACTGCTCGACCCGCCCGGCGCCGTCGAGGCCCAGCGCGGCGATGCTGATGATCCGGGCCTGACCGGGGCGAAAACCCGAGGTCTCGACGTCGATGACGGCCCATCCCGCGTCCGGCTCGCGCGCCGGGCGGCCCCAGGACATCGGGTTCATGGGTCGAGGATGGCACGTCGGGCCGACATCGCCGGGTCGCTGACGCGTCGTGTCGCCGGCCCGGAAACTTTGGTCGGCGACCCGCTGCACCCGGCGCGAAGCGCCGCGTTTGCGATCGCCTGTAAAAAACTTTGGTCGGCGACCCGCTGCACCCGGCGCGAAGCGCCGCGTTTGCGATCGCCTTTAAACTTCCCGGGTGATCACCGCCCGCGCACGCCTCGCTCTCGCCGCCGGCGCCAGCGCGCGCTGGGCGTCGCGGGTCACCGGGCGCGGCGCGGGCGCCATGATCGGCGGGCTGGTCGCGATGACGCTGGACCGCTCGGTGTTGCGGCAGCTCGGCACCGGCCGGCGCACGGTCGTGATCACCGGAACCAACGGCAAGTCCACCACCACCCGGATGACGGCGGCGGCTTTGGGCACATTAGACCCAAATGAGCGGGTGGCCACCAACGCCGAGGGCGCCAACATGGACGCCGGGCTGGTGGCCGCGTTGGCCGCCGACCGCCGGGCCGGGCTGGCCGCCCTGGAAGTCGACGAGATGCACGTGCCACACGTGTCGGACGCCGTCGAGCCGGCCGCCGTCGTACTGCTGAACCTGTCGCGTGATCAGCTGGACCGGGTCGGTGAGATCAACGTCATCGAGCGCACGCTGCGTGCCGGGCTGGCCCGGCATCCGGACGCGGTCGTCGTCGCCAACTGCGACGACGTGCTGATGACCTCGGCCGCCTACGACAGCCCGAACGTGGTGTGGGTCGCCGCCGGCGGCTCGTGGGCCAACGACTCGGTCAGCTGCCCTCGCAGCGGCGAGGTGATCGTGCGGGAGTCCGGTCATTGGTATTCCACGGGCGCCGACTTCAAGCGGCCGAGTCCGCAGTGGTGGTTCGACGACGAAACCCTGTACGGACCCGACGGACTGACGCTGCCGATGCACCTCGCGCTGCCGGGGGCGGTGAACCGGGGCAACGCGGCCCAGGCCGTCGCCGCCGCGGTCGCGTTGGGCGCCGACCCCGCCAAGGCCGTCGGGGCGGTCGCTGGCGTCGACGAAGTGGCCGGGCGCTACCGGACGGTCCGGATCGGCGGGCATGAGGCTCGGATCCTGTTGGCCAAGAACCCCGCCGGCTGGCAGGAGGCGCTGTCGATGGTGGACAAACACGCCGACGGCGTGGTGATCGCGGTCAACGGTCAGGTGCCCGACGGCGAGGACCTGTCCTGGTTGTGGGATGTGCGGTTCGAGCACTTCGAAGAAACCCGCGTTGTTGCGGCGGGCGAACGCGGCACCGACCTGGCCGTGCGACTGGGGTACGCCGGAGTCGAGCACACGCTGGTGCACGACACAATGGCGGCCATCGCCTCCTGCCCGCCCGGACGGGTCGAGGTCGTCGCCAACTACACCGCCTTCCTGCAGTTGAACCGGAGGCTGGCCCGCAATGGCTGAGTCCACGGTGCGGATCGGGCTGGTGCTGCCCGATGTGATGGGCACCTACGGCGACGGCGGCAACGCCGTGGTGCTGCGGCAACGGTTGCTGTTGCGCGGCATACCGGCCGAGATCGTCGAGATCACGCTCGGCGACCCGGTGCCGGACTCGCTGGACCTGTACACCCTCGGTGGCGCGGAGGACTACGCGCAGCGGCTGGCCACCCGGCACCTGATCCGCTATCCCGGCCTGCAACGGGCGGCCGAGCGCGGCGCGCCGGTGCTGGCGATCTGCGCGGCGGTCCAGGTGCTGGGGCACTGGTATGAGACGTCGTCGGGCGAACGGGTCGACGGCGTCGGGATGCTGGATGCGACTACCTCACCGCAGGACAAGCGGACCATCGGCGAGCTGGTCGCCAAGCCGCTGCTACCCGGATTGACGCAGCAGCTGACGGGATTCGAAAACCACCGTGGCGGAACGGAATTGGGCTCCGAAGCTGCACCGCTGAGTGCGGTGGTCAAGGGTGCGGGTAACCGCGCCGGCGACGGGTGCGACGGCGTGGTGCAGGGCAGTGTGGTGGCGACCTACATGCACGGGCCGTGTCTGGCGCGGAATCCGGAGCTGGCCGATCTGCTGCTGGGCAAAGTCGTCGGTGCGCTGGCGCCGCTGGAGCTTCCCGAGGTCGATCTGCTGCGCCGCGAGCGGTTGGCTGCGCGCTGATTTCGGTCTGTTCTGTCTGACGTTGACGGACCGCTTTTCTGTAACGCAACGGTTTGATCGGACCGTTTGAGCATTCTAAGACGTGGGTGACATGTGTGATCTGGGATTGCGCGGCTTGTTCCTGCGTGTACATGTAGCCCTCGGTGCTGTAGGCGGTTTTGACTTCTGACCGCTGAACAATCTGGACACTGGTTGTGAGACGTGAAAAGACGCTTGCCAGGCGCGCACGACCTGAACGTTGGTTCTGCCGATGTCGGCGACCGATTCTCGTTTCTCTAGGAGAGCAGCGTGATCATCTGTGCGTCCTGCGACAGGGGCGAATGCAGTACGGCGCATTTCCTTGGCCGGTAGCCTCAAGTTGATCCTGGCAAGCCGCATTCTTTGGGGGTGAGAAGTTTGGCCAATCGGTTCACGTTGAACCCCCACGTAGTGCGCGGGTTCGCCCACGAGGTGTACGGGGTATCCGACCGGCTGAGCGACATTCGAGCGGACGTCATCCTTGGCGAGGGTGCAGCGGCGTGCGCGGGTAGCGCGCTGGTGTCGGGGTTGGCCCTGCATGCCGCGGAGCAACACGGTCATGTGCAGGCGTTAGCGGCGCATTTCGACGGTTTCGGCGATTGGGTGCGCGACACGGTGCATGCCTTCGAACAACTCGACGGCAATTTGTCTTCGACACCACCAAATCCGCGTACTGGATGACGCTGCGGATCTCCCAAGTTCGGGACTGGAAATTGGACGGGTTGGTCAACACCGCGGCCGGGTTGCGCAGCGGCGCCGAGCAGATGAGCCAAGGCGGGTTGACCGTGATCAACGAGCTCGCCGGCATCGACACCGACTGGCAAGGCGAAGCACGTGACGCCGCGGTGGTGCGCTCCAAAGACTCCGCCGGCATGTTGCAACGAAAAGCTGAGCGCTGGCACAACGCCGCCGCTGTCCTCGACCAAGCCGCCCAACAGCTCGGACTGCTGCGCACCGCCATCCTGGATAGGGTCGATGACCCCGACAACAGCCGGATGTACCTCATCGGTGACGACGGCAGCGTGCAATTGACCAAAGACTATGCAGCAACCCTCCAAGATGAGGTGGAGCAGCGGCGTGCGGCGATAGCTCGCGCCCGTCTGGAAACGGAGCTGCGATCGCTGCTGGCGACGGCGGCGTTATCCGCCCAGCAGTACGACGAAGCCACGACAGCGGCGCTGGTCGGCTCCGAGTGGTACTCCCGCGGGTTCTTCCCGGGTGCGGCCGCACCGCCGACCGGCCCCATCGCAAGCGCTAACGCCAACGGGTCCGGCCCCGACCAATACGGGACCTATCACCCGGGCACACTGGGAAAAATGGGGCTTCAAGGCACCCAATTATGGGCGGAGGGACTGGTGGAAGGCGCCCGAGTAGCCGGAAACAAGTTCGCACCTGACGCCTTGGAACATTTCCTGCAAGGGTCAGGCACACCCATGATGGTCCCGGTGGACAACATGCTCTATGACATGCCCTGGTTCCGTGCCGCAGCCCAAGCCCAAACCCGCGACGCCGTAGGAATCGCTGTCGGTGCGATGCCCGCCGGGTACAGAGGACCCGTGGCCTTTCAAACCGGCTACCTCAACATCAAGCCAGACGGCACCCCAGCGCGCCCCGACAGTTCCTCCAATCCCGATTGGTGGGCGACCCTGGGTACGTTCAGCTACCAGAGCAGCGGAATAGCCACCCCCAGCGGCGAGGGCCACTATGGCATCGCCGCCCGCACCAGCATCTACGACTACTACAACTTCGACAGCACCGACCGACACCCCTGGCCGCAAGCCTCCGACCTCAACGATCTGCACCGCGCCGCCTGGGCACAAAACTTCACCACCACCGGCACCTCGAGCACCTACACGAGCACCTGGCCGTGACCCGCCACCGACACCGCATCACCCTGATCACCGCCGCGGGCCTGCTGGCCTGTGTGGCCAGCGGATGCGGACCGGGCTGGACCGACCAAGACCCGGGTATCGTCGGCGACCTCAAAGTCGACATCCCCAAATCTGCCACTTACTTCACCGGGGAAATGGGCAACGAAATTGACAGTGTCCACTTCCTCATGCCCAACGACCAATGGCGCGACTACGTCGCGCATTACTACCCCGGCAAGACGCTCAGGGAACACGCAGCACGGGAAAATGACGGGAGCGCCTCACCCCTATGCTTCGCCGTTCTACGCACGGGAACAAAGCTGAGCAGCCAGATGGTCGGCGACGACATCCAATACCGCAATACCAACAAACACGCATTCCGGATGGTCAGCGTCACCCCAGACTGCCAGCCAGGCAAAGCCTACGTGGAATGGAGCATCGGCCGACCAAAGTGAACCAACCCGCCAGCTGGATCACCCCCGGGCAGCGGCGACCGGACTCTGGCCGAGGGCGAATTTGAAGTTCCTAGGGAGTCTAGGTTGCAATCGCGTGTCGGGACCACGACGATACACCCCTGCTGAATCAATAGCCACACAAGCCCCGTAGGCCTCAAATCGTACGTGTGTTCGTCCACGAACTAGATCTTTTCGTCGGTAACAGTCTTACACTCCGTCTGCCTTTACAGATAAATCTTGAGTACGGCGGCCATGAGTGCGGCCACATCGAAATTGAAAACCAGCAGCGAAAATTCGAGTGCCGCCCTACCAGAATGCAATCTCGATATCGGGGCGAACGCAAACCGCCGACAGCCTCACACCATCGAGCGGCGACCGGTCAGCGCGCGACCCAAGGTCAGCTCGTCGGCGAACTCCAGATCGCCGCCCATCGGCAGCCCGGACGCGATCCTCGTCACGGTCAGACCGGGGATGTCGCGCAGCATCCGCACCAGGTAGGTGGCGGTGGCCTCACCCTCGGTGTTGGGGTCGGTGGCGATGATGACCTCGGTGATGTCGACGTCGTCGACCCGCTCGCCGATGCGCGTCAGCAGTTCACGGATGCGCAGCTGCTCGGGACCGATGCCCGACAACGGGTCCAGCGCCCCGCCCAGCACGTGGTAGCGACCGCGGAATTCGCGGGTGCGTTCCACGGCCTGGATGTCCTTGGGTTCCTCCACCACGCACACCAACGAGCCGTCCCGACGCGGATCGGCGCAGATCCGGCACCGCTCGTCGTCGGAGACGTTGCCGCACACCGCGCAGAACCGCACCCCGTCGCGGACCTTGCCCAACACCGCCGTCAGCCGATCGATCTCGGGCGGCTCGACCGATAGCAGGTGGAAGGCGATGCGCTGCGCGCTTTTGGGTCCGATGCCCGGCAGCTTGCCGAGCTCGTCGATCAGATCCTGAACGGGCCCTTCGAACATGCTGCAATCAGAGGCCCGGAGCGCCCGGCACACCGGGCGGCGGCGCCCCCGGCGCTGCGGGCGGTGCGGGTGGGCGCATCCCGCCGGCCAGCGCGCCCAGCCGTTCCTGGGCCATCTGGGTGACCTGCTTGGACGCGTCCCCCATCGCACCGACGATCAGATCCTGCAGGGTCTCGATGTCGTTGGGGTCGACGACCTTGGGGTCGATCTTGACGCCGATGACCTCGCCGCTGCCTTTGACGACGACCTCGACCAGTCCCCCGCCAGCCTGACCATGCACCTCGGAGTTCGCCAGCTGCTGCTGGGCTTCGAGCAGTTTCTGCTGCATCTGCTGGGCTTGGGCCAGCAGCTGCGACATATCGCCTCCGGGTTGCATGACAGTCCCCTCGCATCTTGGTCTCGAGTTGGTTTCGCCTGCGGGTGTCGGGCGATTCGAAACATTCAGCGTAGTCCGCGCCCGGTTACCTTGGCGCAGTGGACGTACGACTGAGCCTGCGTGTCGGTATAGCCCTGGTGGTAGGAGCGGTGGTTACGGCGGTGATGCCTTCGATCCCGGCTGCCACCGCGGCCCCCGGCAGCCTGGCCGGCATGGTCGTGTTCATCGATCCTGGCCACAACGGCGCCAACGACTCGTCCATCGGCCGTCAGGTGCCTACCGGCCGGGGCGGCACCAAAGACTGTCAGGCCAGCGGCACGTCCACCAACAGCGGTTACGCCGAGCACACGTTCACCTGGGACACCGCGCTGCGGTTGCGTGCCGCGCTGAACGCCCTGGGCGTGCGGACCGCGATGTCCCGCGGCAATGACAACGCGCTGGGGCCCTGCGTCGACGAACGCGCCAACATGGCCAACTCGCTGCACCCCAACGCCATCGTCAGCCTGCACGCCGACGGCGGACCGGCGTCCGGCCGCGGCTTCCACGTCAACTACTCGTCGCCGCCGCTCAATGCCGCCCAGTCCGGACCGTCGGTGCAGTTCGCCCGCGTCATGCGCGACCAGCTGCAAGCCTCGGGCCTGACGCCGGCCACCTACATCGGCCAGGGCGGACTGTACGGCCGCTCGGATCTGGCCGGGCTGAACCTGGCGCAGTACCCGTCGATCCTGGTGGAACTGGGCAACATGAAGAACCCGGCGGACTCGGCGCTGATGGAGTCAGCGGAGGGCCGGCAGAAATACGCCGACGCGCTGGTCCGCGGCGTCGCCGGTTTCCTGGCCACCCAGGGTCAGGCCCGCTAGCCGGACTGACCTTCCACCGCGCCCTTGAGGTTGTCCAGCGTCTCGGACTGGATCTTCTTCAGCCCCAACGGTGCGAACGTCTTCTCGAAGAAACCCTTGACGCCACCGGCTCCGGTCCACGTGGTGGTCACGGTGACGCTGGATCCCGGCCCGGCCGGTGCCACCGTCCAATTGGTCACCAGCGACGAGTTCGCGTCCTTCTCGATGACGGTGTGGCCTGCGACGTCCACGTCCACCTGGACGTTGCGCACCCGCGATTCGGTCGCCTGCAGCCTCCACTTGGCGACCGTGCCTTTACCCTGACCGCCCTGCAACACCTCGTACTCGCTGTACTGCGCGGGAAGGATCCGCGGGCGGACATTCTCGTAGTCGGCCACCGCATTCAGCACGGCCTCGGGCTCGGCGTTGATCAGGATCGTGCTGGCTGCCCGCACCTGTCCCATCGAATGCAACTCCTCTGTCGTAGTGCTGTCGGGACCACGATATAGGGGGCCTCGGCAGGCCTAACCGTCGATGCGGCGGGCGCCCAACTCGTTCTGCAGCAGCTCCAAGGCGACTTCTTCGGGGTCGCGGCGCGGTTCCGACGGGTCGCTGCGGCCGGCTTCGGCGAGCATGCTTTCCTCCTCGTCGCGCGCCGAGGTGTCGGCTGGGGCGGCGGGCGCTACCGCCTGGGGCGTCGGCGCAATGTCGGCCGTCGCCGGCGGGCCGGTTTCACATCGCACCTTCCAGTTGACGCCCAGGGCGTCCTTGAGCGCCTCGACGATCACGTCGGCGTTGCGTTGTTCGCACAGCCGCTTGGCCAGCGGCGCCGCCTCATGGGTCAGCACCAGCGTGTCGTTCTCCACTGCAAGGACCGTGGCACCGGACAGCATGACCGCGGTGGTGCGGCTGCGTTCGCGAACCTTGTCGCGCACCGTCGGCCACATGCTGCGCACGGCGGCCGCGTTGAGTTCACCAGGTGCCGCGGCCGGCGCGGAGGGGGCCGGGGTCGGGACGGGGGCGGGTTCAGGCGCGGGCTCAGGCTTGCGTGCGGGTGCCGGAGCCGCGGGGCGCTGGACCGAACGGCGCACCGGCGGCGCTGACACGGGTGCAGGTGGCGGTGCCGCCTCAGCGGCCGGGATGGAGATGGCCAACCGTGTCTCGATGCGTTCGACACGTTGCAGCAGTGCCGATTCGGCGTCGGCGGCCGAGGGCAGCAGCAGCCGCGCGCACACCACTTCCAAGAGCAGCCGCGGCGCCGTCGCACCACGCATTTCGCCGAGCCCGGCTTGCACCACTTCGGCGTAGCGGGTCAGGGTCGCCGGGCCGATGCGGGCCGCCTGCTCGCGCATCCGCTCCAGCACGTCCTCGGGGGCGTCCACCACGCCGCGGGACACCGCGTCGGGGACCGCCTGCAGCAAGATCAGGTCGCGGAAGCGCTCCAGCAGGTCGGTGGCGAAGCGCCGGGGGTCATGACCCGCGTCGATCACCGACTCGACGGCCCCGAACAATGCCGCGGCGTCCCCGGCGCCGAGGGCGTCGACGGCGTCGTCGATCAGCGCGACGTCGGTGGCCCCCAACAGACCCAGTGCCCGCTGGTAGTTGACGTGACCGCCGTCGGAGCCGGCCACCAACTGGTCCAACACCGACAGCGTGTCCCGGGGTGAGCCCCCACCGGCCCGGATGACCAGCGGGTATACCGCGTCGTCGACGACGACGTTCTCCTGCTCGCAGATCCGGGCGATCAGCCCCCGCATGGTGCGCGGCGGCAGCAGCCGGAACGGGTAGTGATGGGTGCGTGACCGGATGGTGGGCAGCACCTTCTCCGGCTCGGTGGTGGCGAAGATGAAGATGAGGTGCTCGGGCGGTTCCTCGACGATCTTGAGCAGCGCGTTGAAGCCGGCGGTGGTGACCATGTGCGCCTCGTCGACGATGAACACCCGGTAGCGCGACTGGGCGGGCGCGTAGAACGCACGGTCGCGCAGCTCGCGGGTGTCGTCGACGCCGCCGTGGCTGGCCGCGTCGAGTTCGACGACGTCGATGCTGCCCGGCGCGTTCGGCGCCAGCGCCTGACAGGAATCGCAGGTACCGCAGGGCGTGGCGGTGGGTCCGTCGGCGCAGTTCAGTGATCGCGCCAGGATGCGCGCCGACGACGTCTTCCCGCATCCGCGCGGGCCGGAGAACAGGTAGGCATGGTTGATCCGGCCCGCTTCCAGGGCGACCGAAAGCGGTTCGGTGACATGCTCCTGCCCCACCACCTCGGCGAAGGTTGCCGGTCGGTATTTGCGGTAGAGGGCCACTGGAGCAGGCTACTCACGCCCGGTGACGATGCGCGCCCGGAGGGCGCGCTGAGGAGGCGGGCAATCCAGCCCACGCCCGGTGACGATGCGCGCCCGGAGGGCGCGCTGAGGAGGCGGGCAATCCAACCCACGCCCGGTGACGATGCGCGACGGGAGTCGGCTGAGCAGGATGCGCACCGACGGTTGAGAATTGGACGGCACGTCAATCCTGCGCCTATTGATGCCCGTCGACTTGCGGCGGCGAGAGGGGGTCAGACGCGTTGGCACCCGAGGAGCCGTTTGACGACCTTGTCCCTCCCGGCACGCCCATCGACCTGGAGAACTGCGCCCGCGAACCGATCCACATCCCGGGCAGTATCCAGCCGCGGGGGGTACTGGCGGTGGTGCACGAACCCGACTTCGAGGTCCGCCAGGTCAGCGCCAATGTCGCCGAATTGCTCGGCCGCTCCGTCGAGGACGTGCTGGGCTCGCACCTGTCGGTGCTGATGGGCACCGACGAGGCCGTCCGGGTCCAGCAGACGGCATCGGCGTTCGGGGACCTGCGTCAGCGCAATCCGCTCGAATGCAACATCGACGTCGGCGGCCAGTCACGCGCATTCGACGCCATCCTGCGGCGCGAGCCCAGCGGGGTGCTCCTGGTCGAGCTCGAGATCGCCTACGGCGAGCGGCCGTTCTCGTTCCCGAACACCTATCAGGCGGTGCGCAACTCCATCGAGGAGTTGAACCGGGCCGCCACACTGACCGAGTTGTACGACACTGCGGCGCGGGCGGTCCGGGAGCTGACCGGCTTCGACCGGGTGATGGTGTACCGCTACGACGAGGATTACCACGGTGAGGTCGTCGCCGAGTCCAAGCGCGAAGACCTCAATTCCTTTCTCGGCCTGCACTATCCGGCCACCGACATCCCCACGCAGGCGCGGGCACTGTACGAGAAGAACTGGATCCGGCTCATCTCGGACGTCAACTACACACCAGCGCCGCTGGTCCCTGCCGTCGACCCCGCGACCGGTCTACCACTCGACCTCACCTTCGCGACACTGCGAAGCGTTTCGCCCATCCACATCGAGTACCTGCAGAACATGGGCGTGCACGCATCGATGTCGATCTCGCTGCTACGACACGGACGACTGTGGGGACTTATCGCCTGCCATCACTACGCCGGCCCCCACCTGCCCCCGTTCGGTACCCGGGCAGCGGCGGAGTTCCTGGGTTCGACTCTGTCGCTGCGGCTCGTCGACCGTTTCGAAGACGATCAGCTGCATCAACGCCTGGCCGCGAATGCGGTGCTGAGCAAGCTCATCGCCGCCACGCTGGACGACAGCGAACCCCTCGCGGCCGCTCTGCTCGCTGCACCCAACCTGCTGGACCTGGTTCCGGCCGACGGCGTCGCTGTCAACATGCAAGGCGACCTCCGGACAAGCGGGACGGTTCCGCCACCGGAGATCGTGTCCGCAGTAGCTGCCTGGGCCCGCGGCGCGGGCGAGGACATCGCGAGCAGCGAAGCCCTGTCTCAGGAATTGATCACGGTCGAGCTCGACCCCCGCCTGCTCGCCGGGGCGCTGGCGCTCAACCTGCCCGACGGGCAGTACGCCATCTGGTTCCGCCGCGAGGTGCTGCGCTCGGTGGACTGGGGCGGCGACCCGCACAACAAGGCGATCGCGGTGACCGAGGACGACGGGGTGCGGCTCAGCCCGCGCAAGTCGTTCGACCGGTGGCGCGAGGTCGTGCGGCAGCGCAGCGAACCCTGGACGCTCAGCGAGACCGAGTCCGCCGAGGCACTGCGCCGCCACCTGGTCGAGTCGCTCTACCGCCGCGCACGCGGGGCGCTGCGCACGGCCGAGACGCTGCAGCGCAGTTTGCTGCCTGAGTCGATCCCGAAGCTGAAGGACTGGCACCTGTCGGCACATTACGAACCAGCCGCGGGCGACAACGTCGGCGGCGACTGGTACGACGCGTTCGAGTTGCGCGACGGCCGGCTGATCCTGCTGCTTGGTGACGTCGCCGGGCACGGCGTCGCCGCGGCCGGCACGATGGCGCAGCTGCGCAACGCCCTGCGTGCGCAACTGTTCGCCGGCGCCGCACCAGCGGAGGCGTTGGAGCAGCTCAACGACTTCTGCCTGCACATGCTCTCGCACGCCTTCGCGACCGTCGTCGTCGCGCGGATCGATCTCGACTCGGGGCAGGTCGAGGCCGCCTGCGCCGGTCACCTGATTCCCTTTCTGACCCATCCGGGTGCCGTCGCGGCGCCTATCCGACTGTCGCCGCCGATCGGGGTGCGCGGCGTGACGTACGCACCGAGCACATTCACCATCGAGCCCGGCCAGGGCCTGGTCTTGTACTCCGACGGGCTAGTGGAACGGCGGGGCGAGCCCATTGACGACGGTCTGGATCGGTTGGTCGCGATCCTCGGCCGGTTAGGCGACGCACCGGCGTCGCGAATCTGGTCGGCGATGGCATCGACGTCGGGGGCCACCGACGACGACGTCGCCATCGTCACCCTGCGGCGGCCCTGACTCCCAGCAGCGATTCGCTGGCCGCCAGCAACGCGCAGGTCGACAGCCCGTCGACCGCGTCCCGCAGGTCCGGCAGCGACGGGAACGACGGCGCGATCCGGATGTTCTTGTCCTCGGGATCCTTGCGGTACGGGAAGGACGCGCCCGCCTCGGTCACCGCGATGCCGGCGTCCTTGGCCAGCGCGACAGTTCGGCGGGCCGTGCCGGGCAGGACGTCGAGGCTGATGAAGTAGCCGCCCTTGGGATCCGACCAGGACGCGATCTTGGACTCACCGAGCCGTTGTTCGAGGATCTCGGCGGCCAGCGCGAATTTCGGCGCCAAGATCTGCTGGTGACGCAGCATGTGCAGGCGCACCCCGTCCGCGTCGCCGAAGAAGCGCAGATGCCGCAGTTGGTTCACCTTGTCCGGGCCGATCGACTTCTTCGCGGCGTACTGCAGGTACCAGGCGATGTTGCCCAGCGACCCGCCGAAGAAGCTGACCCCGGCTCCGGCGAAGGTGATCTTCGAGGTGGAGGCGAAGATGTAAGGCCGATTGGGGTTGCCGGCCTTGGTGGCCAGGCCGAGAACGTCGACTTGACGGATGAAGTCGTGGGTGAGGATGTGCACCGCGTAGGCGTTGTCCCAGAACAGCCGGAAGTCGGGGGCAGCCGTCTGCATCTGCACCAGTCGGCGCACGGATTCCCACGAGTAGGTGATCCCGGTGGGATTGCCGAACACCGGAACCGTCCACATCCCCTTGACCGCCGGGTCAACGGCGACCAGCTCTTCGATCAGGTCGACATCCGGGCCGTCTTCGAGCATCGGGATCGGGATCATCTCGATGCCCAACGCCTCGGTGATCGCGAAGTGACGGTCGTAACCGGGCACCGGGCACAGGAACTTGACGGCCGGTTCCTTGATCCACGGCTGCGGCGAGTCCACGCCGCCGTGCAGCATCGAGAACGCGACGACGTCGTGCATGAACTCCAGGCTGGCGTTGTTACCGGCGATCAGGTTCTGCACCGGCACGCCGAGCAGTTCGGCGAAAATTCCCCGCAGCCCGGGCAGGCCGTGCAGTCCACCGTAGTTACGGGTGTCGGTGCCCTCTGGGTCCTTGAAGACGTCGCCGGGCAAGCTCAACAGCTGGTTGGACAGGTCGAGCTGCTCCGGGGACGGTTTGCCCCGGGTGAGGTCCAGGGAGAGCTTCTTGGCTTGCAGCGCCGCGTAGTCCTGCTGGTGTTGGGCGTGCACGCCGGACAGGTCTTCAGGGCTGAGGGAATCCAGCGACACCATGCGGCCCTTTCGCCGTCGTGACATGAGGGGACCCCGCGCACCCGACAGAGCCCATTGACCCTTGCTGCCTTCCGGCCCTGGGGGAGTTCACAGGATAGACGCCGCGCGGGGTCCACCGGCGAGTGTAATACCCGGCCCCGGACCCGCTTTTGCCGACTCGGCGGCGGTCGCAGGACACTGGGCTCGTTTCAGCGGCTACCATGACCACGGAGGATTCGCCTAGTGGCCTATGGCGCTCGCCTGGAACGCGGGTTGGGTTAACAGCCCTCGCGGGTTCAAATCCCGCATCCTCCGCTGTATGGTCTGCCGAGTGACCAGGGCGGACAACATCCTGGTCACCCGTCGGCAGCGCGAGTTGATTGCTTGAGGAGGGGTATGGGGCGCAAAGTCGCCTTGCTTTGGCACGCGTCGTTCTCGATCGGCGCCGGCGTCCTCTTCTTCTACTTCGTACTGCCCCGGTGGCACGAACTCGTCGGCGACACGTCACACGGGCTGGGGACGACGCTTCGGATCGTGACCGGTGCGCTGATCGGCCTGGCCGCTCTGCCGGTGGTCTTCACCCTGTTGCGCACCCGCAAGCCCGAACTCGCCACTCCGCAGCTGGCACTGTCCATCCGGACCTGGTCGATCGTGGCTCATGTGCTGTCCGGGGTGCTGATCATCGGCACCGCGATCAGCGAGATCTGGTTCAACCTCGACAAAGCGGGCCAGTGGTTGTTCGCGATCTACGGGGCCGCCGCCGCGATCGGGGTGCTGGGCTTCTTCGCGTTCTATCTGTCGTTTGCCGCGGAACTGCCGCCGCCACCGCCGAAGCCGATCAAGCCTAAGAAGGAAAAGAAGCGTCGCACCCGCGGGAAGCAGGCCGCCGAGGACGACGTCGACGAGGACATCGACGAAGAGACCGAGGACGAGGACGAGGACGAGGTCGACGAGACCGAGGACGTCGAAGCCGACGCCGAGACGGTCCAGGCGGCGACAGCCGAAGCCCCGACGGTCGAGGCACCCGCCAAAATCAGCCTGGACAAGGACGAGCCGGCAGCGACCGAGGCCGACGAGGTTAAGGACGAGGTCCCCGCGGCCTCTGAGGTCCCCGCGGCCTCTGAGGGCTCCAAGTTCTCCAAGGTCTCTGAGGTCGAGGACGACGCGGCCGACGAGACCATCGAAGCGCCGGTCCCCGAAACCGCACAGCCGCGACTGCGCAACCGCCGCCCGACGGGCAAGACCTCGCATCGCCGTCGCCGCACCCGGGGTGGGGTCGCGGTCGAGGACCAGTGACGATCGCGAGCGCGGCGTAGCCGGGCAAAGCGGGTCGTCACCAGCAAGACCCGCGACGATCGCAAGCGCGGCGTAGCCGGGCGAAGCGGGTCGTCACCAGCAAGACCCGCGACGATCGCAAGCGCGGCGTAGCCGGGCGAAGCGGGTCGTCACCAGCAAGACCCGTGACGATCGCGAGCGCGGCGTAGCCGGGCGAAGCGGGTCGTCACCCGTGCTTAGGCCTCAGCGGCGCCGCAGCCGCTCGACGTAGTCGGCGACACCTTGCTGGGTCTGGTCGGCGGCCCACACCCGGCGCACCTCCCGGTCGATCTCGGCGCCCGCTTCGATGCGCGCCAGAGTCGGTGCCCGCAGCTGCTCCTTGGTGTGGCGATAGGCGACCGCTGGGATCTCGCTGAGGTCCTTGGCCTCGGCGACCGCGGCATCCAGCAGGTTTTCGGCTACCACGCGGTGGGCCAATCCCCGTGCGACGGCGTCCTCGCCGCGGTAGCTACGCCCACTGAGCAGGACCTCCTCGGCGCGGTCGCCACACGCATAGCGCATCACCTCGAGCGCGGCGACCGGGAACGGCACACCGACCCGGACTTCGGCGGCTCCGATCTGAGCGGCAGGGTCGGACAGGCGCCAGTCGCAGGCGCAGGCCAGCACGCACCCACCGGCTATTGCGGCACCGTTTATCGCTGCCACCGTCGGCCCGGGATACCTGAACACCGCCTCGAACAGATCCGACAAGGCCGGAACCAATTGGTCGGTGTAGGCGGCCCCGCCCTCGACGAGCCGGTTCAGGTCGACCCCGGCCGAGAACACCCGTCCGGCGCCGGTGATGACCAACGCGGCGCCACCCGAACGTTCCTGCTCCCGCACCGTCTGGGTCAGCTCGCCGAGGAATTCGACGTCGAGCGCGTTGACCCGTCCCGACATGAGGGTCACGACCTGCACCGATCCCACAGCTTCGATCTCGATCACAGGGCTACTCCACCACAACCCGCTCGATTACTTGGGATCGGTAGCGACGAGGGCGATCTGTACTTCTCCCATGACGCCGCCAACGGGGCGGCGCATGACGGAAGGAAGTCCGATGAAACGTGTTATCGCGGCTGCGATTGGCGCCCTTGGCTGCGCATCGGTGCTGGTGGGGTGCTCCAGCGGCGGCCACACGGCCAGCCCGGCGTCCAACGCACCGGCAAGCATCTCGACCGGCGGCGGCAAGACCGAGGTCAAGGTGGGCGGCACCGACCTCGCCGGCCTGGATCCGGCTTCGGTGACGTGTGTCAAGCAGGCCGGAAAGATCAACATCGGCAGCGGCTCGACCGGCGGCCCGCAGCAGGCGCTGGCGGTTGTGATGACCGACGCCAACCCGCCGACGGTGGACTCGCTGGCCATGGTCGTCGACGGCAACGCCCTGTCGGTCGCCGACAATATGGGCGCCAAGGTCGGTTCGGCCAAGGTCGCGGTGGACGGCAAGACCTACACCATCACCGGTCAGGCGCAGGGCGCCGACCTGAAGAACCCGATGGCCGGGATGATCACCAAGGACTTCAGCATCAAGGTGACGTGCGGCTAGGAACAGCGGTTCGGGGCGGCGGGCATGCAACGCATGTCCGCCGTTTCGGCCTGGACTTATGATTCAGCCGTGTCGATCCGCGACGACCTGGTGCGCGCGCGTCACCTGGCGTGCGCGGCCGAGGAGGACATGGCCCGCGACTTGTTGTTGTCGTTGATGCCCAGGATCGAGCAGGAAGACCGAGACGACCTGCTGTTGGAAGTGTTCGCCGAGCTCGGCGAGATCTACCTGGTCCGTGGCGCGAATGACGGAGTGCGCGAATGCATTCGGCGCATCGAAGAACCGTTGGCGATCTACCGCGGCATCCTGGCCGGCACCATGCCGGAGGCAGCGGCTCAGGTGCCTATGTCGCACACCGAGATCGCCCACATGATCCGGCGCTACTCCCGGCGCGCGCAGTTCCTGCGCACGGGTTTGGCTGCGGCGCAGGGCGACCACGAGGGCGCCGCAACCGCCCTGGCCGCACTGACCGACTCCGACGAGACCTTCGCAGACCTTGCCGACGAGCATGCGCAACTGATCTGCTTCGCCCGCACGCTGTGCGCGACCGCCCTGTGCGACGACGATCTGCACGTGCGATCGGTACCGCTCTGGGAGCAGGTGGTCACCTACTTGATGGCGAGCAGACGCAGAATCGCACAAAATCCGGTGGATTTGGGCGATTCTGCGTCTGCTCGCGGGGAGGGGTGCGAGGAGGAGGGGCGCGGGGAGGAGGGGCGCGGCGCATATGCCGATCACCTGTGGGTGCTGGCGGCCACCGGCTACGGGCGATTCTGCGTCGAGACCGGGCGGCTTTCCGAGGCGGAACCCTGGCTGCGTCGTGCCGGTGCCCGGGCGCAGGCCAACGGCTGGGAACTCGCCAGCGCCAGAACACAACTCGAGCGCGCCGCGGCGTCGTGGGCGCTCGGTGACCATCACACCACCGAACAGTTGGTGTCCGACGCCTACCCGGTGATCGCGCGCTATGCGCGGGCCCACGACGTGTCTCGCTGCTGGCTCTACTTGGGTCTGACCCGGTTGGCCGGCGGCGCACTACAGGCCGCCGACGAGTGCTGGGAGCACGCCGAACGGCACTGGCGCGAACTGGGCAAACCGTTGCATCTGCACCGGATCCTGTTGCAGCGCAGCTGGATAGCGATCTTCTGCGGGCGCTTCGACACCGCCGTCGAGCTCATCGCCCAGGCGCGGGAGTTGCTGGACTCCGCACCGCGCAGCAGCTGGCTGCAGTACGCGCTGCTCGACAACCATCTCGGAACGGTGTGGCGTGCGGATGCCCTGGCGGACCTGGGTTTCGACGGATCGGGCGATCCCGGTGAGTCGTTGCAGCAGAACGAGGCCCGTCATGCCGCATCGCTCGGTGTGCTCCGCGGCGAGGTCGGCACGCCCCAGTATCAGCGGGCGATGACCAAGCTCCAACAGGCGGCCGAGCTCAAGATACCGGCGGCGCTGGCCGTGGACTCGGTGCGCTATTCGATCTCCGACGCCGCCGCGAGATCGCGCTGGGCGACGCATGTTTCGGCACCCGTCCTGGCCGGTGCCTTCGCAGTCGCCTGGGAGTGGGAAAACACCGAGCTGATCAGTGAGTTGGTCGAGTATCACAGTGCGCGAGGCACTCTGAACACCGAACAACCCGTCCGGCAAGTCGTCGAATGGGAGTCGACCGCCGTCTCCCCGGCGTTCGTCGACGACGAATCAGCGACCGCCGCCTCCGGGCCGTCGCCGCGAGAAGTCCGGTCGCTGAACAGGCTCGGCCCGTTGCCTCCATTGCGGATGCACCCCGACGACGAGCCGATCATGAGTCACTATCGTGCACTGGCATTGCATCGGTACGGCCGTGAAGTCACCGCGGCCGAGCCGGCCTGGTCGACGTGGCCGTGACCGTCCCGACACTGGTCCTGCGGTATGCCGACATCGGCATCGCCACCTACGTCAGCCTGCGGGTGGTGGGCGAGCCGTCCAGAACGGTCAACTGGGTGGTCGAAGATCCAATCCTGTTGGCGGCATTGGCGGAACTGGCCGATGCGCTTCCGGAACCGGTGGGTGCCGAGAGCCGGCGTGAGGCGATCGAGCGGGCACTGACACGCGGTCCGTTCGCGACACAAGATGCCGAGCTGACAACCTCCTACATTTTGGGTGTGCTGCTGATCGGCGCTGCCGGCTGGCAGTTGCTTGCCGAGTGCACGGGCCAGTCTTCGGGAACGCGGCCGAGACTGTTCGTTTCGCCCAGTGCGCGGCTGGCCCGCGTCCCGTGGGGGCAACTCGCACTGCCGAAGTCGGGTCCGAGCAACGAAGAGCTGGCTCGCGCGCGACACGATGCGATCACCGCCAGCGGCAGGCGTGCCGCCCGAATCCCTTGGCAATTGGCTGATATCAGGGAACACACCGACGGTTACCGGTTGATGGAGCTGGTTGACGTGCTGCTGGCGGCGCCGCAGCACATAGTGCACGCACACCGCGCACCGGCCAGCTGGGCTGCCCGGCAGGCCGGGCCGGTAGTGCTGGTCCTGGACCCTCGGGTGCCGGGGCAACGACCGAACTCGGCGCTGGGTTCGGTGCTGGGCAGACCATCCGAACAGACCCCGCTGGCTCGCCATTTCGCCGGGTTGATGCAGCGCCGCGCGGTTTTGCCGGAAGTGGACTCCGTCGTCGCGCTGTTCCGCCGGCAGGATGCCGATCGCGGGTGGTTGGCCAAATTGCTTGCACGACAACCAAGCCGGTTGCTCTACCTGGGCCACGCGAGTTCGGCCGACGGTGAAGTCGGTCACGCCGACCGGGCTTCACTGCACCTCGCGTGTACCGCCCGCATCCCCGGGGACGCCGCGGCCGTCGGCGATCACCGACCGCTGACCGCGTCGGACCTGATGGCACTGCGCTGGCCGATGCCGCCCCGGGTTGCGCTGTTGGCCTGTGCATCCGGCGGTGACTACCAGTTCGACGAGGCAACGGGTCTGGTGGCGGCGATGATCCTGAGTGGCGCCCAGTTGGTGACCGCAACCCTGTGGTCACTACTCACCACGGCGGCGTACCGCCAATTCGTCTCGCCCACAGCCGGTTCCGTCGACCCGATGGCCGAGCTGGTCACGGCGGTCGACGACGCGCACGAAGAGGCCGACGCGGGATGCGCGGTAAATCGTTGGCAACGCGCCCAGATGCGGCGCTGGCGGGACGGCGATGTCACCGCCAGCCCGCTGTACTGGGGCGCGCTGGTCACCTTCGCCGTCGATGGTGCGCGATGACGTTCAGGCAAGCGCCAATCCGCCGGCGCGGACGGCCAATACGTCATCGGGCAGCGTGAGTTGCTCGCGGGCCTCGGGATCGAAGGCCACCAGCACCAGCAATCCCGGCCGCAAACTCGGCAAGTCCCCGTCCTCGCCATGCACCAGCCGGCCGATGAAGGTGTCGCCGTGCACGCTGGACACCTCGATCAGGATCTGGCGTTCCTCGGCGGCGCGCACCGTGCCCACCCCGACGGCCAGACCCCGACCGGCGCGCGGAAGCAACAGCTTGCGGAGGGCGCGGTAGATGGTGGTTGCGATCAGGGCGATCTCGGCGCCCAGCGCCGACATTTTCGTCTTGTTCATGCCAGCAGCTTCACCGGGCCGGCCGGCTACCGAACCCAACTTTGCGGGTACCGGGATTTTCGGCACTGCCCCTATCCTGTGGTCATGAGCGCCGATCCGCAGCTGCCGACTGCCTTGAACGGGCATCCGCGCCGCGCGGTCATCGACCAGGCCTGGCGCGCAATCGGTCCCGGGGTCGAGGTGCTCAGCAGCGACGACGGCGGTCCGCTCAGCAGGACGGTCAAACGCATCCTTGATCCGCTGGTGCTTCGGCTGCGCTCCAACCCGCAGTATTCGGCGCCGGTGGTGGCTGCCGACACGGCCGCCGCCATGCACGACCTGATCGTCGACAGTGCCGACCAATTGCGTTTCGCCGCAGCCTGGTTCGAGGTATTGAAGCTGGAGCGACGCCGGTTGCGGATCCGCAGCGGCAACGCTCAGGAGCTGTACTTTCCGGTGTGTTTCGAGCTCGCGGTCACCAAAGGCGCACCCGCACCTCAAGATCGCGAAACCGCGGCCGCGGTGTTGCACGACGTGCACCAGGGCCGGGACCGCACTGCGATCGAGGTGCTCAACGACTATGTTGCCGATCCGCGGGTGGTCGCCTCCTTGTCGGCGCAGTTGCAACGGAGTTGGCGTGACGTGCGGGCCGAAGCCGCCGTGCTGGAGCCGTTTCTGGCCGAGCTGGCCACCGTGCTGGGCCCGGCCAACACTCACAACGCAACCATGACGCGCCAGCGGGTGTGGTCGGCCATGATCGAGGACCCGGCCCCGTACCAGCTGGGTGCCCTGGCCCGCGTGTCGGACGTCGAGCTGCCCTGGTCCGTCGTCGAATTGGGATTGAGTTCGGTTGCGCCCCAACGGATCCCGCAAGTCGTCGGCGGCCCGGACAGCGACCGGCCGCTGGACCGCACCGTGGTGGACCGCGTTCGCGCGACGTTGCGGCGTTCACTGGACCGCGACGCGCTGCCCGACATCCCGTTGCTGTGCGCCGAAGAAGTGGACCGGGCCAGCGCGCCCTGGGGTCTGCTGTCCGAGGACAAGCAGGCCACGATGGTGGCCGGCATCGAGGTCGCCGTCGAACTGAAACCGTTGGACCGCACGGTGACCAGCCGCTACGCGCTGGCCGCCCAGATTCAGGCCAGGCTGCGCAAGGAGGCGTACGTGCTGCACGCCCGGCGATACCTGGCCGCTGGCGGGCCGATCCATCCACGGCAACGACAGGTGGTCGACGACCTGGCCGCATTCGCGCAGCCGTACCTCAGCCGCTTGTGGGCCCGGTTGCACGGCCGCGACGTGTGGCAGGAACCGTGCGATGACGTCGACGAGGTGCGTGCGTTGCTGGACGGAGTCGCCAGGTCGGTGAGCCTGGATCACCGGCAACGGATCAAGTCGATGCTGGAATTGCAGGTGGCGGGATGAGACTGGTCGCCGAGCTCGGTCAGCACCCGTCGCCGCTACTGGCCGTGCTGGAAGTCAGCGGCGCGGTGTTGTCCTGGCTGGTGGACGAGCCGGCTGCGGATGCCGCGATCGCCGTGACCGACCCGATCCAAGCGGATTGGCTGTGGCGCATCGTAGGTCCGCACGGCCACGCCGCGCTGCTCGCGACCGACGAACCTGCCGATCTCTCCGGCGTAGCCGTCGTGCCGGGTTCGCTGGAACCGTTGCGCCGACTGGCGATCGGGCACTGGCTGCGGCGGTGGTGGCCGGCCAGCCAGCGCGACGGCATCCCCCACCTCGACCAAACCCTGCTCGACGTCGAGGTCGCGCTGCTCACAGCCGCCGCGCAGGACTACTTCACCGAAGACACCCTGGACTCCGACGCCACCGGTCTGCTCGTTCCGCACGCGGCGGCATTGACCGCCTACCTCGGTGTGGACGATCCGCGGGTACGCAAGCTGGTGCGGGCCGGCTCCGAACTCGCCGACGAGATCGGACTGGACGGCACCGGATGGTCGGAACTGGCTGCGGCACTGGATGATTCGAGTCCGGTGGCGAGTATGCAGACCGGCCGTCAGGATGACTACGCGCTGGCGGCCGGCTCCGAAGCGCCGAGCCGGACCGGCACAGCGATCGGCCGCGGAGTCGTGTCGATCAACTGGGCGGCGGTGCCGCCGGGAATCTTCGACGCGGCCGAGGACACGGTCGAGTGGAGCGTGCAGGCGAGCGGTCCGACCGTCGTCGCCGTCGTGCGTGCGGCCGTCATCGGCCCCGAACCGGCGACCGATGTCACGGTCCGCATCGAGTCGGGGGATGTCGGCGGCGCCGGCGCGCTCGATGCGGGTGGCCGGGCCACCGTGCCGCTGTCGGACGCGCAGCGACAGGCGATGACGGAATCGGCGGCCTGGAACCACGATTGGCCGGTGACGTCGGTGGTCGTCGGTGCGCCGGTCGACGAGTCGCGCGAGGTCCGGGACCGAGTCCGCCGCTGGGTGCGGGCACGACTGGACCAGCCGCCGGCCGACGCATTCCTCGCCGAGATCCTGGCGGCCGAATCCTCTTACTGAGCGCGACCCACGTGCCTATGCTGAGCGAGTGCCCAACAAATATCGCGTCGTGCAATGGACCACCGGCAATGTCGGCAAGAGCTCGCTGCAGTCACTTGCGACCAATCCCCTGTTCGAAGTGGTGGGTTGCTACGCCTGGTCGGCGGACAAGGCCGGCCGGGACGCCGGTGAGCTGGTCGGCATCGAGCCGCTGGGGATAAGCGCCACCAACGACGTCGAGGAGTTGCTGGCCCTCAAACCGGACTGTGTGGTCTACAACCCGATGTGGATCGACGTCGACGAGCTGGTGCGGATCCTGTCGGCGGGTGTGAACGTGGTGACGACGGCATCGTTCATCACCGGGCACAACCTGGGCGCCGGGCGCGACCGGATCCTCGAAGCGTGCGAGAAGGGCGGCTCGACGATGTTCGGGTCCGGAGTGAGCCCGGGTTTCGCCGAGCTGTTGGCCATCGTGTCGGCGATGGTGTGCAACCGGGTCGACAAGGTCACCGTCAACGAGGCCGCCGACACCACGTTCTACGACTCACCCGACACCGAGAAGCCGGTCGGGTTCGGCCAGCCGATCGACAACCCCGACCTGCCGCAGATGGCAGAGAAGGGCACGGCGATCTTCGGGGAGGCGGTCCGGTTGGTCGCCGACGCGCTCGGTGTCGAACTGGACGAGGTGCGCTGCGTGGCCGAATTCGCCCAGACCACAGAAGATCTCGCGATGGAGTCCTGGACCATCGACGCCGGCTGCGTGGCCGGGGTCTATATCAGTTGGCAGGGGATCGTCGGCGGCAACACCGTCGTAGACCTGAACGTGCGCTGGCGCAAAGGGCAGACCCTGGAACCAGACTGGAAGATCGACCAGGATGGTTGGGTCATCCAGGTCGACGGCCAGCCCACGGTGACCACCAAGGTCGGCTTCCTGCCGCCGCCATACTTCCAGGCCACCACGCTTGCCGAGTTCATGACGCTCGGCCACATCATGACGGCCATGCCGGCGATCCACGCGATCCCCGCCGTGGTGGCCGCCGCACCCGGCATCGCGACCTACGCCGACCTGCCCCTGACGCTGCCGCGCGGCACGGTTCCCACCGGATGACCCGTATGAAGCGGTAGGCCAGCGGGTATGCCACACCCATGGCTAACAACAGGTTCAGCAACAGCGCCCAGTACTGGGGCGGCAGGGCCAAGGAAACCTTCGGCAGACTCAGCGGCAACAGACGCACCGAGTTCGAGGGAATCCTCGATCAAACGAAAGCGAACATCAAGGACACCGGGGTCCGGGTCAGGGACGCGTGGCGACAGCAACAGCGGCGAGGGTTTCGTCGGCACCCGCAGTCGGGTATTCGCTGAGGGTCCCCAACGCAAACCGACAGGAGTGAGGACGCGATGAGCGGCGAAGACAAGGTCAAGAACAAGATCGAAGACGTGGGCGGCAAGGCCAAGGAGGCCGTCGGTAGGGCTACCGGCGACCGGGACACCGAGAACGAGGGTCGATTCGACCAGGCCAAGTCGAGCCTCAAGGACGCCGGCGAGAAGATCAAGGACGCGTTCAAGAAGTAATCCTGCCGCTGAATTGTCCCGCGCGAGCGCCGGATCCGGTCCGTCTCGCGCGGGACAATTTTGTCCGAAACCCATTGCGGCGCCGAAATTCCCGCGGTTGAGTCACCGAATTCTGGTTATCCCTAGCGGATCGTCGAGAGAGGTTTGCACATGACTGTCATCGAATCAACTCGCCGCTTCGGGGCGGGCACCGCAGTGGCCGCGTTCCTCGGCGCCGCCACGCTGCTGGGCACGCCCGCGCCTGCCGCGTCGGCGGCACCCTGCCCCGATGTCGAGGTGGTGTTTGCCCGGGGCAGCGGCGAAGCGCCCGGCGTGGGCGGTGTCGGGCAATCGTTCGTCAACGCATTGCAGTCGGCGATCGGCGCCAGGTCGCTGGCCGTGTACGCGGTCAACTACCCGGCGAGCACCGACTTCAACAGCAGCGAGTTCTCGCTCGGCGTCATCGACGGGATCCGCGACGCGGGCGGGCACATCGAGTCGATGGCGTCGAACTGTCCCAACACCAGGGAAGTCCTGGGCGGATACTCTCAAGGCGCGGCAGTGGCGGGCTACGTCACTTCCCCGGCCGTGCCGGAGGGCGTGCCGGCGTCGGCGGTGCCACAGCCACTGGCGCCGGAGATCGCGAACCACGTCGCCGCGGTCACCCTGTTCGGTACGCCGTCGCCGCAATTCCTCAGTCAGTATGGGGCGCCGCAGATCACGATCGGTCCGCTGTATCAGCCCAAGACCATCCAGCAGTGCGCCCAGGGCGACAACATCTGCTCGGGTCCACCCGGGGGTCCTGGGATCGAGCACATTTCGTACTCGGTGAATGGGATGGCAAACCAGGCCGCGGAATTCGCCGCGAGCCGTCTGTAGCAGAATCGCAGCATGCGCGTTCTGATAACCGGTGGCACTGGATTCGTCGGCGGTTGGACCGCCAAAGCTATTGCGGACGCGGGCCATTCGGTCCGCTTCCTGGTTCGGACCCCGGCAAAGCTGGAGACCTCCGTCGGCAAGCTGGGCGTCGACATCTCCGATTACGTCCAGGGCGACATCAAGGACCGCGAATCGGTGCGCGAAGCGCTGACCGGTTGCGACGCCGTCGTGCACGGTGCGGCCCTGGTCGCCACCGACCCGCGGCAGACCCCGGAGATGCTCAGCACCAACATGGACGGCGCCCGCAATGTCCTTGGTCAGGCCGTCCAGCTCGGGCTTGACCCGGTGATTCACGTCTCGAGCTTCACCGCGCTTTTCCACCCCGGTTTGGAGACGTTGAGCGCGGACCTGCCGGTGGTCGGCGGCAGGGACGGTTACGGCACATCCAAGGCGCAGGTCGAGATCTATGCCCGCGGTCTCCAGGACGCCGGCGCCCCGGTGAACATCACCTATCCCGGCATGGTGCTCGGCCCGCCGGTCGGCGACCAATACGGTGAAGCCGGCGAGGGTGTGCGGGTGGCGCTGCAGATGCACACGATCCCGGGACGCAGCGCGGCCTGGCTGGTGATCGATGCGCGCGATGTCGCGGCGGTGCACGCCGCGCTGCTGGAGCCCGGACGAGGGCCGCGACGGTACATGGTGGGTGGGCACCGGGTCCCGGTCGCCGATCTCGCGGACATGCTGGGTCAGGCCGCAGATACCCGGATGGTCACCGTCCCGGTGCCTGACACGGCGCTGCGAGTCGCCGGGACGCTGCTGGACCTGGCGGGACCGTATCTTCCGTTCGAGAACCCGTTCACCGGGGCGGGCATGCAGTACTACACGCAGATGCCCAGGTCCGACGACTCGCCGAGCGAGCAGGAACTGGGCGTCACCTATCGGGATCCACGCACCACGATCTTCGATACGGTCGCGGCACTGCGCGGGTGACGATCAGTCGTCCTCGTCGTCCGGCTCGATCAGCGGCGGCAGGGGCGGCGAATTCTTGAGCCAATCCTTCAGCCGCAGCAGTCCGTTGATCACGATGGCGAGGCCCAGCAGCACCAGCGTCACCACGATGATGGTGGTGGTCACCGTTCTATGGTGACAGGCTACGAGGCGGGTGCGACCTCCAGCCCGACGTGCACCTTGTCGATGCCGCCCCGCACGATCGAGTGCACGTAGAACCACGGCGCGTGATACCAGTACCGCTTGAGCACGGCGTTGTACACCCGGCGCGTCTCCGACTTGGGCAACACCCGCGCGACGCCCTCGACCGGCTCGCTCTTGGACTTGCCCAGCGACCCGCTCTTGGCGATGGTCACCCTCGGTGTGTTGCGGATGCGCTTCACCTTCCACGAATCGTCGTCGGTGATGATCAGCAGCTTGTCACCGTCCGGGACGCCCCAGATCGCGGTCGGCTTCGCGCGGCCGTCTTTGGTGAACGTCGTCAACAGCAGGTACTTGGACTTGATCACGTCCTGAAAGGTGGGAGCCACGCCCAAACCATTCCCCGTCGCGGCCGGACCCAACCGTGGTTCGGCCCACAGCGGGTCTACTGGATCGGTTCGTCGCCCAGGACGGTGGTGCGCAGCATGTGGCGTGGCGAGTCCGGGTCGTACGGGGCGGCGCGGTGCAGGACGCCGCGGTTGTCCCAGATCACCGTGTCGCCGACCGACCAGTTGTGGCTGTACACCCGCTCGGGAACGGTGGCCCGTTCCAGCAACTCCGCCAACAGGTTCCGGCCCTCGTCGAGGTCCATGCCCACCACGTAGTCCGCAGAAGCGCCGAGTACCAACGACTTTCGTCCGCTGCGATGGGTCCACACCAACGGGTGTTCGTGGGTGCGCCGCGACCGCCACCGCGCCAGTTGCTCCGGGGTGGGGTCGGGGGTGATACGGCGTTGCGAGGCCTCCAACGAGTGCACCACCCGTAACGCGCCGTAGCGCTGCTTCTCCTCGTCGGTCAAAGCGTCATATGCCGCATAGGAATTGGCGAATTCGGTCTCGCCGCCCCACTCGGCGACCTGAATGGCCGAGAGCACGGTGGCCTTCTGTGGGCATTCGTCCCCGGTGGGGGTGCATCCGTCGATATGCCAGTCGAACGTCGCCTTGAGGTAGGCGGCCGAGGAGTTCTTGGACAGATCCAAGGTGATCGGGTAGATGCCGGCCACCGGGTGATGCCCGTCGGAGGAGTGGTCGATCTCGCCGAGCCGACGGCAGAATTCGACCTGCGCTTCAGGCTCGAGCCGCAGATCGCGGAATACCAGTACGCCGTTGTGCTCCAACGCATCCAGGATGGCGCTGCCGTCGTCGGACGCCAGCCGGCTGGGATCCAGGCCGGTGACTTCGGCGCCGACGGACTCGCTGAGTTTGGTGATGGTGAGCAGACTCATTTCGTTCCCTCGTCAGGGCACCGGCTCGCCGGTGCGGATCATCACCGCGTCGGCGGCGTCGGTCGGGGCGGGCTGGTGCATGATCTCCACCGCCATGGCCACCATGATCAGCGAATAGATCAGGTGCAGCAGGTTCAGCACGTCGTCGGGCAGGTCGTCGAGCGGGAACTTGTCGCAGTACTCGATGGCCTCTTCCAGGCGCGGGAAGAACGCATCGTAGAACTGCCGCATCTCGGCCATGCTGCTCGCCAGCCGTTGGTTCCAGCGTTCGGTCTCGGTTGCCAGACACCAGATGCGGGCGTGATCCTCCAGCTCGGCGAATGCGCTGGGCAGCAAGGAATCTGGCATGGTCAGGCTCCCACCGGCGCCGGATTGCGTTCGCGCTGGTACCCCTCGACCCAGTCGACCACGACCTTGTGCAGGTGGCGCACCAGGATCTCCTGGTCGTTGAGCGGGAAGTCGTCGACGATGCCGTATTCCAGTGCGGCCTGGGTGCCGCCGAGCATCCCGGCGTCCTGTAGCGCGAACTCCTTGAGCACCACCGCCGCGACCTCGTGCTCGATGCGTTCCCGCACGGTGCTTGCCGGTGAGAAGTACGTATAGGCCTCGAACCGGTGGGTGTTGTAGGAGGTCGGCCAGTACCGGTAGAGCAGGTACCAGCCACCGTAGATCAAGATCTCGGTGTTGGGGAAGATCTGGAAGTTGCTGATTCCCCACGGATCGATGCCGCCGGGATTCAGACCGGCCGGCAACTCACCGATGTCCGGGGTGCGCCACGGACCGACCAAGCCGCTTCGGGTGGCCCGCTCGATCGGGTACATGTAGTCGGCAGGCAGCAGCCAGCGGCGCCGTCCCGCCGTCGACACCAACCGGTGCGGACCGTCGAGTTGGAAATGGCCGCAAGTGAATCCGGCGTTGGGATCGCGCACCTCGGGCGGCACCTGCTGGGGGTGCAACGAGGGCACGTGGTAGTACTCCTGGAACGCGTCGGCGAAGATCTTCCAGTTGCTGTTGTTGTGCGCGACCCATGCGTAGCGTTCGGTCAGCTTCCCGAACGGATAGCCGTCCAGACCGGTGATCATCGGGCCCAGGAACTCCCGCAGAGTCTGACGGGGCTCGGGATCAAGGTTGATGAAGATGAAGCCGCTCCACACCTCGCAGTGCACGGGGGCCAAACCGTGGTCTGCCGGGTCGAGGTCGAAGAACTCCGAGGACTGCTGCACGAAGTTCAGCGTGCCGTCCAGGCCGTAGCGCCAGCCGTGGTACTTGCAGGTGAACTGGCGGCAGGTGCCGCGGGTCTCTTCGTTGGGAAAGTCGTTCCACACCAGCTTGTTTCCGCGGTGCCGGCACACGTTGTAGAACGCGCGGATGGTTTCGTCACGGCCTTTGACCAGGATGACCGAAACCCGGGCGACCTCGATCTCCTTGGTCAGATAACTGCCGACGCGGGGCAGTTCCTCGACGCGGGCCACGTTCAGCCACGCGCGTTTGAACACGGCCTCACGTTCGAGTTCGTAGAACTCCGGCGACGTGGAGTCGGCGAAAGAGATTGGGCCGGTGCCCAATTCGGGATAGTGCTCGGTCCAGGATCCCTCCGGGGGCCGACCGGGTCGCGTCATGACGAACCTCCTTGCCTCACATCACCGCTCCGCCGTTGACGCCGAGCACCTGGCCGGTGATGAAGCCGGCGGCCTCTGAGCACAGGAAGCCGACGGCGGCGGCGATGTCGGCGCCGGTACCCAGGCGGCCCATCGGGATGTTGGCGGCGATCTCCTCGTTGGACTTCAGGTGTCCCGCCGCCTGTGCCCGATGCTGCATCGGGGTTTCGATGCCCGACGGCGGGATGTTGTTGACGGTGATGCCGTGCGCCGCGTATTCGCGGGCAAGCGATTTGGTGAGCGTGATGACCGCGCCCTTCGAGGCCGCGTAATGCGCGGCGAACGGCGTGCCGCGCTGGGCGCTGGACGACGAGATCATCACGATGCGGCCCCAGTTGGCGGCCAGCATGTCGGGCAGCGCGACCTGGCAGCAGTGGAAGGTGCCGTTCAGGTTGACGTCGACGATCCGGTTCCAGGACTCGGGGTCGATCTCGATGAACGGGGCAATGCCGAACATGCCCGCGCTGGTCACCAACACCGACACGGGGCCGAGCTCGTGGCGTACCTGGCCGAAGGCCCGTTCGACGGCGGCGCGGTCGGTGACGTCGGCTTCGACGCCGATGGCCGTGACCCCTTGTGCGCGTAGGTCTTCGGTGACCCGCTTCGCCGCCTGTTCGTCGAGGTCGAGGACCGCGACCCGGTGACCGAGCCGACCCAGCTCGTGACAGGTCGCCTCGCCCATACCGGAGGCGCCGCCGGTCACCACGGCCACCCGACTCACTCGTAGACCACCCGTACCGTGGCAGTGGTCGGCAGGGACTGACACGTGAGCACCCAACCCTCGGCCACCTCGTCGTCGTCGAGCGCATCGTTGTTGATCATCCGCGCGCCGCCCTCGGTCAGCCGGGCCATACACGTTCCGCAGGAACCGATTTCGCACGACGACGGCGGCTGCAGACCGGCCATGCGGGCGGTCTGCAGCAACGTGTCGCCGGCAGTGTAGGACACGGTGGTGGTGCGGCGGTTCAGCTCGATGGTCACGTGTTCGGTGACCACGACCGGTGTGGGTTCAGGCATCGAGCACCACGGTATCAAGTACTTGTTATCCTTATCAAGTACTAGAGACATGGCTTACACGTGGTCCTTGAACAACTCGTGCCCGGTGCCCTTCTCGACGACCCGGCTCAGCAGGTCACGCAGGTTTACCTGCTCCTCGGCGGTGAGCACCCCGAACACCTTCTCGTGCGCCGCCACCGCGTCGCTGATCACCGTTGTCACCACGGTCCGGCCCTGCTCGGTCAGGCGGGCCCGCAGGATGCGCTTGTGCTGGGGGTCCGGTGTGCGTTCCACCAGGCCGCGGCGTTCCAGTGCGGTCAGCGCGAGTTGCACCCCTTGCGGGGTGATCAACAACCGCCGGGCCAGTTCGGCGCCGGACAGGTCGGGTTCGTTCAGCAGCTGTCGCAGCACCCCGATTTGGGCGGTGCTGACGCCGTGCCCGCTGACCGCGTCGTTCACTGTGGTCAGCGAGAAGTAGAACGCCTGCTTGAGCAGCCACAGCAGATTTTCGGTGAGTTCCATTGCGGGATCGGTCATGTCGGCGCCTTGACGATCTGGCCATCCTTCATCACGAATGAGACTTGCAGCGTGGTGGCGATGTCGTCCGACGGATCTCCGGGCACCGCGATGATGTCGGCGAGGTAACCCGGTGCCAGCCGGCCCAATTCGTGATCGGCTTCGATCAGTTCGGCCGCCACCACCGTGGCGGCTTTCAGCGCTTGCATGGGTGACATGCCGCGGGCGACCAGCGCTCCGAGTTCCTTGGCGTTCTGTCCGTGCGGGATCGCCGGTGCGTCGGTGCCGCAGGCGATGCGCACGCCGGCGGCGATCGCCTTGGGCAGCATGGTCTTTGCGCGGGGAAAGACCTCTTCGGCCTTCTTGCGCAACTCCGGTGCGATCCGGTCGATCGCCATCGCCTCCGTCAGATACGTGGTCGAGACCAGAAACGTGCCGTGGTCGGCCATCATCTGGATGGTGTCGTCGGAGGCCAGGAAGCCGTGTTCGATGCAGTCGATGCCGGCGCGGATGCAGGCCCGGATGGCGGTGTCGCCGACGGCGTGGGCGGCGACGCGCACCCCGGCGCGGTGTGCCTCGTCGGCGATGGCGGCGAACTCGGCGTCGGAGTACTGCTGCGCGCCCGGGGCGGTGCTGTGCGACATCACCCCGCCCGAGGCCGAGACCTTGATCAGCTTGGCGCCGTGGCGGATTTGATAACGGACACAGGCGATGACGTCGGGGACGCCGTTGGCGATGCCCTCGGCGATCGACAGCGGCATGATCCCCGGCGCCAGGCGCTGGAAGACGGTGGGATCGAGGTGTCCGCCGTAGGGGGTGACGGCATGTCCGGCCGGATAGATGCGCGGGCCGACGTGCCAGCCTTGCTCGATGGCGCGCTGCAACGCCACGTCGAGCAGGTAGCCGCCGGTCTTGACCATCAGACCGAGATTGCGCACGGTGGTGAAGCCGGCCTCCAGCGTGGTGCGGGCGTTGACCGCCGCGCGCAGCGTGCGATAGGCCGGGTCGTCCTGGACACCGTGCATGGGGGCCGGTAAGCCTTCGGGGCCACCGGGACCGCCGATGAACAGGTTGAGTTCCATGTCCATCAACCCGGGCAGCAGGGTCACATCACCCAGGTCGACAATGTTGGCCGAATCCGGCAGCGGCTCTTCGGGATTGACCGCGGTGATCCGATTTCCGTCGACCACCACCACGGCCGGCGAGCGCACCTGTCCGGCGTCCACGTCGGCCCAGCGGTCGGCCCGCAGGACGGTGATCACGGGAAGGGCTCGGACACGCAGTCCAGTGTGGACGCGCCTGAATCGGGGACGCGGGGCTGCTTCCAGCACTCCACCGGAAACGACACCATGATCATCGAATACAGCAGATGCATCAGGTTCAGGACGTCCTCGGGCAGGTCGTCGAGCGGGAATTTGTCGCAGTAGGACAGGGCTTCCTCGGCCCGTGGGGTGATCGCGTCGTAGAACGCCTTCATCTCGGTCATCGAGCTGGCCAGTCGCTTGGCGTAGCGCTGCGACTCGGTGGGCAGACACCACTCGGCGAACGACTCGAGATCGGCGAATTCGACTGGCAGAACCGAAGTCTCGGTCATCAGGCCGTCACCCCGGCGCGTTGCTGGTAGTCCTGAATCCAGGCCGCGGTTTCGGAATGCAGGTGCCGAATCAGGATCTCCTGATCGCAGAGCAGGAAGTCGTCGACCACGTTGGACTCGATCATCGACTGGGTGGCCTCCAGCGTGTTGGCGTCCTGCAGGCCGTACTCCTTGAACGACACCGCGGCCAACTCCTGGGCCACACGCTCCCGGGGGGTCCGGGGCTGCGGGAAATACAGTGTGCCCTCGAAGATGTGGCTGTTGTAGGAGGTCGGCCAGTAGTGGTAGGTCAGATACCAGCCCTGACCCCAGAACAGGATCACGAAATTGGGGAACAGCTGGAACGAATCCAGGCCCCACGGATCGCACTTCGCGGGGTTCAGCCCGGCCGGCATCTCGCCCAGATCCGGCTTGTCCCACGGTCCGAACAGCCCGCTCTGGCAGATGTCCTCCATCGGTTTGCGCATCTCCGCCGCCATCTCCCAGGCCCGCACGCCCGAGGTGCTCACCAGTCGGTGCGGGCCGTCCAAGCGGTAATGCGGCGCTTCGAATCCCGCCTCGGCGGCAGCCTTGGAATACGCCGTCGGCGACTGGTTCGCATGCAGTACCGGCGCGTGATAGAACTCCTGGAACGCGTCCATGTAGAGCTTCCAGTTCGCCTTGACCTCCGAGCGGTACTGCCAGCGCGAAGTCATCAGGTCGAACGGATAACCCTCCAACCCCGTCACCATCGGACCCAGGAATTCGCGCAGCGATTGCTCGGGCTGCTTGGCGAAGTTGACGAAGATGAAGCCTTCCCAGACTTCACAGTGCACCGGCACCAGTCCGTACCGGCTCTTGTCGAGGTCGAAGAACTCCTCCTCCTGCTGCACGAAGGTCAGGTTCCCGTCCAGGTCATATCGCCAGGCGTGGTACTTGCAGGTGAATTGCCGGCACACGCCACGGGTCTCTTCGAGCGGCATGTCGTTCCACACCAGCTTGTTACCGCGGTGCCGGCAGACGTTGTGGAAGGCGTTGATTTCGCCTGATCCGTTGCGCACCAGGATGATCGAGGTGTTGGCGACCTTCAGCTCTTTGGTGAAGTAGCTACCCTTGCGCGGAAGTTGTTGTACCCGGCCCACATTCAGCCAGGCGCGCTTGAAGATCGCCGCGCGCTCCAAGTCGTAGATCTCCGGGCTTATCGAGTCCCCGTACGACACCGGTCCGGTGCCCAACTCGGGATAGTGCTGGGTCCAGCTGCCCTCTGGCGGCTTGGGAAATCGGGGCATGACCGCTCCTGTCCGTACTGGTGGCCCGACGGTATATGCTCTACCGGGTAATCGCAAGTAGTTGATACTGCCTGGTGAAAGGGCGCGGATGGAGTCACAGATTTTCGAGGTCATCTCACCACACACCGAGCTACCGATCGCCGAGGTGTCTGCCGCCGGGGAGTCCGACGTCGACGCCGCCGTGCAGGCGGCACGAGCCGCCACCGACGCGTGGGGACGTACCGATCCGTCGGAACGTATTGCCGCGATCCGCCGACTCGCCGAGGTCTACCACGAACGGCGCGCGGAGATGGCGCAGACGATCACCGCCGAGATCGGCGCCCCCATCACCTTTGCCCAGCGCGCTCAGGTCGGCCTGCCGGCGATGATGATGCGCGCGTTCTGCGACCTCGCCGAGCGACACCCCTGGGAAGAGTCCCGGACCGGGTTCTTCGGTGCCGACGTACAGATCCGCAGGGAACCGGTGGGAGTGGTCGCCGCGATCGTGCCGTGGAACATGCCGCAGTTCCTCACCGTCACCAAGTTGGTGCCGGCGTTGCTGGCCGGATGTGCGGTGGTGCTCAAGCCCGCCCCCGAATCTCCTTTGGACGCTTTGCTTTTAGCCGAGATGCTCGGCACGCTAAATCTGTCGCCCGGTCTGGTCAGCGTGGTCCCCGGGGACCGCGCCGTCGGCGAAGCGCTGGTCTCGCACCCCGGCGTCGACAAGGTGTCCTTTACCGGGTCCACTGCGGCCGGTCGTGCCGTCGCGGCCGCATGCGGCGCGAACCTGACCAAGGTGAGCCTGGAACTCGGCGGCAAATCCGCGGCCGTGGTCCTCGACGATGCGGACCCAGCCAAGGTCGCCGCCGGGGTGCGGTCGGCCAGCTTGTCCAACAGCGGCCAGATCTGCAACGCGTTGACCCGGGTGCTGGTCCCCGAGCACCGTCACGACGAGTACGTCGACGCGCTGGCATCCGAGATGGCCGGCCTGCGCGTCGGCGACCCGGACGACCCCAAGACCCAACTCGGGCCGCTGGTCTCGCAACGTCAACAGAGCAGAGTCCGCGAGTACATCGAGATCGGTCAGCACGAAGGAGCGCGACTGGTCCTCGGCGGTGCCGACATGCCCGACGGCCTCGATGCCGGCTGGTACGTCAAACCCACCCTGTTCGCCGACGCCGACAACACCATGCGCATCGCGCGCGAAGAGATCTTCGGGCCGGTCATCACCGTCATCCCTTACCGCGACGAAGACGACGCGGTGGCTATCGCCAACGACTCCGACTACGGCCTGGCCGGTTCGGTGTGGACCGGTGACACCGACCGGGCGCTGGCGATCGCTGGGCGCATCCGCACCGGGACGCTGGGCATCAACCAGGGTTACACCATGGACCCGTTCGCGCCGTTCGGCGGCGTCAAAGGCAGTGGCTATGGGCGAGAGCTGGGACCCGAAGGGTTGGACGCGTACCTGGACATCAAGTCCATCGCGGTGTGAGGCGTTGCCGCGTGAACCCTGGGCCTTGCGCGTGAAGCCTTGGCGTTGAGTGTGAAACCTGGGCTTTCAGAGTGAAACCTGGGCGGGATTTCGCCGAGATTTCCACCCTACGTTCACCGCGAAAGCCGTGGATTCACAATTAAAGCCAACGTTTCACACTCATGTCGCTGCGCGACCCTAGTGCCAGTAAAAGTCCCGGGAAAACATCGGCGTAAACGCGCAGATCGCGGCCGCTTCGGCGCGGAGGATTTCGGTTGGTTATGAGATGCGTGCGGATCAGGCCGCCCGGTCGCAGCATGGAGTTATGCGCAGCATCCCCGCAGTGACGATCACCCTGACAGCAGCACTGATCACCCCAGCCCACGCGTCCGCTGCCGCGTGCCCGGACGTCGAGGTGACCTTCGCCCGCGGCACCAACGAGCCTCCCGGCGTCGGCGGCGTCGGGCAGGCTTTCATCGACTCGCTGCGCTCGCAGGTCGGCGGGCGGTCCGTCGGGGTCTACGCCGTGAACTATCCCGCCACCGACGCCTTCGCCAGCAGCTCCGCCGCGGGCGCCGCCGACGCCCGAGCACACGTGCAATCGACCGCCGCGGGTTGCCCCAACACCCGGATGGTGCTCGGCGGCTATTCGCAGGGCGCGGGCGTCATCGACATGGCCACCAACGACCTCGCTCCGCAAGTCGACCATGTCGCCGCCGTCGCCGTCTTCGGCAATCCGCAAAGCGCCTTGTCGAGGCGGCTGGGCGGTGGACGGCTGCCGGAGATCAGCCCGCTCTACCTGCCGAAGACGATCAACCTCTGCGTTCCCGACGACCCGATCTGCTCCGAGGGTAGGAGCGGCGCGGCGCACGTCGCCTACGTCCGGACCGGGATGACGGCGCAGGCCGCGACGTTCGCCGCCGGCCGGATCTAGTCTTCCTTCTTCCGATCCGTGTCCCGGCTCGGCTGCACCCGCTTCGGTTCCCCCGGCATCTTCGGGTAGTTCGGCGGGTACGGCATGTCGCCCAGGCCGCGTTCCTCGTCGGCGTCGACCATGTCCAGCAACCCAGTCAGCGACTGGGCAACCTCGTCGATGCCGGCCCACGGATCGTCGCGGGCCGCCACCATGTCCGGCACCGTCAACATCGTGTAGTCATCCGGGTCCGCCGACGCCAGCTCGTCCCAGCTCAGCGGCATCGACACCGTCGCGATCGGGGTGCGCCGCACCGAATACGGCGACGCCATGGTGCGGTCGCGGGCGTTCTGGTTGAAGTCGATGAAGATGCGCTCGCCGCGTTCTTCCTTCCACCAGGACGTGGTCACCGCGTCGGGCGCCCGCCGCTCGATTTCGCGGGCCAGCGCGATGCCGGCCCGGCGCACCTGAATGAAGTCCCACTCGGTGGCTATCCGCAGGAACACATGGACGCCGCGACCGCCCGACGTCTTCGGGTACCCCACCAGGCCGAGCTCGTCGAGCAACGGCCGCAACACCTCGACGGCGACCGTGCGCGCCTCGACGAAGCCGGTTCCCGGCTGCGGATCGAGGTCGATGCGCAGCTCGTCGGGGTGCTCGGTATCGGGGCAGCGGACCTGCCAGGGATGCAGCGTGACGGTGCCCATCTGCGCCGCCCACACGACCGCGGCGGGATGGGTCACCTTCAGCGCGTCGGCGGTCCGTCCCGACGGGAACGTGATCCGGCAGGTTTCCAGGTAGTCGGGATGGTGCTGCGGCACCCGCTTCTGGTAGATCTCCTCGCCGTCGATGCCGTCGGGGAACCGTTGCAGATGGGTGGGACGGTCGCGCAATGCCGTCAGCATCGGGCCACGCGCCACCGCCTGGTAGTACTCGACCAGCCGGCCCTTGGTGCCGTCGGATCCGAGCTCGGGGAAATACACCTTGTCGCGGTTGGTCAACCGCACCGAGATGCCGTCGACGTCGAGTTCTTCAGCTGCAGCGGCCATATCTGAAGATTCCAGCACGCGCAGGCCAGAATGAAGCAATGGACTTACCCGTCATGCCGCCGGTGTCGCCGATGCTGGCCAAGTCGGTCAAGACGATCCCGCCGGACGCGTCGTACGAACCCAAGTGGGACGGCTTCCGGTCCATCTGCTTTCGGGACGGCGACGAAGTGGAGCTGGGCAGCCGCAACGAGAAGCCGATGACACGGTATTTCCCGGAACTGGTCGAGGCGGTCAAGGCAGAGCTGCCGCAACGCTGCGTGATCGACGGAGAGATCGTGATCGCCACCGAGCACGGCCTGGATTTCGAAGCGCTGCAACAGCGCATCCACCCCGCCGACTCCCGGGTGCGCCTGCTGGCCCAGCAGACCCCGGCCTCGTTCATCGCGTTCGATCTGCTGGCGCTCGGCGACGACGACTACACCAGACGCCCGTTCAGCGAGCGGCGTGCGGCACTCGTCGACGCGCTGCGGGACTCGGGCCCGTCGATTCACGTGACCCCGGCAACCACCGACCAGGCCACCGCGCAACAGTGGTTCGAGGAGTTCGAGGGCGCCGGGCTGGACGGCGTCGTCGCCAAACCCCTGACCGTCACCTATCAGCCGGATAAGCGCGTCATGTTCAAGATCAAGCACGAGCGGACCGCAGACTGCGTGGTCGCCGGCTACCGAGTGCACAAATCAGGCAGCGACGCCATCGGGTCGCTGCTGCTCGGCCTGTACCAGGACGACGGGCAGCTCGCCTCGGTCGGCGTGATCGGCGCCTTCCCGATGGCCGAACGTAAGCGGCTGTTCGCCGAATTGCAGCCCCTGGTAACCAGCTTCGATCGGCACCCCTGGAACTGGGCGGCCCACGAAGCCGGCGAACGCACCCCGCGCAAGAACGAGTACTCACGGTGGAACGCCGGCAAGGACCTGTCGTTCGTGCCGCTGCGGCCCGAGCGGGTGGTCGAAGTGCGTTACGACCACATGGAAGGCGTGCGGTTCCGGCACACCGCGCAGTTCAACCGCTGGCGGCCCGACCGAGACCCGCGGTCCTGCACCTACGAGCAGCTCGACCAGCCGGTCACGTTCAGCCTCAGCGACATCGTGCCGGGCCTTGTTGCCGGAAACACCACCTGATCGACCGCAGGTGCGGTAGAAAGTCGGTTGCGGCGGCGTGATTCGGCGAAGGGGGCATGCATGCAGCCGTCTCGAATACCCGAACCGGCCCGGCCCGCGATACCGGCCGACATCCGGTCCCGGGTGATGCCAGCCGTGCTCGACGAGCTGGCACGCTGGGGGGTCGAGCGGTTCAGTGTCGAGGCACTCGCCGAGCGGTACCGGCTGGACACGGCGATGATCTACCACTATTGGGGCAGCCGGCAGCGTCTGATCGTCGACGCCGCCCTCGGTGACCTCGAGGTACTGCGTTCGGCGACGGACACCGGCTCGCTACGCGGCGACCTGCTCGCGCTGGCCCGCAGCGTTGCCGCACAGATCAACACCCCGATCGGCCGCACCTTCCTGCGGGCACTGGTCATGGACAGTCGCGGGCATCACGATCACGAGACGCGAATGTTGTTCTGGCAGGGTCGTTTCCATGCTGTACGTCCGGTGATCGATCGGGCACGCAAGCGAGGCGAACTGCGCGACGGGGTGAACACGCTTGCCGCAGTACAGATCGTGCTGGCGCCACTGAACATTCGCGCACTGTATTCGGAGGAACCCGTCGACGACGACTACTGCGTCGTGATCGCGGAACTAGCATGGCACGCGCTTAAGATGTCGTAGTGCTGCACGTCTGTTCACTGTTCGTCGCCCGCACGGCCGCGTTCGACGAGTACGGCGCGATCAATGCCACCTGCATTCCGATGGCGTGGTTCCAAGTCGACCAAATTCCTTTGCGGGCAAAGGTTCCGGTGGTCCTGGTGGTGCACGCCCCGGCCGGTGGCGACTACGACCCGGACCTTCATGTCGTGTGCAAAGACCCTGACGGGAAGCCGCTGGGATCTCTGCGGGCCGCGTGGCATTGGCCCGACGACGGAAAACTGCCGTCCAAGTATCGGTGCTTCACCCAGGAACTCGCGTTCGAGGTGGCGACCGAAGGCGAGTACACCATCGGCGCGTATTACGACGCGGAAGGCAAATTCGAGTTGTCCACACCGGTGCCGGTTTCGATCGTTTTGGCCGATGCGGGTTCCGTTGACGACAACGCCGAATAAGCTGTCGCAATGCACGTAGCCGCATTGCTAGTGGCGGGTTCCGCCAACATCGACGATTCCGCGATTGATGCCACCCGCCTGCCCACGACCAGTTATGACGTCAACCAGGTTCCGTTGTGGCTGACGATCCCGTTGGTGCTGGTGGTCCACGCCGGGGCCGGCGAAGATTTCGACGCCGAACTGTTCGTCGTGTGCAAGGACCCTGCGGGGACCATCCGCGGGACCGTCCGCTCCGCCTGGCAATGGCCGGACGAACAAGACAAACGATCCAAGTACCGCTGCTTCACACCGCAGCTTTCCTTTGCGATCGAGACGACTGGCGAATACACCATCGGCGTCTACCACGACGCGGAAGCCGTTCGCCCCATTGCCACCCCGATCCCGCTGGCGATCAACCTGGCCGGTGGGCGTCCGGGTCGCAACAACGGAAATTAGACCGCCACCGTCAGGGTCGCCAGCCCCCGCAGGTTGACGTTCGGTTTGTACACCGGCTCGCCGGCCAACCTGGCGTTGGGGAACCGGGCCGTCACCGCCGACAGCGCCGCACTGGCTTCCAACCGGGCCAGCGGGGCGCCCAGGCAGTAGTGAGCCCCGCGGCCAAAACCCAAATGCCGCAATGATTTACGATCCGGGTCGAAGACGTCCGGTCGGTCGAACTCGGCGGGATCGCGATGCGCGGCGGCCAGCAACAGCAGCATCACGTCGCCCTTGGCGACTTCGGTGTCGCCAATCCGCATGTCGCCGAGCGCGATTCGGTTCAACTGTTGCACCGGGGGGTCGTAGCGCAGGGTCTCCTCGACGATCGCCGCGGCGCGCGCGGGATCGGCACCCAGCGCGGCCCACTGCCCGCCGTCGCGCAGCATCGCCAGGATCGCATTCCCGATCAGGTTCACCGTGGTCTCGTGGCCGGCGACCAGCAGCAGCAGGCACGTCGAGACGATTTCTTCCTCGGTCAGTTGATCGCCGGACTCGTTGACCGCGACCAGCGCCGACATCAGGTCGCTGCCCGGCTGCGAACGGCGCCGTTCGATCAGACCGCGCAGGTATTCCCGGAGAGCCGCGCCGGCATCGAGCGGATCGTCCCTGTCGTCGGTCGCGTCGCCGGTCGAGAACGGGTCCAGCGCCTTTGCCAGCACCGCCGAGGCACGGCTGAACTTCGGCTCATCCTCCAGGGGCACCCCCAGCAACCGGCAGATGACCGCAACCGGCAACGGATAGGCGAAGTCTGCGACCACGTCGAAACTGCCCTGCTCGGCGATCCGGTCGAGCAGCCCGTCCACCAACGCGCTGATCTCGGGTTGCAACTCGCTGACCACCCGAGGGGCGAACGCCTTGCTGACCAGTTTGCGTAACCGGGTGTGGTCGGGCGGGTCGAGGAAGAGGAATCCCGGCGGGGTCTCCCGGCGCATCTCCTGGTCGGTGTCGATGAGCCGCTGCGCCGCGGTCGACTTGAGTTGGTCGCTGCTCGACAGCGGGTGCCGCAGCACCTCGTCGCAATCCCGGTACCTCGAGAACAGGACGAAGTTGCCGCCGGGCAACTCGACGGGGCCCAGGTCCCGCAACTCGGCACAGATCGGATACGGGTCGGGCCGGTTTGCCTGGTCCAGCAGCCGCAACAACAACGTCTGCGAGTCGGCCTGGGTCGACGTCAAGGGCATGGTGCCCATTGTGCACGCGCGTAGCATCGGCCTGATGACGGTGCGTCGGGTATGCCGTTTGGTAATGGTCACCGTGTTCGTTGCCGCCGGCATTGCGCTGGCCCCGGCCGGCCACGCCTGCGCGTGCGGTGCCGCGGTCGCCCCGCCCGGCGCGAACGCGACGATGAATCGTGAAGTGGCGCTGATTCATTGGGACGGGACGACCGAGACGATCCTGATGCAACTCGCGATGGACGCCTCCACCGACAACGTCGCCCTGGTGGTGCCGACGCCGAGCCCGGCGACGGTCGCCGCCGCCGACAAGGCGACGTTCACCGAACTCGATCAGCTGACCGCGCCGCAGATCCAGCATCACCGGCACTGGAAACTGGGGGCGCTTGCGGGCGCCTCGCCGAGCAGCGAGGGCGCTTTGGCCGGTGCGAGGGCTCCGGACGTGCTGAGCCAGGTGCGCCTCGGCCCGCTGGAGGCCACCACGCTGGCCGGCGGCGATCTGCGTGGTCTGCGAGAGTGGTTGGACGCCAACGGATATGCGATCAAACCGGCGGTGTCGCAGGCACTGGAACCGTACGTGACGGCTGGGCGTTTGTGGCGCTGCGGCTGACCAGCAGCGCACCGATGGTGGGCGGGCTGGACCCGGTGCGATTGATCTTCCGGTCCCCGCAACTGGTCTACCCCATGCGCCTGTCGGTCGCCGCCGCGTCCCCGCAGCATGTCACCGTCTACACGTTGTCCGACCACCGCCAGCAGCGCACCGACGCCGACAGGTCCTGGCAGACCACCGAGGTCCGGTTCGCCGGAAACGTCGCCGGTGCCGTGCATGACCCGACGCTGCTCGAATTGGTCGGCAATCACGGCGCGTTCCTGACCAAGACGTCCGTGGCCATTGGTCAAACCTCGCGCATCACTTCGGATTTCGCGTTCGGCAATGCTCCGGGCGACGATCCCTACCGGCAGGTGATCGTCGTCAACGACGACGTCGCGGTGCCGGTGGAGTTCGTGGTGCTGGGGGTCCTGCTGGTGGCGGGCTTCGGGTCGGCGCTGGCGTGGGTGGTCTTGCGACGCCGGCGCTCAAATGTGCGCTGAGGGCGTTGAGCGTGAAGCTACGGCTTTGCGGGTGAACCCTGGGCGCAGATCTGCCGAAGATCCCGCCCTGACCGCACACCCAAAGCCGTCCTTTCACACTGAACGCCAACGATTCACCCGCCCACCGCCGCGCCGGAGCGCGAAGCTAGGAAAGTCCCGCCACGTCCGGATGCGCAACCAGCCGATCGAGGAACTCCCGCTGGCCTTTCAACAGCTTGCCGCGCGCCTGCGTCACCGCAAACCAGCCGACCCGATCGACCTCGGGGAACTCCCGGACCTTGCCCGAACCGCGCGGCCACTCCATTTCGAAGGTGTTGCTGCGCGCGTCGGTGACGTCCAGGTCAGCCCGGACGGCGAAGGCGGTGACCACCTTGCCGCCGGGTTGTTTGACCGCGCCCAAGTCGATCCGCGGACCGTCGGGCACCTCCAGCCCGAGCTCTTCGCCGAACTCGCGCCGCGCGGCCTGCCACGGGTCGTCCCCCTGCGCGTACTCGCCTTTCGGGATCGACCAGGCGCCGTCGTCCTTGCGGGCCCAGAACGGACCGCCCGGATGCGCGATCAGGACCTCGACCGCCCCGGCCCGCTCCCGGTACAGCAGCACACCAGCGCTCAACTTCGGCATCGGATGTCAGACTCCAGGGTCTTCAACGATGCCTGCGGGTGGCCGAGCAGCACAGCATGAGTTCCACCCGGCTATTACACCCGAGATGCGGTGTGAGCGTAGCGGCCGTAATGCTTGACTGCCGGTATGCAACTACGCCCGGTCAACGTTCTGATCACCGTCGCCGCGCTGGGCAGCGCTGCGGTGGGCGGCCTGTTCTTCGCGTTCTCCACGTTCGTGATGCGCGGCCTGGATCGCGTCAGCGCGCCCGTCGCGATCACCGCAATGCGCGGCATAAACGCTGAGGCGCAGGCGAATATACCGTTCTTGCTGTTGTTCTTCGGGACAGCTGTCGCGGCGCTGGCGGTCGGCGTCGTCGCGGTGGTACAGCTGCGCCGATCCGGCAGCGGCTACCTCCTGGCCGGGGCGATCCTGGCCGCCGCCGCAGTCGTCGTCACAGCCGCCTTCAATGTGCCACTGAACAACCAGCTGGACAGTCTCGGCCCCACCACGGATGCCGCCCCAGCCTGGCGCGACTACGCCGGTCCGTGGACGGCGTGGAACCACGTCCGCACCGTCTGCCCGTTGCTGGGCGCGGCGTTGCTCGGCGTCGGACTCTTCCGCCGTAGTTAGGCAGACCTAACAACGTCGGCTACGCTCGCAGCGTGTCACATCAAACCGATTCTCTGACCGGCGAATCCCCGAGTGCCGGGTTCGACGCCCCGAAAAGTCTGCGCGAATACGCCTGGACCACGGTCATCAACACCGTGCCGCCGGTGTTGGCCTACTACGGACTGCGCATCTTCGGCGTCACGCCCTACCTGGCGCTGGTCGGCGCGATCGTCGTCGCCACCCTCCAGGGCCTGTACACGCTGGTACGCAAACGCAAGGTCGAATTCGTCAACATCGCCGTGCTGGTCTGCGCCGCGGTTTCCCTGGCCGTCGCGTTCACCACCAAGAACCCGCGCATCGTCCAGGTCACCGAACTCATCCCGACCACTTTCATCGTGTGGTCGGTGGTGGTCAGCGGCGTGGCCCGGAAGCCCAGCTCGAAGATGATCACCGGCGCGATCATGCCCAGCCTCGCCGACGCGGCCCTGCCGCAACGGGGCTGGACCGAGCAGGACATCCGCGACTGGCACAGCTTGCACACCCGGCTGTGCGTGCAGCTGGGTCTGGTCTGCGCCGTGTTCCCGTTCGCCGCGGTCGCGTGCATCTTCACCCTGCCTGTCGACATCTCCCAGATCCTCATCGTCACGGTGGGCTCGGCCCTGCTCGTCGCCTGCATCACGGCAGCCACCACGTTGTTCCGCAAGTTCGTCCAGCAGCGCGACGCGGCGGCCGCCGCACGCGCCGCTGCTTGACAGTGACTGCCATAACGGCATAGCTTGCCGCTGGTGACCAGACCAGCTCAATTGCGCGTCATCCAATGGGCCACCGGCGGCGTCGGCAAGGCCGCCATCGAATGCGTCCTGAACCATCCGGAGCTGGAACTGGCCGGATGCAAGGTGCACAGCGCGGCGAAGGACGGCGTGGACGTCGGGCAGATCCTGGGCATCCAGGACATCGGCGTCACGGCGACCACCAGCATCGACGAGGTGCTCGCCGTCGAGGCCGACTGCGTGATGTACAGCCCGCTGGTTCCCAACGACGACGAGGTCATCGCGATCCTGCGTTCGGGCAAGAACGTGGTGACCCCGGTCGGCTGGGTGTATCCAGACCTGACCAACCCCCGGCACAAGGCCGTCGCCGACGCCGCAACCGAGGCCGGGGTGACGCTGCACGGTTCGGGCATCCACCCCGGCGGCATCACCGAACGATTCCCGCTGATGGTGTCGTCGCTGTCCTCGGCGGTCACCCACGTGCGGGCCGAGGAATTCTCCGACATCCGCACCTACAACGCCCCGGATGTGGTGCGGCACATCATGGGTTTCGGCGGCAGTCCCGAGGAAGCGGTGCAGGGCCCGATGGCCGGACTGCTGGAAGCCGGCTTCAAACAGTCGGTGCGAATGATCGCCGATGTCATGGGTTTTCGTATCGATCCGGCGATCAGGACGACCCAGGACATCGCCGTCGCGACCGGCGACATCGACTACGACCCGGTTCCGATCGCACCGGGCACCGTCGCGGCGCGGCGGTTCCGCTGGCAGGCCCTGGTCGACGGGGAGCCGGTGATCACCGCCGCGGTGAACTGGCTGATGGGCGAGGAGAACCTGGACCCGGCCTGGGATTTCGGCGAGCAGGGCGAGCGCTTCGAGGTCGAGATCACCGGCGACCCCGACGTGAGCCTGACGTTCAAGGGATTGCAGCCGGAGTCGATCGCCGAAGGACTGGTCCGCAACCCGGGCATCGTGGTCACCGCCAACCATTGCGTCAATGCCATCCCCTACGTCTGTGCCGCCGAACCCGGCATCAAGACCTATCTGGATCTGCCGCTGCTCGCCGGACGCGCAGCGGCGAAATTCGGTGGATGAGCGGTGTTCTCGGGATCGGCTCGTTGCGATGACCGGCGAGTCGCTGCGGGATCGCCAGCGCGCCCAGATCCGCGCCGACATCAGGCGCGCGGCGTTCCGGTTGTTCACCGAACGCGGCTACGACGCGGTGACGACGGAGGAAATCGCCACCGCCGCAGGGGTTTCGCCGCGTACCTTCTTCCGTCACATGCCGACGAAGGAGGAGTTGCTGCTGGCCCCGGTGCGCCACGGCGGCGCCGCGATCGTGAACCTGCTCGAACAACGACCCGCCGACGAGTCGCCGGATGTGGCCCTGGTCAACGCCATCACCATCCGGACCCGGTCGTTCGACCGGGCCGACTGCGACGAATGGCGGGCGGCGTTGCTGGTCGCCCCGGATCTGCTGGACAAGGTCACGCTGCACACTCAACAGGACCGGGAACGGGCCACCAAGCTGATCGCCGAGCGCATGCGCGCCGACCCCGATCGCGATATCCGGCCCGGGCTGCTGGTCGAACTCGGTTTCGCCGCAGGCGATTACGGGTTCCGGCAATGGGTGCGTGCGACGTCGACTTCGCGGTCGCTCGACGAGTACGTCACCCGGTCCCTCGAAGCGGTCAAGAGCCCGCACTGGGGTTAGCGATCCGCACCGGCTCCCCGTCCAGCCACGCCACCACCGCCTCCACCGTGTCGGCGTAGAACGCGCTCATCATTTCCCGGGTGACGTACCCCAGATGGGGCGACAACGTCACGTTCGGCAGCATGCGCAGCGGATGCCCGGCCGGCAAGGGCTCCACGTCGAAGACGTCCAGACCCGCCCCCGCGATGCGGTTACCTGCCAGCGCGTCGATCAGCGCGGCCTCGTCGACCAGAGGTCCCCGAGAGGTGTTGACCAGAAAGGCGTTTGGTTTCATCAGGCTCAGTTCGTGCTCACCCACCACGCCCCGGGTCCGCTTCGAGAGCACCAGGTGCAGCGAGACAATGTCGGACTGCGCGAACAACGCCGCTTTCTCCACCCGGCGAACCCCGACCGCGGCAGCGGCCTCCTCGGTCAGATTCTGGCTCCACGCAATGACTTCCATTCCGAACACCTGCGCGTATTCGGCCATGCGCTTGCCGACCCGACCCAAACCCACCAAGCCAAGTGTCTTGCCGGACAGCGTCATACCGACGGTGCGCTGCCAGCCGCCCTCGCGCATGCGTTGATGCTCTTCGGCCAGATTGCGGACGGTGGCAATCAGCAACCCCCAGGCCAATTCCGGGGTCGCGTCGCGCACGGCGCGGAACCGGGGATGCGCGAAATCGGTGTGGGCCACCAGGATGCCGTGCTCGGTGGCGGCGGGCAGGTCCAGGTTGGGCAGATTGCGGCCGACGATGGTGATCAACTTCAGGTTCGGCAGTCGCTCGATCAGGCTGCGCGGCAATGCCATTCGCTCACGCAGCGTGCACAGTACCTCGAACGGCAGCAGCGCTTCGGCGGCCTCGGCTTCGGACAGGTGCCGGTCGAAAACGGTGAGCTCGGCACGGTTGCGGACCGGCGACCAATCGGCGAGATCCAGTGCGACGCCGGCGTAGTCGTCCAGGATCGCCACTCTGGGCGTGCGGTCTTCCATCAGCGTGCGGCCGCGGACGTGCGCTGGGGCCCGGCGTAATGCCGCCACGCCGCCCACGTCCGGCTGTACAGGCCGGGCACCACCTGCGGATCCGGACCGTCGATGACGACGGCGGCCCGGTCTTCGGAGTAGGCGGGCCAGCCCGGCGAGCCGGAGCGGGCGAACTCGACCCAATGCTGTTGCAGCCAGTCGCTGACGGCGCGGTATTCGCGGCGCCCGCCGACCGCCAGCGCCTGAGTGCCGGCACCCCCGAAGACCAATGGGACGTCGATGGCATGGATGGCGCCCATCCCGATCCGGCGCAGCACGGGTGGCGCGTAGTCGATGCGGTACAGATAGGTCGGAGCGTGACGAGCATGGCCGTCGGCGGCCGCGATCATCGGCCGGACGAAGAAGCAGTCGGTGGCCAGCCGCGTCAGCGCCGCGGCGCTGGGATAGTCCGGGTAGTGCGCGAGCACTGCGTCACGGGCGTCGGGGTCGGTGGCGGCGAACATGCGGTCCACCCGCGCCGGTGTCGTCGGGAACAGGTCCACGAACGGGCGCACCGGTATCCAGCCGGCGTGACCCATCTCGTTGCGCATCGAGCCGGTGAGCAACGGGACGCGGTGAGCGCGCCCGGCGGCGATTGCCGTCGTCGGGTCCTCGGGCAGGAAGTCGCCGTCGACGACCGGCGCCAGCGACATCTGGCACGGCACAGCGCGCGCGGTGCGCAGCATCACCCGGATCGCGGCGCTGGTGATCGCGGTGGCGGGGGCGGCGCGCAGGACGTCGGCGGTGTCGCCCCCGTCGGCGCCGAGCGCCTCGACCACCCGGCGTGCGGTCTCGGCGGCCTGGTCGGGCGTGCGTACCGCGTCCGGAATCGGACTCTGCGCGATCACCCGATGGAACAGCCCGCGCGCGGCGGGCACGGCGAGGTGCGTCATCACCGCGCTGGCACCCGCGGACTGACCGCACACCGTGATGTTGTCCGGATCCCCGCCGAACGCGGCGATGTTGCGCCGTATCCAGGCCAGCGCGGCGACCTGGTCGCGCAGACCGAGGTTGGCGTCGAAGTCCGGTGAGTACCGGGAGAAGTCGACGAAGCCCAGGCCGCCCAATCGGTAGTTGACCGTGACCAGCACGATGCCGAAGCGGCGCACCAGCGGCATCGGGTCATGCACCGGCAACGCGGCACTGCCCTCGAAATAACCGCCGCCGTGGATGAACACCAGCACCGGTCGGGTCGTCGCCGCGCTGACGGGCGCGCAGACGTTGAGGGTCAGGCAGTCCTCGTGCTGAATCTGCCGCTTGATGACGCCCAGCGGCGAGCTGAACCGATGCGAGTGCGCGGCGTTGCCGAAGCGGGTCGCGTCGCGCACGCCGGTCCAGGGTGTGACGGGCTGGGGCGCTTTGAAGCGCAGCGGCCCGACCGGCGGAGCGGCGTACGGCAGGGAACGCCACACGATGACATCGTCATACCGACGTCCACGGACAACGCCCGTCTCGACGGAAACCTCGGTCACCGACCCAGTGTGCCGCACGATGATGTCGCGGTTACCCGACGTGGAGGAGCTTTGCGGCGTGCGACGTCCAGAACTGACGGCACCGTCCTTCCCGAGAGACGATCGGCTTGCTACAGCTGTAGCAACTGAGCTACGTTCGTTGCATGTCCGCCACTGTCCCCGCTCGCGAGCTGCGCAATCACACCGCCGAAATCCTGCGGCGAGTCGAGGCGGGCGAGGAGATCGAAGTATTGCGAGAGAATCGGCCCGTTGCCAAGATTGTTCCCCTACCTCGGCGGCGACCGTGGCTTCCCGCGGCCGAGGTCATCCGCGAGTTGGAGCGGCTCGGTCCCGACTCCACCGGTCTTCGCGACGAGTTGAGGGACGCGCTGACGGACACGACCGACGATCTCTCGTGGTGACGGTCCGCCGCGCGCTGGCCGACACCTCGGTGTTCGTCGGCCTGGAAGCGGCGCGGTTGGATGCGGATCGATTCGCCGGGTACGAATGGGGCGTGTCGGTGATCACGCTCGGTGAGCTGCGTCTCGGCGTACTGCAAGCCACTGGTCCCGAAGCGTCAGCACGACGCCTCTCGACTTATCAACTGGCCCAGCGGTTTGAACCGTTGAATATCGATGAGCGGGTCTCTGAGGCCTGGGCGCTGCTGGTCTCGCGTCTCCGCGCGGCCAATCGCCGGGTCCCCGTCAACGACAGCTGGATCGCGGCGACCGCAATCGCACACAACATTCCGGTCGTCACCCAGGATCGCGATTACGCCGATATGCCCGATATCGAGGTCATTGCGATTTGATCAGCGCGGCGCGCGCCAACGTCTGTTCGGCCATCTTCACGTGCGCCGCATCGACGAGCACCCCGTTGACCCCGACCGCGCCGCGCCCGTTGGCCTCGGCTGCTCGATAGGCATCGACATTTCTTTGCGCCAAGGCGATTTCGTCGGAGGTCGGTGCGTACACCCGGTTGGCGACGGGCACCTGGTTCGGGTGGATCGCCCACTTGCCGGTATAGCCCATCAGCGAGGCGCGCCGGGCGTCGCGTTCGTAGCCGTCCAGATCCTGGTAGTCCGGATAAGGCGCGTCGATCGCGTCGATGCCCGCGATGCGGGCCGCCACGAGCACCTTGTTGCGCGCGTAAGACCAGAAATCGCCGGGGTATTCGCCGAGGGGGACGAAATTGGTGTCCACCCGCGCGCCCTGGGACAGCGAGAAGTCGCCGACCCCGAAGATCAACGCGTCCAGCCGTGGGCTGGCGGCCGCGATGGCCTCGGCGTTGGCCAGTCCCTCGACCTCTTCGATGAGCACCTCAAGACGAATCCGCCTGTCCAGCTGCAGTTTTGCCTCCAGCTGAGTCAGCAGCATGTCGACCCACCACACGTCGCGGGCGGTGCGGGGCTTGGGGATGATGACGGTGTCGAGATTGTGGCCGGCTTTGGTCACCACCTCGATCAGGTCGTCGTGGCACCACGGGGTGTCCAGTCCGTTGATGCGGATCGCGCGGACGGTGCGGCGCCAGTCGATGTCGTTGAGCGCCCCGATCGCCTTGGCCCGCGCGGATTCCTTGAACGCCGCCGGTACCGCATCCTCGAGGTCGAGGAACACCAGGTCGGCACCGCAGCCGGCGGCCTTTTCGAACATGTTGTCGTTGCTCGCGGGCACCGCGAGCTCCGAACGCCGGAGCAAGCCGGTCATGAATCCGCCTCTCTCACAACACGCCTCGGGCGTGCAGTGCGTCGATGTCGTCGTTGCCCAGGCCCAGTAGTTCGCCGTAGACCTCGGCGTTGTGCTGCCCGAGGCCGGGTCCGAGATGCTCGACCGTCCCGGAGGCCGACGAGAACCGCGGCACGGGCGCCTGCACCGTCATCGGACCGAGCTGGTCGTCGTCGACCGAGACGAACACGTTGCGGTGGGCGAGCTGGGCATCGCCGACCAGATCGGTGATGTCGTAGACGGGCGCCGCGGCCACCTCGTGCGCTTCGAAAACCTCCATCGCCTCCGAAAGCGTCTTGGCGGCCACCCAATCCGCGACCACGGCATCGACTTCCCGGGCGCGGGCGAGCCGGCGTTGGGGATCGGAGAAGTCCGCGTCGTCAACCAGGTCATACCGGCCGATGGCCCGGAACACCCGAAGCGCCAACGCCGGCGAGCTACCCGACATCGCCAGCCACCGGCCGTCGGCGGTCCGATAGGTGTTGCGCGGAGCCGAGATGTCCCAACGGTTGCCGGATCGCTCCGGCACCAGACCGAGCTGGTCATACCCGAGCAGTGTCTGCTCGAGCAATCGGGCAAGCGGGTCAATGAGATTCACGTCGATCAGCTGACCAGGCCCGCCGTGCACGTCGCGGTGATACAGCGCCATCATGACCGCGTACGCCGCATTCAGCGACGCCACGCCGTCGGCCAGCATGAACGGCGGCAGCGTCGGCGGCCCCCCTTCCTCTCCGGTGAGGTGGGCGAATCCGCTCATCGCCTCACCGAGCGTGCCGAATCCGGGCCGTTCGCTTTTCGGGCCGGTCAACCCGTAGCCGGTGATGTGCAGCATGACGATGCGATCGTTGACGGCCCGCAGGCTTTCGTAGTCCAGGCCCCACGTGCGCAACGTCTGCGGCCTGGTGTTGAAGATGGCGACGTCGGCGTGCTCGACCAAGCGGCGCACCAGATCCTGTCCCTCGGCGCAGCGCAAATTCAAAGTGACGCAGCGCTTGTTGCGCGAGATGGACTTCCACATCAGCCCCACACCGTCGCGCTGGTTCCCCCACGCCCGGATCGGGTCGCCCAGCCCGGGCTGCTCGACCTTGATCACCTCGGCGCCGAACTCACCCAGATAGGTCGCGACCAGTGGGGCGGCGGCCAGGGTGGCCAGGTCGAGCACCCGCAGGCCGTCAAGCATGGGCGGCGACCGGGCGTTGCAGGCCCAGATGGCCACGCAACGTCGACGACTCGTAGGCGGTGCGGAACAGCCCTCGCCGCTGCAACTGAGGCACCACCATGCGCACCACGTCCTCAAAGGCACCCGGCAGATGCGTTGCCGCCAAGACGAATCCGTCACATGCACCGGTCTCGAACCAGTCCGCCATCTGATCGGCGACCTGCTCGCCGGTGCCCACGAACCGCGGCCCCTGCAACAATGTCGCCCGGTGACCGGCCAGGTCGCGAACGGTCACGGTGTCCTTGCCGATATGCGTGCGCAGATTCTGCACCAGCCCGCGGATGCCCGACACCGAGGCGATGAGTTCGTCGGTGACCGGGTCGTCCAGATCGTGTTGCGCGAAGTCGTAATTCATCAGCTCCGACAACAGGGTCAGCGACGCCATGGGATGCACCAGGTCGTCGAGGAACATCGCCTCACGTTCCTTGGCATGTGACTCCGATTCGCCCACCACGGCGTAGGCCATCGGGCAGATCCGCACCGCGCCGGGATCGCGTCCGGCCTCGGCGATGCGCTCCTTCTGATCGGCATAATGGCTGCGGGCGATGTCGATTCCGGGGTCGCCGGTGAAGATCAATTCCGCCCAGCGCGAGGCGAATTCGCGCCCGCGGCCCGACGAGCCCGCCTGGATGATGACGGGTCGCCCCTGCGGTGTGCGCGGCACGGTCAGCGGCCCGCGTGCCGAGAAGTACTGCCCCACGTGACCCAGCTCGTGCACCTTGTCCGGATCGGCGTATCGACCCGAATCACGGTCGTGCAGGATCGCGCCGTCCTCCCAGGTATCCCACAACCCGGTGACCACGTCCATGAATTCGTCGGCCCGGTCGTAGCGTTCGTCGTGACCGAGATGTGCGTCGACACCGAAGTTCTGCGCCTCGCTGTCGTTGACCGAGGTCACCACATTCCAGGCGGCGCGACCGCCGGACAGATGGTCCAGCGAGGCGAAGGTCCGCGCGACGTGGAACGGCGGGTAGTAGGTGGTGGAGTAGGTGGCGCCGAGCCCGATGCGCGAGGTGGCCTCGGCCAGCACCCCGAGCACCACACCCAGGTCGAGCTTGACCGGACGGGCGCCGTACCTGACGGCATCTGCCACCGATCCGCCGTAGACCCCGGGCATGGCCAGCCGGTCGTCGAAGAACATCAGGTCGAAGCAGCCCTCTTCAAGCTGACGGCCGATCTTCGCGTAGTAGGCCGCGTCGAGGTAGCGGTGCTCGGTGGCGGGGTGTCGCCACGATCCGGCGTACACGGAGGTGCTGCCGGCTTGCATGAAGGCAACAAGGGCCATCTTGTCTGCTCGCATGGTTGGCGAATCTAACATCTGATATATCAGATTTCAAATGTGGTGTTTGTTACGCTAGGCCGGTGGCCATCGACATCTCCGGCACCGTGCGCGAGCGGGCCGCGCGCGAACTGCGCGACCGCATCCTCACCGGCGCACTGCCCGCCGGCGCGCGTATCGACCTCGACGCGATCACCGAGGAATTCGCCACCAGCCGGACCCCGGTTCGTGAAGCGTTGCTGGAGCTGTCTTTCGAGGGCCTGGTTCGCGTCGCCCCGCGTAGCGGCGTGACGGTGATCGGCATCAGCCCGGACGACGTGCTGGACAGCTTCACCATCCTGGGCGTGCTGACCGGGCAGGCCGCGGCGTGGGCCGCGCAGCGGGTGGACTCCGACGAACTCGCGATGCTGCGCGAACTCGCCGCCGACGTCGCCGCCCGCTCCGGCGAGGACAGCATCGGCGAGGCCAACTGGCACTTCCATCAGAAGATTCACCGCGCGGCGCACTCGCCACGGTTGATGGCCCAAATCAGGCAGGCCGCGCGAGTCGTGCCGACGAACTTCCTCACCCTGTTCCCAGACCACGAGAAGCATTCGCTCGACGAGCACCGGGAGCTGCTCGATGCATTGGCCGACAAGGACGTCGAGCGGGCCCGCACCATCGCCGAACGACACGTTTTGGACGCCGGACGCTCGCTGGCCGAGTGGTTGGAACGGCGCGACTAGGGTTCTAGCGTGCCCGACATTCCCCCGCAGTTTCGGCGGTCGGCTGACGCACCAAATCCGCGCACGCTCATCGACATCGTCCACGAGACCGCGGCCCGCTATCCGGACGCGGCGGCAATCGACGACGGCGAGGTGCAGCTGACCTACAGCGAGTTGCTGGAGGATATGGATGCCAGCGTCGCGTGGCTGGCCGCCCGCGGCATCGGCCGCGGCGACCGGATCGGCATCCGGATGCCGTCGGGCAGCTACTCGTTGTACGTCGCGATCCTGGCGGTGCTGGCCGCCGGCGCCGCCTACGTGCCCGTCGATGCCGACGATCCGGACGAACGGGCCGAGCTGGTCTTCGGCGAAGCCGACGTGGTTGCGGTGATCAGCGAAAAGGGCATTCAACGAACCCAGGGCGCGTCCCGCGGCTGGCGGGCACAGGCCCCGCTGGCCCGCGACGACGCATGGATCATCTTCACCTCCGGATCCACCGGTACCCCCAAGGGTGTCGCCGTGACTCATCGTAGCGCCGCAGCTTTCGTAGATGCTGAGGCGCGAATATTCTTGCAGGACAACCCGATCGGGCCGGGTGACCGGGTGCTGGCCGGACTGTCGGTGGCGTTCGACGCGTCATGCGAGGAGATGTGGCTGGCCTGGCGGCACGGCGCCTGCCTGGTTCCGGCGCCGCGGTCGCTGGTACGCAGCGGTACGGATCTGGGACCCTGGCTGGTCACCCGGGATGTGACCGTGGTGTCGACGGTGCCGTCGCTGGCCGCGCTGTGGCCGGCCGAAGCGCTGGAAGCGGTGCGGCTGTTGATCTTCGGTGGCGAAGCGTGTCCTGCCGAGCTCGCGGAGCGGTTGGCGGTGGAGGGCCGCGAGGTATGGAACACCTACGGCCCCACCGAGGCCACGGTGGTCGCTTGCGCTGCCCCACTCGACGGTTCCGGGCCGATCAGCATCGGGCTGCCGCTGGCGGGTTGGGACTTGGCCGTCGTCGGTGCCGACGGAGAACCGGTGGGCTACGGCGACACCGGCGAGCTGGTGATCGGCGGGGTCGGTCTGGCACGGTATCTGGACGAAGCCAAAGACGCCGAAAAGTATGCGGCAATACCGACATTGGGCTGGAAGCGGGCCTACCGCAGCGGCGATCTCGTTCGCCTCGAGCGCGACGGGCTGTACTTCTGCGGTCGCGGCGACGATCAGGTCAAGATCGGGGGACGGCGCATCGAGCTGGGCGAGGTGGACACCGCCCTGGTCAGCCTGCCGGGGGTAAGTGGCGGGGCGGCAGCGCTCCGTCGCACCACCGCCGGCACGACGGTGCTGGTCGGGTATGTGGTGAGCGCCGACCCCGAATTCGATGTCGGCAAAGCTCGTCTCCAACTCGCCGAACACCTGCCCGCCGCGCTGGTACCGCGCCTGGTTCAGATCGACGAGTTACCCACCCGCACATCCGGCAAAGTCGATCGGGACGCCCTGCCGTGGCCGGCGAACGACGGCACCGACGTGGCCCCGGACCTGGCCGGCACGGCGGGAAGGCTGGCCGAACTATGGCGAACCCTGCTGGGCAGCAACGCCACTGACGTTCAGTCCGACTTCTTCGAGCTCGGTGGCAATTCGTTGGCCGCCGCTCAACTGATCGCGACTTTGCGACAGCAGTACCCTCAGCTCACCGTGGCCGACCTGTACGACCATCCGCGGCTGGGTTCGCTGGCCGGTTTTCTCGACGAACTCGAGGCGCCGCCGCGGCCGACCGAGCGGGTGGTTCGACCGATCCCCTTGCGTGCCCAGTTGATCCAGACGCTGGCGGCACTTCCGCTGGCGGGACTGGCTGCGCTGCAATGGGTTACCTGGCTGGCGTTGGGGAACAATCTCGCCCGTGCCCTGCATGTGGTGCCGTGGACGGTCGCGGTGAACTGGTGGCTGGTCGGGATCGCGTTCGTCGTGTTCGTCACGCCGCTGGGCCGGATGGGCATCGCGGTGTTGTGCGCGCGCATCCTGTTGTGGAACGTCAAGCCGGGCACCTACCCTCGCGGCGGCTCGGTGCACCTGCGGGTGTGGTTCGCCGAGCGGTTGACCGCCGCCAGTGGCGCCCAAAACCTCGCCGGCGCACCATGGCTCGTCTATTACGCCCGTGCGCTGGGTGCCGAAATCGGCAAGGGTGTCGACCTGCATTCGATGCCTCCGGTGACGGGCCTGCTGACGGTCGGTCCGCGCAGCGCGATCGAGCCCGAGGTGGACCTGTGCGGGCATTGGGTCGACGGGGACGCATTTCACCTCGGCGCCATCACGATCGGCAACGACGCAACCATCGGTGCGCGAACGACTTTGCTGCCCGGCGCGGTCGTCGGCAAGAACGCCGACGTGGCACCCGGTTCGAGCGTGGTCGGCAAGATCAAGAACGGCCAGTACTGGAAGGGTTCCCCGGCGGCGAAGTCCGGCCGGGTCAAGCACCCGTGGCCGGACGAACGACCAGCCCCGCGTCCGCACTGGGTGGCTGTCTACGGGTTGACGTCGCTGCTGCTGGCCGGCCTGCCGGTGCTGGCGGTGGCTAGCGGCCTGGCGGTCATCGCGCTGGTCGTTCACCACACCAGCAGCCTGTCGGACGCGGTGCTGCCGGCGTTGCTGTGGGCGCCGGCTGCGACAGTGGCCGCGGTCGCGGTCTACGCAGTGGTGACCGTGCTTGCGGTGCGGGCGTTGTCAATCGGACTGCGCGAGGGCTACCACCCGGTGCGCAGCCGCGCCGGCTGGCAACTGTGGACCACCGAGCGGCTGATGGATGCGGCGCGCACCTATCTGTTCCCGGTGTACGCCAGCCTGTTGACGCCGATCTGGCTGCGGATCCTGGGCGCCCGGGTGGGCCGGGGCACAGAGATCTCCACGGTGTTGCTGACGCCCAAGTTCGCCGTCATCGAGGACGGCGCGTTCCTGGCCGACGACACCATGGTCGCGTCGTATGCACTTGGCGGCGGCTGGATCTACGCGGCGGAGACGACCGTCGGGCGGCGCGCGTTCCTCGGCAACTCTGGTATCGCCCAGCCCGGCCGCCGGGTGCCCGAAGACGGGCTGGTCGCGGTGTTGTCCGCCGCGCCGCCGAAGGCCAAACGCGGTTCGTCCTGGCTGGGCAGCCCGCCGATGCGACTGCGCCGGCGACCCACCGAAGCCGACGAGGAGACCACCTACCATCCACCGACCCGGGTCAAGGTGATGCGGGCCGCGGTGGAGGTCTGTCGGCTGCTGCCGATGGTGGCCACCGCGACGATCGGGTTGGCAGTGCTGGGCGGGTTGCAGGCTCTGGCAACGCGATTCGGATTCTGGTGGACCGCTGTTGGTGGCGGGCTGGTGCTGCTGGCCGCCGGCGTTGTGGCCGGGGTGGTGACCGTGGTGGCGAAGTGGCTGCTGGTCGGCCGGATCAAGGCGGGTGAATATCCGCTGTGGTCGTCGTTCGTGTGGCGCAACGAGCTTGCGGATACCTTTGTCGAAACCGTTGCAGCGCCGTGGTTTGCGCGTGCGGCTACCGGGACACCGGCGCTGAACCTGTGGCTGCGGGGGCTCGGGGCGGCGGTGGGACGCGGCACCTGGTGTGAAAGCTACTGGCTGCCCGAAGCCGATCTCGTCGTGCTGGGCGCGGGCAGCACGGTCAACCGCGGTTGCGTGGTGCAGACCCATCTATTCCACGACCGGATCATGCGGATGGACAGCGTCGTGCTGGAATCCGGTGCAACTCTGGGTCCCCACTGTGTTGCCCTGCCGGCGGCACGGTTGGGTGCCGGAGCATCCGTCGGCCCAGCGTCGCTGGTGGTGCGCGGCGACGAAGTACCGGGATCGACCCGCTGGCAAGGCAATCCGGTGCGGCCGTGGAACTCCGGCCGAAAGAAAACCGGTCGTAAGAACAGGGCCCGGGTCGAAGACACGGCGGCCTGATGTCATCGGCGAAGAAGGGCGCCAAGAACGGCGCGATGGATCCATACCTGCCGCAGAACGGCAACGTCGGATATTCGGTGTCGCGTTACGAGCTGGAGCTGGAGTACAAGGTCGGCATCAATCGACTTTCGGGTACCGCGACCATCACCGCGGTGACCACCACCGAATTGGAGTCGTTCACTCTCGATCTGTCCAGCGCGCTGTCCGTGTCGAAGGTCTGGGTGAACGGCAAGAGCGCAGACCGCTTCAGTTGCCGCAGCGGCAAATTGCGCATCGTTTTGGCATCGAAGCTGGCCTCCGACGCTCCGATGTCGGTCGTGGTGCGTTACGGCGGCAGCCCGAAGCCGCTCCGAACACTGTGGGGCGACGTCGGTTTCGAGGAGTTGACGGACGGTGCCCTGGTCGCCGGACAACCCAATGGCGCCGCGTCCTGGTTTCCGTGCAACGACCACCCGAGCGCCAAAGCCGCATTCCGCATCCAGGTCAGCACCGAAAGCGCTTACACCGCAGTGGCCAACGGCAAGCTGGTCTCGCAACGTGCCCGCGCGTCACAGACCGTCTGGACCTACGAACAACCCGAGCCGACGTCGACCTACCTGATCACATTGCAGATCGGTGTCTACGAACTGGCCCGGTTGACCAGGACACCGGTACCGATCCGCGCCGCGCTGCCCGAACGACTGCGGCGAGAATTCGACCACGACTTCGCCCGCCAACCGCAGATGATGAAGCTGTTCGTCGACCTGTTCGGCCCGTACCCGCTGGCCAATGGTTACACGGTGGTGATCACCGACGACGTCCTCGAGATTCCCCTTGAGGCGCAGGGCATTTCGATATTCGGCGCCAACCATTGCGACGGCAGCCGGGACAGCGAGCGGCTGATCGCCCACGAACTGGCGCATCAGTGGTTCGGCAACTCGGTGACCGCGCGCCGGTGGCACGACATCTGGCTGCACGAAGGCTTCGCCTGCTACGCAGAATGGTTGTGGTCGGAGCACAGCGGCGGGCCCAGCGCCGACGAACTGGCCCGGCACTACCACGCGGAGCTGCGGCACCAACCGCAGGATTTGTTGCTGACGGATCCGGGACCGCGCGACATGTTCGACGATCGGGTGTACAAGCGTGGTGCGTTGACGTTGCACGCGTTACGAGACCGGCTCGGTGACTCGAACTTCTTTGCGCTGCTCCAGGATTGGACCGCGCGATATCGGCACGCGACCGCCGCCACCGACGATTTCACCGGTTTGGCTGCCGGCTACACCGACGAGTCTCTCGAGCCGCTGTGGGAGGCCTGGTTGTATTCGACCGAGGTGCCGTGACTACAGGTTCGCCAGGTCGTCGGGCACGTCCACGGCGTGCTCTTGCAGCACTTCCAGCGGCACCACGTCGAGTGTGCGCTGGTGGGTGGACGCCAGCACCACCGGCGCGGCGCAGCCGTCCTGATGGGCGCGCAGCCAGTTGCGCGCGGTGACGCACCAGCGGTCACCCGGCAGCAGGCCGGGAAACCGGTATTCGGGGATCGGTGTCGAAAGGTCGTTGCCGATGGAGCGCTGGTGCTCGAGGAACTCGGCGGTGACGACGGCGCAGATGGTGTGCAAGCCGCGGTCCTCGTCCCCGGTGGAACAGCAGCCGTCCCGGTAGAAGCCAGTCACCGGCTCGTTGCCGCACGGTTCCAACGGGCCACCCAGCACGTTGCGATCAGGCAAGCGATCAAGCATGCGCTTAGTATCGCGCTTTGCGCCGGGAAAGTAAGCCTGGACCGTGTAGATGGGCTAGGTTCAGCGGCGTGATACTTACGGGCGCTTTCCTGGCAGACGCGGCTGCCGTCGTCGACAACAAACTCAACGTCTCGGGCGGTGTGCTGTCCCGCTTCGGCCTGGGGCCGGACCGGTCGGCCCGCTTCGTGTTGGTGGTGCTGACCCAGGCCGAGCCCGGCAACACCGACCGGCAGATCAAGATCGAGATGCGCCCGCCCACCGACGAGGATCCGATCAAGCTGGAATTCGAGGTGCCGGAGGCCGCGGTCGCCGAGTTCCCCGGTTTCGCGTTCTTCGAGCTGCAACTGCGCCTGCCGACCGACGGCCGCTGGGTGATGGTCGTGTCCGGCGGCACGGGGGCGATCTCGCTGCCGGTGCTGGTGATGGAGATGCCGCCGCCCACCACGTCGTTCGGTCTGTAGGGGCTTTTCTACGGTCGCGGGCCGGATAAGACCTCAGCCCAGCGCAGGCAGCACCACGTCGGTGAGCAATTGCACCGACTTCCACGCCTCTTCCACCGGCATGCCGCCGACCAGGGGGTGCAGCACTACAGGTCCGTAATAGTCGGCACCGCGGATCTCGGCGATCAACTGCTCGGGCGTCAGGAATCGGTACCGCCCCGAAGCCTTGACCTCGTCGAGCGTCTGCAGGCCGGGTAGATGCATGAGAGAGCGTTCCTCGGCCGACCAGCCGCCGTAAGTGACCGCCTCCCAGAGGATGTGGTCGCCGAGCTTGGCCCACGCCTGCTCGGGATCCTCGTGCAGATAGATCATCCCGCGGTTGACCGGTCCCGGCATGATGACGAACGGCCTGATACCGGCCGCCGCGCACAACTCGCGGTAGAGGTCCGCGACCTCCGGCAGGTGATCGGCCAGACTCAGCGGTAATCCGAACCGCGCCGCCCGCCTCGCGGTGGCACGCGATCCGCCCCCGATGTACAGCGGCGGGTGCGGCCGGGTCCACGTTCCCGTGCAGACCGCCGGTCCGGCGCCGGACCAGATGGACAGCATCCGTTCGACCAAGCCGTCCATCAACGTGCCGCGCTGACTGAAATCGACGCCGAGCGTGTCGAATTCGACCGTGCGATAGCCCAGACCCACCGTCGTGTGCAGCCTGCCGCGGCTCATGTTGTCGACCAGGGCGATGTCCTCGGCCAGTCGCACCGGATCCCACAGCGGCCCGAGTGCGCAGTCCACGCTCGCGATCAGCTTCGACGTTCGAGCCAGGAACATCGACGCGGCCATGATCGGATTGCAACTCCAGCCGTGCCCGGTCACGTGATGCTCGTCGACGCTCACCGTGGTGATCCCCCGTGACTCGCCCCACTGCGCGAGTTCCAGTGCGGCGTTGAGTAATTCGCTCTGCTTGCGTGGATCTCCTTGTGGCGAGGCGAAGTTGAAACGCAGGACGGTCAGCAGCATCGCTACTGGGCCTGCGCTTGTACGAACGCGGGAAAGTCGGGGAACAGGGCACGATCGACAACCTCGATGCGGGTGCCGTCGGCGTCGACGAAGTAGGCGAACAGCGCCAGCTCCGAACCCGGTACATCGGCGGTCATTTCGAAGGCGAGGCCGTGGTCCTGAAGCAGTTGGGCGGTCTGGGCCAGGTCGTCGGTGAAGTAGCCGAGGTGGTGAACGGCGTTGCCAGGTGCGGCCGTCCACGGCGTGCCCGGCACCTCCTGGATGAGTTCCAGGTACGGCGCCTGCACCGAGTACACGATCGTCGACGTCAGTTCCCGGGTTTCGCTGGCGGTGCGAAATGGCAGGGTGTAACTCATCGGGGTGATCCACCGGTAACCCGCCACCGCAGTCAAACGGGCCATCGCAGCGTCGAGGTCGGGCACCACGACGCCGGTGTGATACAGGTCTTCGGGTCGAAGCGCGAAGGTCATGAGTTGCTCGCTATCTGTCGGGTGAGCCATGCGGTTTCCCAGAAATTCTCGCTGTCGGCCAACAGCTTTTCGTGTGCCGCTCTCAACACCTCACGCGCCCCGGGATGCGTCTCGGCGACCAACTCGGCCAGGTGGATGGCGTGCAATGGGCGCCCGTCCTGCAGATGCGCCCGAGCCCTGTCGACCAGCGCGTCGGCACCGGCGAGTTCGACGACGTCGGCGGCGACGGCATCGAACCGCACCGGATACAGCTCGGTAGTCGAGCGGTGGTGGAACCAGCCCGAGTAGTTCTCCCAGACGGCGCGCACATCCCAGGCGACCTTCCCGTAGCCTTGCCCCACTTCGTATTCCGCCGGCAAAGCGATCTCGCGCATCAACGTCTCCACGTCCTTGCCGGCGTTCATTCCGGCCACGGTCTGGTCGTGGATGTAGGCGATCGCATCGCACAGCCGAGTCAGTTCGGCTCGGATCCGTTCCGCACCGGCGATTGGTTCGAAGTGGCCGGTGACGAGCAGCTCGGGTTGCAGCTCGCGCACCCGCTCGACCGAGGCGATCGCCGTCAGCGCGTCGCGATACCGGTCGCCGCGCATGGTCACCAGGTTCGGTATGTGGCCGAAGATCGGACCGAAGGTGTTCCCGCACAGGCAGATCCGTTCGTCGGGCAACCACACCACCAGCGAGTCCGTCGTTTCACCGCCGGGCACCGCGATCAGCTCCAGGCGTCGGCTCCCGACCTGCAACGTGAGGGTGTCCTCGAAGTCGAGGTCAACCGTCGGCACGCTTTGGGCGGGTAGCCGCGTGGTACCCAGCCGGCGCTGGATGTCCTGGATCCCGCTTGCCAGGGTGTCTTTGAAGGCGAACGCGCTGCGACTGGCCCGGTACGGGATGAGGCGTTCGTTGTCGTCGCGCCAGAGCCGCCAGTTAGCTTGTGCGACAACAGTTGTCTGCGGATCACGCAGGCTGTCCAGTCCGCCGACGTGGTCGACGTGGCCCTGAGTGAAGATGACGTAGCGCACCGGCGCGGAGTCGACGGCGTCGAAGTTGGCGCGATGCACCGGACCCTCGAATCCCATGCCGGTGTTGACGACGACCCGGCCCTCGTCGGTGGTCAGCAGGTAGGAGTTCGACAGTCCGGGCGAGCACCACAACCCCGAGGCGATCGGCTCTGCTCGTGGCGCGCTGGCCGGACGCATGGCATCAGCGCCGGGTCTGCTGCGATACACCGGTTCGAAGCTCACTGCGTCTCCTTCACTCGGCACGGACGTCGAACCTGTCGAAATAGAAGTCGAAGCGTGCGCGCAAGTCGTCCGCCGAGATTCCGAAGTGCCGCTGCAGGTCGTAACGGATGCGGCCGTGCTTGCCGCGCGGATTACCGTCGAGATACTTCTGGAAACGACGACGCACCTGGTCGGTCAGTTCCACACTCCCCCGGCGATAAAGCTCTTCCAGCAACGGCATTTCGTTGCCGTTGAGCTGGTGGAAGCTGATGTCGATGCTGCGTTCTTCGGGGACCAAACCCCGGTCCCGCACGCAGGCGCTGAGCAATCTGTGCACCCGGTCGCTCCAGTAGTCCAGGAGCCAGTCCGGGTCGATACTGTTGCGGCGCAGCCGATCCGAGTACGCCATCATGGTGACCGCGGACTGGATCACCGCGGCGGGATCTCGGTGAGTGAAGGCCACCGTCGCATCCGGAAAGGTCGCCATCAGTGGACCGAGCTGCTCGCAGTGCTGCGGGCTCTTGAGGATCCAGGTCCGGGGCCCACGAAGAAAGGTCAACGCCTGCAACACCTTACGCAGGTAGGCGTAGTGCCGGTGCTGGTCCAGCATCAGGTAGTGATCACGCCAATCCGGCACCCGGGCATGCCATTCCAGGACATAGCTGGCCAAATCCAGGTCCAGCAGTTCGACCTCCTCCTCGATCGCCTCGGGGAAGCGGTCGTGCATGGCGGCCACCAGCGGTGCGCTGGCCATCAGGGCGTCGTGCTCGGCCTTGGTGCGCGTGTAGCGAGGATCCACACCATGCGCGTCTGGGCCCTGTCCGCGGGCCGGGATCGGATCCTGGCTTTCCCAATAGGGCAGCGCGCGCCGGCGCGGATCGGCGGCGAGCAAATTGACCAGATGCGTAGTACCCGACCGCGGCATCCCGACGACGATGAAGGGCTGCTCGATCGGAATCGACTCGATTTCCGGGTAACGCCTGAGCAGGTCGGTCAGCGACAGCCGGTTGCGCAACAGGCGAACCACCCGCTGCCGCAAGCTCGATCGGGTGAGCTGGCGCAGCCCGTCGTCGGCCTCGATCGCGGCCACATGCGCGAGCAGGCGATCGGCGAAACCGTCGGTGTCGTCGAGGTCGTCGAGGTCGGCCTGTTCCCGCGCCTCATCCAGCATCTTCTCGATGTCGAATCGGACCGGCCTGGCCTCGGTGAACTCCACGATCTGACGTTGGATATCGGTGAGCCGGGGCGACGTCAGATCGTCGAGGTCGACGTCCGGGCCCGCAGCATTCACCCTTGCCCTCCTCGGCCGGTCAGCCAGTCGAATATATCCACTGGCGGCGGTAGGTTCAGCCAGGTGATAGTGGGGTCGTTCCTGGCCGAGGCCGCTGCGGCTGTGGACAACAAACTCAACGTCTCCGGCGGAGTGTTGCTGCGCTTCGCCGTCGAGCAGGATCGGCTGGCCCAGTTCCTTCTGGTGGTGCTCACCCAGGCGGAGACCGGTAATCCGGACCGACGGGTAGAGGTCGAGATCAGGCCCCCGACCGACGACGAGCCGCTGAACATCGAATTCGAATTGCCCGAAGCCGCCACCACCGCCGAGCTCGGATTCGCCATCTTTCCCATCGAGGTGACGCTGCCCGTCAACGGCCGTTGGGTGTTGGTGGTGACGGGAGGGGCGGGAATGATCTCGCTTCCGCTGATCGTAAGTGGTTAGGTCTACCCATGGGGACGCCGTATCAGCCTGGCAATCCGGACGAGCCACGTTGGGAGCAGCCACAGAGCTACCAGACGCCGCAATACTTCCAGCAGCCGCCGGGTTACCCGAGTCAGCCGCCGGGATATCCGGCCCAACCGGGTTACCCGGCACAGCAGGGTTATCCCGGAGGCTACGCAGTCGATCCCCAGGCGCCCTACGGCCGCGACCCGGCGACCGGGCAGCCGCTGTCGGACAAGTCAGGCACCACCGCGGGACTGTTGCAGCTGTTCTTCGGCACGTTCGGGGTCGGCCGGTTCTATCTGGAATCCACCCAGATCGCGACCATCCAGTTGTGCCTGGGGATGGGCGGACTCGTCTTCACCATCTTCTGCTTCATCGGGTTTCCGCTCCTGCTTGCCGCCAGCATCTGGGGCCTGGTCGACGCGATCATGATCTTCACCGGAAGCGTGCCCGACCAGTACGGCCGCAAACTGCACTGATCGGGGCCGTACCGTTCCGCGAGGGTCCGCAAAATGTACGGCGTAGTGTCAGTTTTCTGGCATTTTGGGGACCCTCGTGCGAGTCAGCCGACCGACACAGACGCCATCGTCAGCCCCCGGCTCCGGCTGGAGCGACCGCCTTTCGGATGACGGCCGGATAACAGTTTCTGACCCCAAAATGTCGCGGTTCGGCAAGTCGCGGTCGGCTTTTCGCGACGGCAATTTACCGTCGCCTCGTGCACCGTCGAACCGCCCTCAAGCTGCCGCTCGCGCTGGCCCTCGGGGCGGCGCTGACCCGCGCGCCGCGCGCCGCGGGGGAGGCGGGCCGCTGGCCGACCGACCGCGCCCACAACTGGTATCAAGCGCAGGGTTGGCTCGTCGGGGTCAACTACATCACCTCGACCGCCATCAACCAGTTCGAGATGTTCCAAGCCGGGACTTTCGACGCCAGGCGCATCGACAACGAGTTGGGCGCGGCCCGATTCTTCGGGATGAACACGGTACGAGTTTTCCTGCACGACCAACTGTGGGCCCAGGACCGACAAGGCTTCCAGACCCGGCTGGCGCAGTTCGTCAGCATCGCGGCGCGCCACGGCATCAAACCGCTCTTCGTGTTCTTCGATTCCTGCTGGGACCCGTTCCCGCGGATCGGCCGCCAGCGGGCACCCACGCCCGGTGTGCACAACTCCGGTTGGGTGCAGAGCCCGGGCGCCGAGCGCCTCGACGACTCCCGCTACGCCACCGTGTTGTACGAGTACGTCACCGGAGTGTTGAGCCAGTTCCGCAACGACGACCGCGTGCTCGGGTGGGACCTGTGGAACGAGCCGGACAATCCGGCCCGCGAGTACCGCAAGGTGGAGCGCAAGGACAAAATCGAGAAGGTGGCGGCGCTGCTGCCCCAGGTGTTCCGCTGGGCGCGTGCGGTGGATCCGGTCCAGCCGTTGACAAGCGGTGTGTGGCAAGGAAATTGGGGCGACGCCGGACGTCGCAGTGCGATCGCCGATATTCAGCTGGACAACGCTGACGTGATCACGTTTCACAGCTATGCCCCGCCGGGCGAATTCGAGGGTCGCATCAACGAGCTCATGCCGTTCGGGCGGCCGATCATCTGCACCGAGTACCTGGCGCGCTCGCTGGGCAGCACGGTCGAAGGTGTGTTGCCTATCGCCAGGCGGCACAACGTGGGCGCGCTCAACTGGGGATTGGTGGCGGGCAAGACCCAGACGTACCTGCCGTGGAGTTCGTGGGACCGCCCGGTCACGACGCCGCCCAAGCAGTGGTTCGCCGACCTGCTGCAGCCGGATGGCCGGCCGTTCAAGGACGGGGAAATGCAGACGATCAAGAAGCTGGCCAGCGGGCAGGGTCAGGACTGATTCGGCCCGTCCCGGCGCTGCACGGCGGATCCGGGTGTCGCGATCAGCCGGCGGAATTAACTTGCCGCACCGGGCCTTTCGACCCATGTAGGTCCAGGTTTTGCACCCGATTCCGCCGTGCCCCAGGTCGCCCCGGTGTGATGCGTCTGGTTCCCACCGCGCCGCTTCGCGGTGTACATCGCTCTGTCGGCATCGGCGGCCATCTGGCGCAACATGTTGTCCACATTGTCACTGTCGGCACCGCGCAACGCGTTCGTGACAACCCCGACACTGGCGGTGACGGGGAAGGGAATGGCCGCTACCGACTCACAGAGGCACTGCCCCCACTTCTGCGACGTCCGAGTCTCGACGATGTCGGCGAGCAGAAATTCTTCACCGCCGACACGTCCAATCAACGCTTTGTCTCCCGAAGCGGTGCGCAACGCGTTGCCCACAGCCACCAGCGCGGCGTCCCCGCTGGCATGGCCCAGGCTGTCGTTGAGGTCTTTGAAGCGATCGAGGTCGACCATCGCCACTGCGAGTACCTCCGAGTCGGGCGCGGTGAGCATCCGGCCGATCACCGCGCGGGTGAAGGCACGCCGGTTGAGCAGACCGGTCAGCGGGTCACTGTCGGAACGCAGCAGGTCGGCTCCCAGTGCGCGCACCATCATCTGGATGGCCAACGGCACGATCACATTGAGCTCGAGCACCAGAAAATACCCGGAGACCGCCAACATGGCCTCACCGGCCGCCGCGACACGCACCGCTTCGAACGCGCCGACAGCCGACGCCAACGCGAAGTTCAACACCATGTAGGGCGCCGTATGAAAGAACGCGACGTAGCCGCCCGAAACAGCCAAGGCGGTACACGACAGGAGGCCGACCACCGCCTGGGATTGCCATAAGCAGCCACCGGCGATGGTCACACACCCGATGACGCCATACACCAACGACTGGCGCCGGGTCGGCCAACGAGTCAGCCACAACACCGCCATGCCTATCCCCGCCGCCGCGGCCAACAAAGCCGGTCCCAGGACGACGCGGCGATCAATCGGCGCCGGACCCCACAGCGCGTTGACGGGAACCAGCGCAAGAGAAACCGCGAACAGGGCCAGCACCCGTCGCGCGACGGTGCTCAGTTGTCGAGACTGCAAGTAGCCGCTGATCCAGTCAAAGTGGTCGGGCTGGCGCCACCACGTCCGTAGCCACCTCATCGAGAATCCCCTGATACCCCAGTCACGCGCGGCGATCGATCCGCCACAATCTCATGGATGCGCGATAAAGCGCACAGGAATACTCCTGACGCTATCGAACACCCCGTCAACCAATTAGCTTGTTAGCACATCATTGTGTCAACGGCTAATACACGTAGGGTTTTTGCTGTTGAACGCGATGAGCATCCATTTATCGGTTTCCCGGCAGTGCAATTTCCGGTTACGTGCCTGGGCGGGGAACAAACGTCGGTACTGCGTTTGGACGACGCTTCTGGCGTGAACACCCCTTGATGCGTGGGCGCCGATACATGGCGACCGGCGCAAGCCACCACAGGTCCGGAAATCCGGAATGAACGAGAAGGGATGAACATGGCACTTGACGATGACGACATCACGACAGCTGGCGGCGGCGGAGAAGGTACGGCCGACGGCGGCTCCAATCCCGAAGGTCATGACGGCGGCGCCGACGGAACCGCCGACGAGCAGGACAGCGGCAGCGCGGGTGAGGGTCCGGCCGACGGCGGCTCGAACCCCGAAGGTCACGACGGCGGAGCCGACGGCACCGCCTGACCGCTGCTCAATGCTCAGCCGCTGCATAGCCACCGATGCTGGGTTGTTCGCAACCCAGCATTGGGGCCGCCGCCCCCTGCTCAGCCGTGCGCAGGAGTTGCCACGTGATTTCGGCGACCTCATGTCGCCGTCCGCGGTCGACGAACTGATCAGCGAGCGTGGGGTCCGGGCGCCGTTCATCCGGATGGCCAAGGACGGCGCCGTGCTGGCCCGAAGCTGCTACACCGGTTCGGCCGGCTTCGGCGCGGAGATGCCGGACCAGGTCGATTCGGCAAAAGTATTGGCGGAGTTCACATCTGGCTCGACGATCGTCCTGCAGGGATTGCACCGGTTGTGGCCGCCGCTGATCGACTTCGTGCGTTCCATGGTCGACGATCTGGGTCGTCCCGTGCAGGCGAACGCCTACGTGACCCCGCCCGGCAGTTGCGGATTCGACCCGCACTACGACGTCCACGACGTGTTCATCCTGCAGGCGTCGGGCCAGAAGCACTGGACGGTGCATGAGCCCGTCCATAGCCATCCGCTGCCGTCGCAGCCGTGGACGGAGCACCGGGACGCGATCACCACGCGAATCAGCGACGAACCGGTCATCGACACGGTCCTGACGGCAGGCGACGCGCTCTACCTTCCCCGGGGTTGGGTGCATTCCGCCCGGTCCGTTGATGCCACGTCCATCCATCTGACCATCGGGGTGTCCGCCTTGACGCATCTGGACGTGGTGCGTGCCGTCGTCGACACCCTTGCCGAGGACAGCGAGTTCAGGAGGTCGCTGCCGCTGGGTGTCGACCCCACCAACCGCGACGAAATGACCGCGACGACAACCAAAGTCATGGCGCAGGTGATCGATGCCGTGCGCGAGCGCGCCGGTGAACTCAGCGGTCAGGCGGCTGCGTTGCTGTCCGATCGTCACGCTTCCAGCACCAGACCCGCCGCGGTCCGGGTACTTGCCACTCAGGAGGCCGCCGAATCGGCCGGTTCGATCTCGGTCCGATGGCGCCACGGACTCATCGGCACACCGCGACGCGAAGGCGACCGCGTGGTGCTGCGACTGCCGGACCGGACCATGACGTTTCCCGACTCGTGTGCCGCGGCGCTTGAGGCACTGCACCGCGGGTTGGTGGCCGATGCCGATTCCCTGCCCGGTCTCGATCGTGCGGACTCGATCGTGCTGATCCGCCGGTTGTTGCGTGAGGCTGTATTGGTGCCGGCGTGAGCGCGGCGAAGCCGACTCCGTGCAGCGACCAATCGTTGCTGCGCGATGACCCCATCTACGGCACCGCGGGGGCGGGGCACTCCTGGGTGATGCTCGAATTGTCCGGCGGTTGGGGCAAATCGGCGTTCCTGGACTCACCGGCGATCATCGATCGCGCACTCGGACGCCAGATCTGTCGTCGTATCGAGTCGGAACGCATGCGCGTCACCGCGATACGTCGGCCGGGACGTCGTTCCGAGACACCCCGCTGGCGATGGTTCATCGCCCAGTGTGACGAGGGCAGCGAGAAGCTCTACCGCGGGGAGGTGAGCGAACCTGGTGAGTATCTGGACATCGCGCTGGACGGGTCGCAGGGCACCGTGACGACCGACCCACTCGTCGCGGTGTGCGCGCACGGCAAGCACGACCAATGTTGCGCGGTGCGGGGGCGCGCCGCCGCCAAGGCCATCGCGGCGGAATATCCCGAGTTCGTCTGGGAATGTTCACATTTGGGCGGTGACCGGTTCGCGGCGACGATGCTGGTGTTGCCCGAGGGTCTGTGTTACGGCCGGGTCGATTCGACCGACTCCGCCCGTCTGGTGCGGTTGTACCTCGAGGGACGGCTGGACCACAGGTTTCTGCGCGGACGCACCTGCCTGCCGCATGTGGTGCAGGCCGCGCAGTACTTCGCCCGGGAAGCTTTCGGCGACGACCGGATCGACGCTCTGTCGCCGTTGAACATCGAACACCGGGACGACGGCATCCACGTCCGGCTCGCCGCTGATACCGGCGCGATCGAAGTCGTTGTCGCAGAACAGATGTCCGAACCGCTGCAATCCATGTGCCGCGCATCGGTGCTCGGCTCGGTACGCACCTACGTGCTGGTATCGGTGAAGTCGCACTAGGCTTTCGGCATGGCGGACATCATCGACCTCGTATACGCAGATCACGACTGGCTTCGCAGGCAATTCTTCCGGCTCGACGACGCGAAATCTCACGACGATCTCGCCGCGATCTGGAATGCCCTCGGTGCCCGCCTCGACGTCCATGCCGAGGCCGAGGAGGCGGTGTTTTACCCGGCACTGCTGAAGCACGGTGGCCGTGACCATCCCGGCAATCCCGAAGGGGATCCGGAGGACGAAACCGAAGACGCGATCACCGACCACAACGCAATTCGCGACGCGGTCCGTCGTTCGCGCCGGCACGAGCCAGGTAGCGATGAGTGGTTCGAGGCCGTCAACGAAGCCCGCGAACAGAACGGCAAACACCTCGACGAGGAAGAGCGCGAGGCGATGCCGGACTTCATCAAAAGCGCCTCGTTGAAGCTCCGGCATGAGGTGGCCATGCAGTGGGTGCAGTTCATCGCCGAACGCGAACGGATCAAAGGTGTCGACAACCGGGACAAGGACGCGGACGAGTACATCGAAAAGCATTCGTGAGTGCGCGAGAAGGGGTCTGATCGTCGGCAGTCACCCTGTGTTCATTCGCCGGTTCGATCCCTGCACCAGTCAAAGAACGATCTGCGACTGTGAATGGATCCGTATCACGGCCTACCCGACTTGGCCAGCACATGTAAACAAAACTTGACAGCGATTGCGCTGTCAACCACTCTTTACACGTGCAGATCGAGGAAAACGCCCGCAAGCACGGCGTGTCCGACGAGGACATGGTGCACGCGGTCGAGTTCGCGATCCGCATCATCGAACAGGAATACGACGGCGAGGTTCGTTTGCTCGTCATCGGCGCAGACCGCACCGGCACCCTGCTCGAAGTCGTCGTCGTGACGGATGAGCCCGAACGTATCATTCACGCCGACACACTCCGTCCGAAGTTTTATGGCTACCTCCAATGATCAAGCACCGCAACGCATTCCAACACACGAACTGTCCCCCCGCCCACACACCCTGACACTCCACAAATGAAGCGACCCACCATGACTGCAAAGCACCCCACCAAAACCAGCGCCGAGGATTGGCTGGACCAACTCGACGTCAATCCCGCTGACGCCCGCGACGCCAGCCACATGCGCCGCATCGCCGCGGCCACCAAAAACCTCCACGACGCAAGCGCCGAACTCACCGCCGCAGTCAAAGCTGCCAGAGCCGCCGGCGACTCCTGGGCCATGATCGGCACCGCCATGGGCGTCAGCCGCCAGGCCGCCTTCCAACGGTTCGGAAAAATCGCGCCATGAAAACCTACGCCGCATAGAAATGGCCCTTCCGCTGTGTAAACAACGTCGGGGCTTTGGCGGTGGCGGAGGGATTTGAACCCTCGGACGGTTTTAGCCGTCACACGCTTTCGAGGCGTGCTCCTTAGGCCGCTCGGACACGCCACCGCCGAGCAGCTTACCGAACCAACCGCGTCTCACCCCAATCGCTGCCGGGCGAAGAACTCCTCGAGCGGCGCGGCACACTCCGCGGCGAGCACTCCCCCGCGCACCTCGGGACGGTGATTGAGCCGGCGATCGCGAACCACGTCCCACAGCGAACCGACCGCGCCGGTCTTCGGTTCCCACGCCCCGAACACCAGACGGCCCACCCGGGCCAACACCAGCGCGCCGGCGCACATCGTGCACGGCTCGACGGTCACCGCCAGCGTCGCCCCCGAAAGTCGCCAGCCGTCGCCGAGCACCGCACACGCCGCGCGCAGGGCCAAGACTTCGGCGTGCGCGGTGGGATCGCCGAGTGCCTCGCGGGCATTGACGGCCTGCCCCAGCAAAGCCCCGTCAGCGCCGACCACGACGGCGCCGATCGGAACATCGCGGGGCCCGGCCGTGCCCGCCACCGCCAGAGCGGCGCGGATCAACGACTCGTCGGAATTCACCGACCCAAGCGGTCGATCACCGCCGACAGCTGCTCGGCAAAACCCATCTCCCGCGCGATCCGCCCGAGTTGCTCGTCGGCGTACAAATCGGTCTCGTCGAGGATGACGCCCAGCACCGCCTCGGGCAGCCCGATGTCGGACAGCAAACCCAGGTCGCCTTCCTCGAACGGATCGGCGTCCTCGAGGTCCTCGGGGTCGATCTCGGCGTCCAGATTGTCCAGCACCTCGGCGGCGATGTCGTAGTCCAGCGCCGCCGTGGCATCCGAGAGCAGCAGCCGGGTGCCCGACGGCGCCGGCCGCACGATGACGAAGAACTCGTCGTCGACATCCAACAGCCCAAAGACGGCACCCGCGCTGCGCAACTCACGCAGCTCGGTCTCGGCTGCCGACAAACTGCTCAGCGAGTTAGTACCCATCGCCGAACAGCGCCACCGTCCTTCTTCGCGCACGACCGCGACGCCGAAGCCGTCCGGAACGTCCGAGGACGGGCCTGCTGCTGAAGCCCGTTGTGCTCCCATGGCCGCCTACGCTAGTCCCTGACCTGGCCCGTGGCCAGACGAAGCCCGGTCCAGGCGCCCACCCACGCAACGGTCTGTGCCAACCTTGGACTTGTGACTAAGACACCGGTTTGTGTACTCGGCCTGGGTCTGATCGGGGGATCGATCGTGCGGGCCGCCGCCGGAGCCGGCCGCGAGGTTTTCGGTTACAACCGGTCGGTGGAGGGCGCCGCGGGCGCTCGCGCAGACGGGTTCGACGCCACCACCGACCTGCACGAGACCTTGACCCGTGCCGCGGCCAGCAACGCCTTGATCGTGCTCGCCGTGCCGATGCCGGCCCTGCCGACCATGCTCGCCCGCATCCGCGAATCGGCGCCCGACTGTCCGCTGACCGACGTCACCAGCGTCAAGACCGCCGTCCTGGAGGAGGTGGACAAAGCCGGGCTGCTGCGCAAGTTCGTGGGCGGTCACCCGATGACCGGCACCGCGCACTCGGGGTGGACGGCCGGGCACGGCGGGCTGTTCAACCGGGCACCCTGGGTGGTCAGCGTGGACGATCACGTCGACCCGGAAATCTGGTCGATGGTGACGACGTTGGCCCTGGACTGCGGCGCGGTCGTGGTGCCGGCCAAATCCGACGAGCACGACGCCGCCGCGTCGGCCATCTCCCATCTGCCGCACCTGCTCGCCGAGGCGCTGGCCGTCACCGCCGCCGAAGTGCCGCTGGCCTTCGCGCTGGCAGCGGGTTCCTTCCGGGACGCCACCCGGGTCGCGGGCACCGCCCCGGACCTGGTGCGCGCGATGTGCGAGGCCAACACCAGCCAATTGGTGCCCGCCACCACTCGGATCATCGAATTGCTCAGCCGGGCCCGGGACTCGCTGGCGTCCAACGGATCGGTCGCCGACCTGGTCGACGAGGGCCACGCCGCGCGCACCCGCTACGAGAGCTTCCCGCGCTACGACATCGTCTCCGTCGTCGTCGGCGCGGAGAACTGGCAACAGCAACTGGCTGCGGCCGGTCGGGCCGGCGGGGTGATCAGATCCGCTCTGCCAACCCTGGATAGTCCACGATGAACCCGTCGGCGTCGACCGTCACCGTGGTGTCGGCCACCGGCGACCGCAGCTTGATACCGTCCAGCCGGCCCTCACTGGTGTAGCTCACGGTCGCCGCATCGACCGACATCTCCGGCACGTTAACGTAGACCATCGGCAGCGCGACCATGTCCGCCTTCTGATGGATGCCGAGGCGACGGATCGGCAGCGCGTTGAAGAACGGGCTGAACACCAGGTCGACGTCGAAGGCGCCGTTGTAACTCGCGCGGCGCTCGCCCTGGTGGTCGGTCACCAGCCACATGTTCTCCTCGTCGCGGGCGATGGCGAGCTGACGTTCCCGCTCGGCCAACGTGACGGTCAGCCCGAATCGCTTGGTCGCCCCGGACTCGTCGGTCTGCAGTTCGTAAAACGCGCCGAAGGCCGGGTTGGCGTCGCTGGCCGCGGCCACGATACGGCCGTTTGCCTTGATTCGCTTGCCGGAGAACTGAACTCGCACCGACTCCATGCGCGAGCAATCCTGGGCACGCCACGTCATCATCGCCGGCGAGACACGCTGAGATGGGTCAGAGGGGGCTGCGTTCACACGTCTACCGTAGGACCTCTCGGGTGACCGCGACACGTTTGTCGGTAACTGCAAGGTCAATTCCGTGGCCAGGCCTGCTCAACCGCCCAGACCCGGGCGCCGAAGCCCACACCGCCGATGCCAGCAGTCCGTCCAGCAGCAGGGCCAACCCGGCCACCATCACCGCACCGACCAGCGCAATGTGGAATTGCCGTTCCTTGATCCCGTCGATGAGGTAGCGACCCAATCCGCCCAGGCTTGCGTAGGCGGCCACCGTCGCCGTGGCCACCACCTGCAACGTGGCACTGCGCAGCCCACCGAGCATCAGCGGCAGCGCGTTGGGCACCTCCACCCGCAGCAGCACCTGCCGCTCGGTCATGCCCATCGCGCGCGCGGCGTCGACCACGAGCGGGTCCACGTTGGCAACACCGGCATAGCTGCCGGCCAGCAGCGACGGAACGCCCAGCAGCATCAGCGCCACGATCGGCGGGCCCAGACCCAGACCGAACATCAGTACCCCGAGCAGCAGTACGCCCAGGGTCGGCAACGCTCGTAGCCCGTTGACCGCGCCGACCACCAGCACCTGGCCGCGCCCGGTGTGCCCGATGACCAGCCCCAGCGGGATGGCGATGACCGCTGCCGCCGCCACCGCCAATGTGGTGTATTCCAGGTGTTCAAAGGTGCGGGCGGCCAGCCCGGTGGGTCCGGTCCAGTTGCTCGCCGTGGTCAGGAACGACAGCGCTTGTGCGACGAAGTTCATCGGGCGCCGCCCACGATCGGTGCCGGAATGCGCCGGCGGCGTTCCCACGGGGTCAGCACCCGCCCGACCACGCTGATCAGCGCGTCGATGGCCACCGCCAGCACGAACAAGGCGATGATTCCGGCCACGATCTGCTCGCTCTTGTTGGTCTGGAATCCCGTGGTGAACCAGGCGCCCAATCCACCGATGCCGATCACCGCGCCCACCGACACCATCGCGATGTTCGTCGCCACCACCACCCGCAGCCCGGCCACCAGGACCGGGATCGACAGCGGCAATTCGACTTTGAGCATCCGGGCGATCGGCGAATAACCGACCGCGATGGCCGCGTCCCGAACCGGCACCGGCACCGCGTCCAGCGCCTCCAATACCGCCCGCACCAGCAACGCGGTGGTGTAGGCGCTCAGCGCGACGACGACGTTGGCCTCGTCGAGGATCCGGGTGCCGATGATCATCGGCAGCACCACGAACAGCGCCAACGACGGGATGGTGAAGATGACGCTGGCGGTCGCGGTGGTCATCCGGCGCGGCAGCGGGGCGCGCTGCACCGCCAGGCCGAGCGGGATGGCGATCACCAGTCCGATCAGCACCGGGACCAGCGACAGCCGCAGATGGATCACGGTCAGCGCCCACGCGGTGTCCAGGTGTGTCAACAGGTAGCGCATCAGGGCCGCCTGCGGGATTCCACTTCGGCCAGCACATCGGCGGCCAGGACGCCGCCGACCGCCCGGTGCGCCTCGTCCACGGCGACACCCATCGACGACGGCGAGGACAGGGCCGCATCCAGCGCCTGGCTGAGGTTGCCGCCGAGGTGGAACACCGAACCGACCGCCGTCATGGTCTCCGAGAGCGGTCGCCCGTCGCGATGCCGACGCAGTCCGTCGCCGTCGATCCAACCTTGCGGAACCCCGTCGTCGACCACCAATGTCCAGCCGTCCCGAAGCTCGGCGTCGGGCAGGGCATGCAACGGAATTTGTGTGATGTCGTGCAGCGCCAGCCCGCCGGCGTCCAGAAGCTGCAACCAGCGGTAGCCGCGACCCAGGCCGATGAACCTGCCGACGAATTCGCTCGCCGGGCGTGACAGCAGCCGCGCGGGTTCGTCGTACTGCTGCAGCACTCCGCCCGGGCCGAACACCGCGACCCGGTCGGCGAGGCGCAGCGCCTCGTCGATGTCGTGGGTGACGAAGACGATGGTTTTGTGCAATTCGCTTTGCAGACGCAGCATTTCGTTCTGCAGCGTGTGCCGCACGACGGGGTCGACGGCGGAGAACGGCTCGTCCATCAACAGGATCGGTGGGTCGGCGGCCAGGGCGCGGGCCACCCCGACGCGCTGCTGTTCCCCGCCAGAGAGTTGCCCGGGGTAGCGGGTGGCGAGCTCAGGGTTCAGCCCGACGCGTTCGAGCACCTGGTAGGCGGCGGTGCGGGCGGCGCGCCGGGACTGGCCGTTGAGCACCGGCACGGTGGCGACGTTGTCGATCACCCGTTGGTGGGGCAGCAATCCCGCGTTCTGGATGACGTAGCCGATGCCGCGGCGCAGGCGCACCGCGTCGACGGTCGACACGTCGGCACCGTCGACGGTGATGGTGCCCGACGTCGGGTCGATCATCCGGTTGATCATGCGCAGCGCCGTGGTCTTGCCACAGCCGGACGAGCCGACGAACACCGTGAGCTTGCCGACGGGGATTTCGATGCTCAACCGGTCCACGGCCGTCGCGCCATCGCCGAACACCTTGCTGACGTTGTCGAAGGTGATCACGTCAGTGCCCGATCGGGTGATCGAAGCCGTTGTCCTGCAACCATTTCCGGGCGGCTTGGTCGGGATCGACGCCGCCGTTGCCGGATACCGCGGCGTTGAGTTCGGCCACGCCCTGCGTGGTCAGCTTCGCCGACACCGCGTCCAACACGTCTTTGAGTCGATCGGACTTCTTCTGCGAATTCACCAGCGGCACAATGTTGCCGGCCAGGAAGTTGTGCTCCGGATCCTCGAGCACCACCAGACGGTTCTGCAGCACGGCCGGGGAGGTGCTGAAGACGTTGGCCGCATCGACCCTTCCCTCCACCAGAGCCCGCACGGTCACCGGACCCCCGCCGTCGTCGACGGGCACGAAATTTCCCGGACTGATATCGAGCCCGTATTTCTGCTTGAGTCCGGGTAATCCGGCGGGGCGGGTGGCGAACGCCGACGGCGCTGCGAAGCGCACCTCGGCGGAGTGGGCGGCCAGGTCTTCGATGGTCTTGAGGTTCCAGTTCGCCGCTGTCGCAGCGGTGACGGTGACGGTGTCGGTGTCCGAGGCCGGTGACGGCGTCAGGATGGACAGATCGCCGGGCAACCGCCGGTAAAGCTGCAACTCGACAACGTCCAGCACCGTCGCCGTGGCATGGGGCTCGAAGTAGAGCAACAGATTGCCGATGTACTCCGGCACCAAGTCGACGGAATGATCCTTGAGCGCCGGGATGTAGGTCTCGCGGCTGCCGATCCCCAGCCGCCGCCCGACGTCGAAGCCGTTGGCTTGCAACGCTTGTGCGTAGATTTCAGCGACTATCATCGACTCGGGGAAATCGCCGGACCCCACCACGATCGACCGTGGGCCCCCGGCGCCGGACCCGAACGGATCGGGATTGCTGCATGCCGCGGCCAGGCAGACGGCTGCCACGGCGAGCGTCACGCGCCGCAGCAGTCTCACACGGCCGACACTATCTCCAGTTTTCCCGCGTGGTTTGGTTTCAATCGGTGCAGGAAGGGAGAAAGATATAACTATGAGCAGCAATCCCTCTGGCTCGCCGTCAACCGACAAGCCGTCGTCCGGCAAGACCCCGGCGCTGACCCCGGAAGAGCGGTCGCGTCCGCTCCCCAAGGACAGGGCGTCCACCTTCACCCGCGCCGGTGCGCTCTGGGGAGCGCTCACCGGTGGTTTCCTGGTCTTGATCCTGCTGTTGATCTTCATCACCCAGAACACCGAGTCGGCCTCGTTCGCGTTTCTCGGTTGGCGTTGGACCTTGCCGCTGGGGGTGGCCATGCTGGTCGCAGCCATCGGCGGCGGCCTGATCACCGTCGCGGTGGGCACCGCGCGCATGGTGCAGTTGCGCCGCGCGGCCAAGAAGAATCTGACGGCCGGGATCCGCTAGCTCAACCGCGCGATCTCCGCCAGCCCGCGGGAGATCAACGGCGCCACCACCTCGGGTGCGTCGTCGGAGGTGTCCTTGCCGTCGGCCTGCTCGGACATCCGCCGCCGGAAGTCGATACCCGCCGCGATGATGGCCAGCTTGAAGTACGCCAGCGCCATGTAGAACTCCCACTGACCGAGCGGCTGACCGGAGACCAGTGAGTAGCGGTCGGCCAGTTCGTCGGCCGACGGCAGCAGCGGCGACGTCCAGGCGGCCTGGGTGTCGATGATCAGGTCCAGCGCCGGGTCGCGGTAGACACACATCAGGGCGGCGTCGCTGATCGGATCGCCCAACGTGGAGAGCTCCCAGTCCACCACCGCGCGCACCGTCGTCGGGTCGTCGGCGTCCAGGATGGTGTTGTCGATGCGATAGTCGCCGTGCACGATCGAGGTGCGACTCTGCTGCGGAATGGCTTGTTGCAGAGCCGAATGCAAGCGCTTGACGTCGTCGTCGCGGCGGTCGTCGGACAGGCGCACCAGGTCCCACTGCGAGCCCCACCGGCGCACCTGACGCTCCAAGTAGCCGCTGGGTTTCCCGAAGTCGCCCAGTCCCACGGATTCCGGGTCGATGCTGTGCAGATCGACCAGCACCCGGATCAGCGCGTCGACGCAGCCGTCGATGGCGCGCCGGCCGAGCGACTCGAGTTGGCCCCGTCGGCGGACCACCTGACCGTCGATGAATTCGACGATCTGAAACGGACCGCCCAGCACCGAGTCGTCCTCACACAGGGCGATGGTGCGTGCCACCGGCACCGCGGTGTCCTGCAGCGCGGCCACCACTTTGTATTCGCGGCCCATGTCGTGCGCGGACGGCGTGAGTCCGTGCAGCGGCGGACGCCGGACCAGCCAGCTCGTCTCGTCGTCGTAGACCCGAAAGGTCAGATTGGAGCGGCCACCGGAGATGAACTCGCCGCGCAGTTCGCCCTCACGCGCGACGCCGAGTGGACGCAGATAACCGTCCAATGCGGCCAGGTCCAGGCCGTCGAGTCGGTCCACCGAAGTCACCGGACTTGTTTACCACGCACGCTAGAACCGTTGGTTTCGCGGCAGCAGGTCCCAGACGTGCTCGGTCGCGTTGACCGTCGCGACCGTCGCCTGGCCGGTCCGGGAGAACAGCAACCGCGTCACCGACGCGTAGTCGATCGGAAACGACAACAGCCGGGCCGTGCCCAGGATCTCGTGCAGCACGACGTTGATCACGCCGCCGTGACTGAAAGCGGCGATCGTCTCGTCGGGATCGGCCGCGCTCACCAGATCGTCGACCGCGGCGCGCACCCGCGCCCGAAACGCCTCCTCGTCCACCGCGCTGGGCAGATGCCCCTGCGACATCCGCGCCCATTCCTCGGGGAACTCGTTGCGGATCTGCTCGACCGGAATGTAGGAATGCAGGTCGCGGTCGTACTCGGCCAACCGGTCGTCGATCTCGACGGCCAGCCCGCGGGCCTCGGCGACGGGCTCGCCGGTTTGAACGGCGCGGCGTTGCGGGCTGCTGACCACCCGGGAGATCGGGAACCGGGCAAGCGCCTTGGGCAGTCGCGCGACCTGCGCAAATCCGGTCTCCGAGAGGTCGGGGTCGGAACCCTGGCCGTGTTCGCTGCGCAGCGGTAACGCATGCCGAACCAGGAGCAGTTGCATGGCTCAACCCTTACACGACAGCGGGTGGAGAATGCTATTCTCCGTCCAGAGATTGGAGTGTGCGGGATGGTGGCTGTGAGCGGAACCGGGCTGGATACCGCGCTGCTGGGCCGATGGCTGGACACCGCTGGGGCCCCCGGCAACGGCGCCGAGCCGGTGCTCGAGCAACTCGGCGGCGGCTCGCAGAACACGCTGTACCTGGTGCAGCGTGGAGCGGAGCGCATGGTGCTGCGGATGCCCGGCCCGCGCGCCGACGCGTCCCGCATCGACGGGCTGCTGCGCGAAATCCGGTTGGTGCGCGCGTTGTCCGGCACCGACGTGCCACACGCGGAGCTGATCGCCGCCGACGAGACCGGAGCGGTGCTGGGCATGCCGTTCTACGTGATGAGCGCGATCGAGGGCTGGAGCCCGATGGACGGCGGATGGCGGCCCCCGTTCGACACCGACCTGACGGCGCGGCGCGAACTGGCGTTCCAGCTCGTCGAGGGCGCCGCGCGGCTGGGCCGGGTGGACTGGCGCGCGCAGGGTCTGGACGGTTTCGGCCGCCCGGACGGCTTTCACGAGCGCCAGGTGGACCGGTGGCTGACGTTTCTCGACGCGTACAAGGTGCGAGAGCTGCCGGGGCTGGACGAGGCCTCGGACTGGTTGCGCCGCAATCGGCCGGCGCATTACACGCCGGGCATCATGCACGGCGACTACCAGTTCGCCAACGTGATGTTCGCGCACGGGGCGCCGGCCCGGCTGGCTGCGATCGTGGACTGGGAGATGACAACGGTCGGTGACCCCTTGCTGGACCTGGCGTGGGCGCTGCTGGGTTACGACGGGGACGAACCGCGGGTCGACGGATTCTATCTGGACATGCGGGGGATGCCGTCGCGCAGTGAACTGCTGGAGCATTACGAGACGATCAGCGGACTGTCCACCGAGAACATCGACTACTACCTGGTGCTGGCCAACTGGAAACTGGGCATCGTGCTGGAGAAGACCTACGCAACTGGCGTGCGGACCGGAAAAGTGGACCCGAAGATCCAGGACGCGTTCGGGGCGATGATCCCCCAGCTGATCGCCACTGCCGCCGAGCTGTCCCGGGGGCGATGAAATGGGTTACGCACAACAACTTTTCGATCTCACCGACCGGGTGGTGCTGATCACCGGCGGCAGCCGCGGCCTGGGCCGGGAGATGGCGTTCGGCGCGGCCCGTTGCGGCGCCGATGTGGTGATCGCCAGCCGCAACATGGACACCTGCGTGGCCGTCGCCAAGGACATCGAGTCCGAAACCGGCCGCACCGCTTTGCCCTATCAGGTGCACGTGGGCCGCTGGGATCAGCTCGACGGGTTGGTCGAGGCGACGTACGACGCGTTCGGCAAGGTCGACACGCTGATCAACAACGCGGGCATGTCGCCGCTGTACGACAAGCTGACCGACGTCACCGAGAAGTTGTTCGACTCGGTGCTCAACCTCAATCTCAAAGGGCCGTTCCGGCTTTCGGCTCTGGTCGGCGAGCGGATGGTGGCCGCGGGGAGTGGTTCGATCATCAACGTCAGCACCGCCGGCTCGCTGCGACCCACCCCCGACATCGTTCCCTACGCCTGCGCCAAGGCCGGGCTCAACGCGATGACCGAGGCGCTGGCCAAAGCGTTCGGGCCGACCGTGCGGGTCAACACGCTGATGGCCGGGCCGTTCCTGACCGACGTCAGCAAGGCCTGGAACCTCGACCAGGCCACCCGCAACCCGTTCGAGCATCTCTCACTCAAGCGCGCTGGCGATCCTGCCGAAATCGTCGGTGCCGCTTTGTTTCTGGCCTCGGACGCATCCAGTTTCACCACCGGCTCGATCGTGCGGGCCGATGGCGGTATCCCCTAACCCGAGGAGCATTCGTATGGCATGGGACTTTTCCACCGAGCCCGAGTTCGAACAGAAACTGCAGTGGGTCCGTGATTTCGTCCGCAACGAGGTCGAACCACTCGAAGTGCTGTTCCCCGGCTGCGAATTCCTGCCCCTGAACGACGAGCGTCGCCGCATCGTCGACCCGCTCAAACAACAGGTGCGCGACCAGGGTTTGTGGGCGCCGCATCTGGGTCCCGAGCTTGGCGGGCAGGGTTTCGGTGCGGTCAAACTCACGCTGATCAACGAGATCCTGGGCCGCAGCCCGTGGGCGCCGATCATCTTCGGCACCCAGGCTCCCGACACCGGCAACGCCGAGATCATCGCCCGCTTCGGCACCCAGGAGCAGAAGGACCGCTACCTGCAGGGCCTGCTCTCCGGGGAGATCTTCTCCTGCTTCTCCATGACCGAGCCGCAGGGCGGTGCCGACCCGCGGGTGTTCACCACCCGAGCGGTCCGCGACGGTGACGAGTGGGTGATCACTGGCCGGAAGTTCTTCTCCTCCAACGCATCCGTCGCCTCGTTCTTCATCGTGGTGGCGATCTCCGACCCCGACGTGCCCGTCCACTTCGGCGCGTCGACCTTCCTGATCCCGGCGGGCACACCGGGGCTGACCATCGAGGCCAACCACCACCTCGTCGGCTCGGACCCGCACGAACCGGGGCACTCCCTGGTCCGCTACGACGACGTGCGGGTCGGCGCCGACGCGCTGCTCGGTGAGGCGGGACAGGGCTTTTTGATCCTGCAAACCCGGCTGGCCGGCGGCCGGTTGCACCACGCGATGCGCTCGCTCGGGGTGGCCCACCGTGCCGTCGAGATGATGTCGCGCCGGGCGAAAAGCCGCTTCACGCAAGGCAGTTCGCTGGCCGACAAGCAGCTGGTGCAGGAGTTCATCGCCGACTCCTACACCGAGCTGACGCCGTTCCGGCTGACTGTGCTGCACGCGGCGTGGCTGATCGACAACGGCGACGAGCGCGCCGCCCGGGCCGAGATCGCCACCTGCAAGATCCTGGCCTCCCAGGTGCTCAAATCGATCGGGATGCGCGCGATCCAGGTCCACGGCGCGCTCGGGCTCAGCGACCAGTTGCCGCTGGTGAACGTGTTGCTCGGCGGCATCGCACTGGGGTTGGCCGACGGTCCGACCGAGGCGCACAAGGTGAACCTGGCCCGGATGCTGCTCAAGGGTTACGACGCCGAGGAAGGCGAGTGGCCCAGCGAGATGCTCGACGTACGCCGCGAGGCGGCGCTGAAGAAGTACGCCGGTTTGGTCGATCGCGTTCCCGCCCTGCCTGATTCGCCATGACCAACCGGGTTGCGGCGGCAGTCGAGCGCGCGCTCGACGACCGGCAGCGCGGCGCCACCGAGGAGGTGGAGCGCATCCTGGCCGCAGCGGTGCGGGTGATGGAACGGGTGGCCCCCGAGCCGCCGCGGGTCACCGACATCGTCGCCGAGGCCGGTTCGTCGAATAAGGCGTTCTACCGGTACTTCGCCGGCAAGGACGACTTGATCCTGGCCGTGCTGGAGCGCGGTGTCGGAATCGTCGTGTCCTACCTGGAGCACCAGATGGCCAAGGAGTCCGATCCGCAGGACAGGGTGGCCCGCTGGATCGAGGGCACCTTGGCGCAGGTCGCTGATCCGCACCTGATCAGCATGAGCCGCGCGGCCGCCGGGCAGATGTCGAATTGGCTTGTCACGGACCGGGAGATGATGCGGCCGTTGCGGGATCTGCTCGTCGAGCCGGTCGCCGCACTGGGCAGCTCCGACGTCGATCGGGATGTCGAGGCCGTCTACGGTGGCACGGTGGCGATGATGCGGCGGTACGTGGGATCGTCCGATGGGCCGGGCCCGCTGGACATCGAGCATCTGGTGCGGTTCTGCTTGCGCGGGCTGGGAGTGGGTTGATGCGGGCGATTGTCTGCACTGCCTACGGTCCTCCGGAGGATCTGGTACTCGTCGATGTCGACGACCCGGTGCCGGCGCCGGGTCAGGTGCTGGTGCGGGTACACGCTGCGGCGGTGAATTTTCCGGACGTGTTGTTCGTGGCGGGTAAGTACCAGGTGAAGATCCCGCCGCCGTTCACACCGGGCAACGAGATCGCCGGCGAAGTCGTGGCCGTCGGTGACGGCGCCGCTTTCCAGGTGGGCCAGCGCGTATTCGGCACCACCTTCGGGGCCTTCGCCGAGCTGGCACTGCTGGATGCCGCCACCGGGGAGCCGATTCCCGACGGTGTCGACTTCGCTGCTGCCGCAGCGTTCGGCGTGACGTATCGGACCGCCTACCACGCGCTGCGGTCGGTAGCCCAAGTGGCAGAGGGTGATTGGGTTGTGGTGCTCGGGGCGGCCGGTGGCGTGGGACTGGCCGCCGTCGACTTGGCGGTGAGCATGGGCGCGCGGGTGCTGGCCGCGGCGTCCAGCCCGGAAAAGCTCGACCTGTGCCGGCAACGTGGCGCCGAAGCCGCCGTCGACTACGACAACGAGGACTTCAAGCTACGCATCCGCGAACTCACCGGTGACAGCGCGCGCGTGGTGCTCGACCCGGTGGGCGGGTCCTACGCGGAGCCGGCGCTGCGCGGTCTGGCCCGCGGCGGGATCTTCGTCACCCTGGGCTACGCCGCCGGTTCCATTCCGGCCATTCCGCTGAATCTGGTTATGCTGAAGGACATCACGATCCGCGGCATGGAAATTCGCACCTTCATGAGCGACTACCCGAAGCAGTGCACGCGGGACATCGCCGAGCTGTCGAAGTTGTTCGCGGACGGCAGGATACGGCCTCATATTGGCGCCCGCTTCCCGTTGGCCCAAACCGCCGCCGCGCTGCGCTATGTCGCCGACCGCAAAGTGCTCGGCAAGGTGATCATCGACGTCCCGTAACCCCGGCGAGCAGACGCAAAAGCCCCTCAATTCGGCACGAATTGGGGGCTTTTGCGTCTGCTCGCGCTCAAGGGGTGACGATGTTGAAGTTCGGGTCCGGATCGTCGAGCGCCCCGATCAACGACTGCAGCGCCGCCTGATCGCCGGATAACTCCAACCCGGGTGAGGTGAAGTCGCCGATCGCCACCAGCAGCAGCCGAGACTTGTTGGCCAGCTTGACAGTAACGGTCGCGGTGTCGGGATCTGCCGGTGTGCGGCGATGCACGAGCACGCCGTTGCGCAGGCTCAACCGGTAGTTGACATCCGCGTCGGTGAAGGTGACGTCGACGGAGAGGTCGAGATCCCAGCTGCGGGGGCCGTTCACCCGAATGGCCAGGCTGTCGAACACCTGATCCGGGGTCAACTGCGACAGCAGAGACGGCGAGGTGATCTGCGTCGCCGTGCCGAAATTGCCCACCCGCAGTTCGGTGGCGCCACTGACGAAGAAGTTTCGCCACGTCGCGTTCTCCGCGCCGTAGCCCAACTGTTCCAACGTATCGGCATAGAGCTCACGCGCCGCCGCGTGGTGCTCGTCGGTGAACATGGCGTGATCGAGTAGCGTTGCGGCCCAGCGGAAGTCGCCGGAATCGAATGCGGCCCGGGCAAGTTCGACGACTCGGTCAATGCCGCCGATGGCCTCGACGTAGCGCGGACCGAGGGCTTCGGGCGGGTGCGGCCACAACCGGCCCGGGTTGCCGTCGAACCAGCCCATGTAGCGCTGGTAGACCGCTTTCACGTTGTGGCTGACCGACCCGTAGTACCCGCGGGCATGCCACGCCTGGTCCAATGCCGGTGGCAGTTGGAACATTTCGGCGATCTCCGCCCCGGTATAGCCCTGATTCAGCAGCCGCAGCGTCTGGTCGTGCAGATACGCGTAGAGGTCTCGCTGCAGCGACAGGAATTCGACGATCCGGTCGTGGCCCCAGGTCGGCCAGTGGTGGGAGGCGAACACTACGTCGGCGCGATCGGCGAAACTGTCGATCGCTTCGGTGAGATAACCCGACCAGGCACGCGGATCGCGGACCAGTGCACCGCGCAGCGTCAGCAGGTTGTGCAGGTTGTGGGTGGCGTTCTCGGCCATGCACAGCGCGCGGAATCGCGGGAAATAGAAATGCATTTCGGCGGGCGCCTCGGTGCCGGGCGCCATCTGAAACTCGATCTCCACCCCGTCGATGGTGTGCGTCTCCCCTGTCGTCCGGATGTCGACGGTGGGCACGATCAACGCGACTTCACCTACCGATCCAGCCTGGCCCAGCCCACAACCGACCTGCCCCTGCGGCCCACGATCCAGCAACGAGCCGTACATATAGGACGCGCGGCGCGTCATCGCCGGCCCGGCATAGACGTTCTCCTGGACGGCGTGCGCGGTAAACCCTTCCGGCGCCAGCACCGCCACCTTTCCGGCATCCACGTCAGCCTGCGAGGTGACTCCGAGCACGCCACCGAAATGGTCACCGTGGCTATGGGTGTAGATCACCGCGACGACGGGACGCTCACCGCCGCGATGGGTCCGGTACAACTCCATCGCGGCCGCGGCTGTCTCGGTGGAGATCAGCGGGTCGATCACGATCACTCCGGTGTCGCCCTCGATGAAGCTGATGTTGGAGAGGTCCAGTCCGCGGACCTGGTAGATGCCCGGCACCACTTCGTACAGACCCTGTTTGGCCGCCAGCGTCGATTGCCGCCACAGGCTGGGGTGCACCGACGTGGGCGCCGGACCGTCCAGGAAGGCGTAGGCGTCGTTGTCCCACACCACCCGGCCGTCGGCTGCCTTGATCACGCACGGGGACAGCGCGGCTATGAAACCACGGTCGGCGTCGTCGAAATCCCTTGTGTCGTGCAGCGGTAGCGAGTGCTTGCCGTGCGCCGACTCGATGACTGCGGTAGGGGGCTTGTGGTCCATCGGTCCTACCTTTCCACCCTCGCGGGACGCCAGAAAGAGGAAAATCTTTTTCGTTCTGCCTAGCAATTCAGTCCACTTTCCGCGCATACTGCCGTGGCGGACCGCACTGAAGACGGGCCGTTTCATTGGGCAAAGGAGCACAGGTGAAGCGTGGACTGACGGTCGCGGTGGCCGGAGCGGCCATTCTGGTCGCGGGTGTTTCGGGTTGTTCGAGTGACAAGCCAAAGTCGAGCAGCAGCAGTTCTTCGTCGGCAGCCAGCGGAGGCGGCGGCGCTTCCGGCACCAAGGTCCTCATCGACGGCCAGGACCAGAACGTGACCGGGACGACGGTATGCACCAATGCGGGCGGCACCGTCAACATCGCGATCGGCGGCTCGGCCACCGGTATCGGCGCGGTGCTCTCCGACGCCAACCCTCCCGAGGTGAAGTCGGTCGCGCTCGGCAACGTCAACGGGGTTTCCCTCGGCTACGCCCCCGGGACACCTGACGCCAAGGCAGAGGCGACCAAGAACGGCAACTCCTACAAGATCAGCGGCACCGCCACCGGCGTGGACATGGCCAACCCCATGCAGCCGGTCAAGAAGTCGTTCGAGATCAACGTCACCTGCTCGGGCTGACGATCTGAGGCGAGGGCGCGGGCGGTTGCCGGCCGCTAAGAGACATTGCCGGGCAACCGCACCGCGAACTCGGTATGACCGGGCGAGCTGTTCACCGTGATCGTGCCGTTGTGGGCTCGGACGACGGCGGAGACGATCGCCAGGCCCAGCCCGGTGCTGCCGGCTTTACGTGAGCGCGAGCTGTCGCCGCGCACGAATCGCTCGAACACCTCCGTCTGCTGTGCCGCCGGGATCCCGGGGCCGTCGTCGATGACCTGTAGCAGGACGTGATTCGGCTCTGTGCTCAACCGGGTGGTGACAACGGTGCCGGCGCTGGTGTGGACGCGGGCGTTGGCAAGCAGATTGGCCAGCACCTGGTGCAACCGCGCGTCGTCACCCACCACCAGCACCGGTTCGGGGGGCAGGTCGAGTTCCCACTGGTGATCCGGTCCGGCGACGTGCGCATCACTGACAGCGTCGACCGCCAGACGCGACAGATCCACCGGTTCGCGCTCCAGCGGCCGGCCCGAGTCGAGCCGGGCCAACAACAGCAGGTCCTCGACCAGGCGGGTGATCCGCTCGGTCTCGGAGGCGACCCGGCTCATGGCGTGCTCCACGGCTGCGTGGTCGTCACCCATGCGCTGGGCGAGTTCGGTGTAGCCGCGGATCGCGGCCAGCGGGGTGCGCAGTTCGTGGCTGGCGTCGGCGACGAATTGGCGCACCCGGGTCTCGCTGGCCTGCCGCGTCGACAACGCTGCGGCGATGTGGTCGAGCATCCGGTTGAGCGCCGAACCGAGCTGGCCCACTTCGGTTTCGGGGTTGGCATCGGATTCGGGCACCCGCACCGGAAGTTCGACTTCACCGCGGTCCAGCGGCAGATCGACGACTTCGGTCGCGGTTTGTGCCACCCGCCGCAGCGGCGCCAATGCCCGCCGGATGATCACCGCGCCGGCGGTGGTCGCGGCCACCAGCGCCACGACGGTGACAATGCCGAAGATGACCAGCATCCGAAGTTCGGTGGCGTCGATATTGGACATGGACAGGCCGGTGACGATCACGTCGGCCCGATTGCGGCTCGGGGCCGCCACCACCCGGTAACGACCCAGGCCGTCGAGATTCAACGTCACCGGCGTACGGCTACCGGCGATCTGCTCCAGCTGCGCCTTGGCCGTCGGAGTCAGGGCGTCCCGGGCACCACTGCCGGTCAGATATCCCGCGTCCACCGTTTCGCCGTCGCTGACAACGGCGGCGACCATGCCCGCCGGTTGTCCCGGGGCATCGAGGAACCTAGGACCAGGACCGGTCTTGACATAGCGGGGTTCGTGGCGGCGCGACTCGGGGTACATCAGCGACGAGCGGTACGAGGTGCCGCTGAGTTGGCTGTCGAGTTGCGCCAGCAGATGATGTCGCAGCGCGAGTTCGGTGGCCACCGTGATCCCGACACAGACGATGGCCAGCACGGCGACCTGACCCACCAGCAGCCGCAGTCGCAGCGACCACTCGCGCGGCGGCCTAGCGCGCCGGCTTGAGGACATACCCCGCGCCGCGCAGCGTGTGGATCATCGGTTCGCGACCACTGTCGATCTTCTTGCGCAGGTAGGAGATGTAGAGCTCGACGATGTTGGACCGGCCGCCGAAGTCGTAACTCCATACCCGGTCCAGGATCTGCGCCTTGCTCAGCACCCGCTTGGCGTTTCGCATCATGAACCGCAGCAGCTCGAACTCGGTGGAGGTCAACGTAATCGGTTCGCCGGCGCGCGAGACTTCGTGGCTGTCTTCGTCGAGCACGAGATCCCCGACGACGAGTTGCGCGCCGCTGTCGACGGTGGTTACCCCGGTGCGTCGCAAGAGGGCACGCAACCGCAGCACCACCTCTTCGATGCTGAACGGTTTGGTGACGTAATCGTCTCCGCCGGCGGTCAATCCGGCGATGCGGTCCTCCACCGCGTCCTTGGCCGTGAGCAACAGCACCGGAAGGCGCGGATTGTCTTGCCGCAACTTCCGCAGGACGTCCAGGCCGCTCATGTCCGGCAGCATCACGTCGAGGACCACGACGTCGGGTCGTTCGGCGCGAGCGGTTGCGATGGCCGACGAACCATCGCCGGCGGTTGCGATATTCCAGCCCTCGTACCGCAGGGCCATCGAGACCATCTCGGCGAGCACGGGTTCGTCGTCGACCACGAGCACGGTGACCGGTTGACCGTCGGTGCGGCACATGACGACCCGCTCGACGGAGGTTCTGGGAGACGCCACGCGTTCCAGTATCCGCTCAGGCCGATAGGGCGAAGCTATGGCGTCACTGTGTGTCAGCTGTGAAACGACGCGGCGAAACTAGAAAGGTCGCGCGACCGCTGCTGCGATCACGCGACCGTTCTATCGACGAAGAAGTCAGTACCAGTTACGCCGTCCGGCCACCGGACGACCGACCGAGCCCAAGGCCCACATCACCGCGCCGATGACCAGCAAGACGACTCCGAGGACCGTCAGCACTTTCACGCTGAAGACAAATCCTAAGATGAGCAAGATTGCGCCGACGAGAATCATGACATTTCCTTTACAGAGCAGGGATGTGATCGATTGATTGCATCGCACTGGGTTCCGGCAAACGTGGCGTATGGCAATTCGTCACTTTTGGATTTACGCCCATGTAATTCAGCGGGCCTGCAATCACCGTTACCGCAACGGTTCCCGCTGAAGCACAACTGGTGGCCTCGCCTTTGAAGTATCCGCGCTGCCAGGTCGCGAGGACTCCGATGAGCAGCCACACCAGCACAATTGCACCGAGTATTCCGCGACCGCGCACCATAGTTACCTCCATTGATCCCGAAACCAATTTGACGTGTGATGAGCGTTGCCCGTCGGACCTGTGTCTAAACATGAATGGGGTCCGGCGGCGCACTAACCGAGTCGATCGGCGAGCCAGATCTGGGCGCGTCTTTTCGATGCGCGCGACAACCACGCGTCGGCCACCAACTCGCGCAATTCGGCGACGCCGATTTCACTCAACCGACTGCCCCGAACCAACACCGACGGATGCCCGTCGAAGCGGGGAGTGGTGAAAAACGGCGACCCGGGATCCTGTACCAGCGCGAGCTTGTCGCTCTCAGAGTCCACCCACAGCATGATCACGTCGGCATAGCGTGCGCCGGTCTGCGGATCGGCGCAGTCGGGCTGAGGGGTGCGGAAGAACACGAACGACTTGCCGCCCACCTGGTAAATGGAGTTGCCCTTCGGGCCCTCGATGCGCTTGACATGAGGCATCGACGCGGCCAATTCGTGTACGTCAGCAACCCGCGCCGGTCGATCGGCCATAGCGACCAGGATAGTCGCCGGCACCCGTGATCGGGATCGGTAGCATGATGCGACAACCCTTGCAGCCAAGGAGGTTAGCGGCGCCGTGCCCGACACGCTGTTCGCGGACGTCTCGGAATATCAAGTGCCGGTGGATGACTCGTATCCGTATCAGGTGCTGTCGATTCGCGTCTGCGACGGCACCTATCGGGACCACAACTTCGCGCGCAACTACGCGTGGATGCGCACCGCATTGGACAGCGGCCTAATGACTTTCGGCATCGTCTACACCTACGTCCGGCCGAACTGGCTGGCCAACGCCAACACCGTATGCTCGATGATCGACGCCCAAGGCGGGTTGCATCCGCGGGTGTCGTTGATGCTCGACGTCGAGTCAGGCGGCAATCCGCCGGGCGACGGGTCGGGCTGGATCAACCAGTTGTACTGGAATCTGGCCGAATACGCGGGATCGGCGGCGCGAATTATTGGATACGCCAACGCCTACGACTTCTTCAACATGTGGCCGGTGCGACCGCCGGGTCTGCGGGTGGTGGCAGCCGGTTACGGGTCCAATCCGAATCTGCCCGGTCAGGTCGCCCACCAATACACCGACGGCCAGGGGTACAGCCCGAATCTGCCCCAAGGTGCGCCACCATTCGGCAGGTGCGACATGAACTCCGCGAATGGACTGACACCGCAACAATTTGCCGCCGCATGCGGCATCGCGACGAACGGAGGACCGTTGATGGCGCTCAGTGACGAGGAACAACGCGAACTGTTGACCAAGGTGCGCGAGATCTGGGATCAGCTACGCGGACCCGAGGGTGCCGGCTGGCCGCAGCTCGGGAAGAACGATGCGGGCCAGGACCTCACGCCGGTGGATGCGATCGCTGAGATCAAGAAAACAGTGGAAAAACTCCCGTCCTCGACATAGCGCGCACGAAACCCATTCGGACACAACATCTTAAGGCCGCGTTGATCATCGGCAGGCGGCCGGCGGCGCCTAAAGCCGGATCGGCGCGTGCGGAGGTTCGGCAAGGGTCCCCTACGCTTTTGGCAGACGGTCGACAAGTTGCAAAGGAGCAGCATGGCTCGTACGCCGCAGGAAGTGTTCGCCGATCATGGCCAGGCGCGCGGCAAGCAGGAGATCCGCGCGGTGTTCGTCGAGGGTCTCGACGATCTGCCCGACGCCGACGGTCCGGCCCGACACACCCCGCGCACCAAATGACCGCCGTCGATTTGGATGCGGTAGCCCGGTGGATGTCCGAGCAGGGCCTGGGCGAAGGGCCGTTGCAAGACGTCGCCCCCATCACCGGCGGGACGCAGAACGTGATGTTGCGCTTCGCCAGGTCGGGCCGGTCCTATGTGCTGCGTCGGGGTCCTCAGCACCTGCGCGCCCGCACCAACAGCGTGATACTGCGGGAAACCAAGGTGCTCGCCGGGCTGGCGGGCACCGACGTGCCACATCCGCGCTTGATCGCCACGTGCGCCGACACCGCCGTGCTCGGCGACGCGGTCTTCTACCTGATGGAACCCATCGACGGTTTCAACGCCGGCGAGGGTTTGCCGCCGCTGCATGCCGGTGACGCCGCGGTGCGGTTCGGCATGGGTCTGTCGATGGCCGACGCGCTGGCCAAGCTCGGCGCGGTCGACCACGTCGCCGCCGGGCTCGCCGACTTCGGTAAGCCGGAGGGATTCCTGGAACGTCAAGTGCCGCGGTGGCTTTCGGAGCTGGAGTCCTACCAGGAGTACGAGGGCTACCCCGGCCCGGACATCCCGGGCATCGACGAGATCGCGGGCTGGCTGGAGAGCAACCGACCGACGAGCTGGAAACCCGGCATCATGCACGGCGACTACCACGCGGCCAACGTGATGTTCTCCCGCACCGGCCCGGAGGTGGTGGCTATCTGCGACTGGGAGATGTCCACCATCGGCGACCCGCTGCTGGATCTCGGTTGGCTGCTGGCGACCTGGCGGCAGGACGACGGGTCAGCGGTCTTCAGCCACGCCCTGGGCGGGACCGACGGATTGGCCAGCACCGACGACCTCGTGCAGCGCTACGCCGCGAACACCACCCGGGACCTGTCGAACATCACCTGGTACACCGTGCTGGCCTGCTTCAAGCTCGGCATCGTGATCGAAGGCACGCTGGCGCGCGCGTGTGCCGGCAAGGCCGAGAAGGCGGTCGGCGACATGCTGCACGCCGCCACGGTGCACCTGTTCGAGCGTGCCCTCGGCATGATCGAGACCCGGGCCTGACAGGACTGCGTTCCCGGCGCCGAGGAAAACGGCGTAGAAACCGAGGCTGAAGAGCACCATCGCCGCGACCAGGAGGGCGCCGGAGAACGCCGGATGGCGCGCCATCGCCGGTGCCAGGAACCGGCAGCACGCCAGCAGGACCGCCAGAAAAGCCACACCGGAGCCGACCAACGCCGGGCGCGACCATTTGTTGCCTCGCACCGGCTCGCGCAAGGCCGACTCCAACGTCAGGCACAACACCGCACCCGCGATCAGATCCACGCCGTAGTGATAGCCGAAACCAAGCGTCGCCACGACGGTTCCCACCAGCCAGAACGCGCCTCCCCACCGCAGCCAGCGCGGACCGCCGCGGGAATGCAGGAACACGGCCAGCGCCCAGGCGGTGTGCATCGACGGCATGCAGTTACGCGCCGTCAGCTCGTCGAACGCTATTGCCTGCGGCGACAGGATCCGCGGCAGGGTGTGGGGCCAGAAGTCGCCGACCTGGAAGCCGCTGCCGGCGGGGCCGAAGGCGAACTCCGGGCCGACCACCGGAAACACCACATAGATCAACGGTCCGACCAGGCCGAGTATCAGAAACGTCCGCACCAGGAAGTGGCGCGGCCAGCCGGCGGAGTTGACGTGGCGCAGTTGATAGACCACGACGACCATGGCGGCGAGAGGCAACTCGATGTACACCCAGTGCAGCACGGCGGTGAGAACCGGGCCGCCCGCCTCGAACAGCCGACCGACCAACCACGACGGTTGCCCGAGCGCGTGATCGGCAAGGAAGGCGTATTCGTCGAGAACCGTCGGCCGGACGACAGCGGTGATGCGCAACCAGGTGTCGCCGACCTTGGTCGCCATGATCACCAGGAAGCCGAGGGCGATCCCGTGCAGGGCGGTCGCGCGCCGGACGCCCGTCCAGCGCCACCATGCCACGAAGACCAGCCCGGTCAGCACGATCATCGGTCCGTTGCCGAACGTCAACGCCGCACCGCGCAGCCAGCGCTCCGCAGCAAAGACGACGTCGAGCGCCACGGCTAGCGACAACGCCCAGATCCGGCATCGGGTGGACACACCCACGATGCCCACGGCCAGCCCGACCCACGAGACCGTTGTCGACTTCGGGGTGGCGATGTAGTCGCTGATCAGGCTGTGTAGCGGACCCTGGAAACCCCAGCAGCTGGCGACGATCTGCAGACCCACCAGCAGCGCCGTACCCGCCACGACGACGACCGTGACCCAGCTCGGCGCCGACCGGGCACGCAACTGCGGTCGTCGCGCGTGGTCAGTGAACACCAGTCGGATTTTAGGTGTCGTACAGGGGTCAGAGCTATCGATTCAGCCAGTCTTTATCAACCGACTAAGTTGGCCGAATGACCGAACTGCTCGGGCCCGAGTGTCCGTGCGGCAGCGGCGCCGGCTATCCGGCGTGTTGCGGACCGTTGCATCACGGCGATCGGCAGGCCCGCACGGCGGAGGAATTGATGCGGTCGAGGTACTCGGCATATGCCCGCGGCGACGCCGACTATGTGTTCCGGACCTGGCATCCGCGGACGCGGCCTCCGGACGTCGCTATCGATCCCCGGATCAGGTGGACGCGGCTACGGGTGACCGATGTCGGCGACGAGGTAGTGGAGTTCGTTGCCAGCTTCGAGTTCGACGGGCGGGTTGACGAGATGCGCGAACGCAGCCGGTTCGAGCGGCGGGCCGGGCGATGGTTTTACGTCGAGGACGAAATGCAGCGCGCCCGAAGGGATTCGAACCCCTAACCTTCTGATCCGTAGTCAGATGCTCTATCCGTTGAGCTACGGGCGCCGGTCTTTAGTTGTACAGCGGGTGTTGCGTGGCGGAGGCGAGAGGATTTGAACCTCCGGTTCCCTTTGAGGGGAACAACTCATTAGCAGTGAGCCCCATTCGGCCGCTCTGGCACGCCTCCATGGCCTTCCAAAGGGTACCCGACCCCGGAACCCGGAGCCGCCGGAGGCATAGCGTACACAGCCGCGTCATATGCTGTCGAAGTGACCGCCCGCCTGCGGCCCGCGCTGGCCGGGCTGCCAGTTTACGTTCCCGGCAAGACCGTGCCGGGCGCGATCAAACTGGCCAGCAACGAAACGGTGTTCGGCCCGCTGCCCAGCGTCCGCGCCGCCATCGGGAACGCCACCGAGCTGATCAACCGGTACCCGGACAACGGATGCGTACAGCTCAAGGCCGCGCTGGCCCGTCATATCGGTCCCGACTTCGCACCCGAGCACGTCGCCGTCGGCTGCGGTTCGGTCAGCCTGTGCCAGCAGTTGGTGCAGATCACCGCGTCGGTGGGCGACGAGGTGATCTTCGGGTGGCGCAGCTTCGAGCTGTACCCGCCGCAGGTCCAGGTCGCCGGCGCCATACCGGTCCAGATCCCGCTGACCGACCACACCTTCGACCTGGACGCGATGCGGGCCGCGGTCACCGAGCGCACCCGGCTGATCTTCGTCTGCAACCCCAACAATCCGACGTCCACCGTCGTCGACCCGGACGCGCTGAGCCGGTTCGTCGAGGCCGTGCCGTCGGACATCCTGATCGTCATCGACGAGGCCTATGTCGAGTACATCCGCGACGGCATGGCGCCGGACAGCCTGGGACTCGTGCGCGCGCACGACAACGTCGTCGTGCTGCGCACCTTCTCCAAGGCCTACGGGCTGGCGGGGCTGCGGGTGGGTTACGCGATCGGCCACCCCGACGTGATCACCGCACTCGACCAGGTCTACGTGCCGTTCACCGCGACGAGCGTCTCGCAGGCCGCGGCGATCGCCTCGCTGGACGCCTCCGACGAACTGCTGGCCCGCACCGACGCCGTCGTCGCCGAACGTCGACGGGTCAGCGCGGAGTTGCGGGACGCCGGCTTCACGCTGCCGTCGTCGCAGGCCAACTTCGTCTGGCTGCCACTGGGCCCCCGCACCCGCGACTTCGTACAGCAGGCCGCCAACGCGCTGATCGTGGTCCGCCCCTACGGCACCGACGGTGTCCGGGTCACGGTGACCGCCGACCCATCCGAGAACGACGCCCTGCTGCGGTTCGCCCGCGGCTGGATTGGAGGAGACGCACGATGAGTGTTGCCCGCAAGCAGTTCACCGAATTCAAGGAACGCGACGGCGTCATCCCGGACGCCGAACTCGACGATTTCTGGGCGACACTCGAGCCCGCGACCGTCGACGGCATGCTCGGTGAATGGGAGGGCGGCGAATTCGTCACCGCCCACCGCGCCGTCGGGTCCCTGGCCAAGATCAACTGGTTCGGCAAGACCTTCAAGTCGGTCACCGACGTGCAGCCGTTGGTCTGCCTGGACGCCGAGGGGAACAAATACTCCAACGTCGAGCGGATGAACGGCGAGGCCAGCCTGTGGCTGGAGGAATTCCGCGGCGAGGTGACCGCCACGATGGTCTACGACGGCGCTCCCGTCCACGACCACTTCAAGAAGATCGACGACGACGCGGTGATGGGCATCATGAACGGCAAAGGCGTCCTGGACGGCGGTCGGTACTACTACTTCTACCTGGAACGGGTCTAGCCGCTTCGGCGTTCGTCGCCGAGCGTGCCGCCACTGCGAAAAAACGGCAAGTTTTTCGCAGTAGTTACACGCTCGGCGCGGACCAACCCGGGTCGCGTCCGGTGAAAGCGACCAGCCGGTCCAACGGCGACGCATCCGCCGGCACCGGGACGGGCTGATCGAAACCGGCTGCACCGCGCTGTTCCGGGCGGATTATCTGCTGCGCCAGCCCGAGCACGTACTCCGACAGCGAGTCCGGGGCGTGCACGTCGTGACCCACCGCCACCGCGTAATCCCAACCGTGCACCAGGAATTCGATCGAGAACACCGCGACCGCGACCCGGGCCGGCATCGGGTTCGTGCCCAACCGCACCTCGCCGTCCAGACCGTGCTTGTGCCAGGCGTCCAGGGCCGGACGGGACGCGCTGACCACCAGCGCCTCCACCGAGTCGGTGTCCTGCGGCACCGAGATGTCCGCCCCGACCATGCCGCCCAGCGACACGATCGAATTGAGCAGGTGCCGGGTCAGCTGCTTGACGTCGAACTCCGCGCACGGCGTCTGCTTGGCGCTGTCCTCGCGGCTGATCGGGTGCAGCACCTGCTGGAGCACCGCGAGGGTTGCTTCGGCGCTGGCCAGCTCGTCGGTAGGCGGAGAATCCGGGCCGGGTCGCAAGTCTGAGGGCATACCCGTCACGCTACGGTCTCGGCTATGGCCGATACATACGAATCCGTCACCGTCGAGATCAAAGACCAGGTCGCGCAGGTGACGCTGATCGGCCCGGGCAAAGGCAACGCGATGGGACCCGCGTTCTGGTCGGAGTTGCCCGAGCTGTTCCCGGCGCTGGACGCCGACCCCGAAGTGCGGGCGATCGTGCTGACCGGCTCGGGCCGCAACTTCAGCTACGGCCTGGACGTGCCGGCGATGGGCGGGTCGTTCACGCCGCTGCTGTCCGGCGACGCGCTGGCCGGTCCGCGCGCGGTGTTCCACCGGGAGATCAAGCGGATGCAGGGCGCGATCACCGCCGTCGCCGACTGCCGGACGCCCACCATCGCCGCGGTTCACGGCTGGTGCATCGGCGGCGGCGTCGACCTGATTTCGGCAGTGGACATCCGCTACGCCAGCGCCGACGCGAAGTTCTCGGTGCGTGAGGTCAAGCTGGCGATCGTCGCCGACGTGGGCAGCCTGGCCCGGCTGCCGCTGATCCTCAACGACGGGCACCTGCGCGAGCTCGCGCTGACCGGCAAAGACATCGACGCCGCCCGCGCCGAGAAGATCGGCCTGGTCAACGACGTGTACGCCGACGCCGACGCCACGCTGGTCGCCGCGCACGCCACCGCCGCCGAGATCGCCGCCAACCCGCCGCTGACCGTGCACGGCATCAAGGACGTCCTGGACCAGCAGCGCATCGCGGCGGTATCGGAGAGCCTGCGCTACGTCGCCACCTGGAACGCGGCGTTCCTGCCGTCCAAAGACCTGACCGAGGGCATCTCGGCCACGTTCGCCAAGCGCCCGCCGCAGTTCACCGGCGAATAAGACTCAGGCGCAGGGCAACAGCGAGCCAACCGGTGGCGATTACCAACCCGGCGAACTCCAGCCAGCCCACGGCTGCCCCGGCGTGATGCTTGGTGTCCACCAGGTGGCTGACCGCGTGCAGCGCCCAGTGCGCGGTGGCGAAGGCCAGCGCAGGCACCCGCCAGGACGGCCAGCGCAGCGCGCCGAGCAGCAATAAGCCCAGCGGGAACTCGAACGAGGCGTTGTCGAAGATGTAGTGGGTGTTGCGTACCCCGAACGCCCCGAGGGTGTGGAAGAAGGTTCCCGGCGCCACCGCCATGAACAGTCCCAGGCCAACGGAGTAGAAGCCGAACACCAGCAGGATCACCTCGACATAGCGTGCGCGCGTGAGCATGGGCTCAAAGCTAGGCTGTGGCCACATGAGCCCGACACCAGACGGCAGAATTCGGGTCCCGTCCGACCTGGACGCCGTGACGGCGATCGGCGACGAGGACCACTCCGAGATCGACAGGGCTGGCATCGACCGGATCTGGCAGGCGGCCAGGCACTGGTATCGGGCCGGCATGCACCCGGCCATCCAGCTGTGCATCCGGCGCAACGGCCGGGTGGTGCTCAACCGTGCCATCGGCCACGGCTGGGGAAACGCCCCGACCGACGCACCCGACGCCGAGAAAGTCCCCGTCAGCACCGACACACCGTTCTGCGTCTACTCGGCGTCCAAAGGCATTACCGCGACCGTCGTGCACATGCTCGTCGAACGCGGAGTCTTCACCCTGGACGACCGGGTGTGTCAATACATCCCCAGCTACACCAGCCACGGTAAGGACCGGACCACCATCCGGCACGTGCTGAACCACAGCGCGGGCGTCCCCTTCCCCACCGGGCCCCGGCCGGACCTCAAACGCGCCGACGACCACGAATACGCCCAGGAGCAGCTGGGCAAACTGCGCCCGCTGTACCGGCCGGGACGCGTGCACATCTACCACGCGCTGACCTGGGGACCGCTCATGCGCGAAATCGTCTACGCGGCCACCGGCAAAGACATCCGCGATGTCCTGGCCAGTGAGATCCTCGAGCCGCTGGGCTTCCGCTGGACCAACTTCGGCGTCGCCCCGCAGGACGTGCCGCTGGTCGCCCCGAGTCACCCGACCGGCAAACCGTTGCCGCCGGTGATCGCGGCGATCTTCCGCAAGGCGGTCGGCGGAACGGTGCACGAGATCATCCCGTACACCAACACGCGGGCGTTCCTGACGACCGTGGTGCCGTCCTCCAACACCGTCTCCACCGCGGACGAATTGTCGCGGTTCGCCGAGATCTGGCGACGGGGCGGGGAACTCGACGGCGTGCGCGTCATCAGCCCGGAACGCATGTACGGCGCCGTGCAGGAGGCGCGGCGGCTGCGGCCCGACTTCGCGGTGGGCCTGCAGCCCGCCCGGTGGGGAACCGGCTTCATGCTGGGCACCGACCGGTTCGGACCGTTCGGCCGCAACGCCGCGACGGCGTTCGGCAACCTCGGGCTGGCCAACATCGCGATCTGGGCGGACCCGGCGCGCGGCCTGGCCGCCGGGGTGATCAGCAGCGGAAAACCCGGCAAGGACCCGGAGATCAAGCGCTACACCGCGCTGATGGACACCATCGCCGATTCGATCCCGCAGATTTGAACTGCGTTTGTTCGGGATGTGCGCGGGCATCTAGAGGGGATGGATTCCGAACGCTTTCGTCCCCTGCTGGACACCTCCGGCCCATTCGTGTCGGTGTACTTCGAAGACACACACAACACGCACGACGCCGAGGCGCAGCTCGAGCTCCGGTGGCGGGCCGTCCGTGAGGAACTGGAGGCCCGCGACGTCGTCGAATCGGTGATCGGCGACCTCGAGAAAGCGGTGATGGATCTGCGCCCGCCGATCGGCTGGAGCGGTCGCGCGCTGGTCGCCGGCACCGACGGGGTGGTGATCAACGAACACCTGCTGCGCCCGACCGCCACGACTCTGATCCGTGTCTCCGACCTGCCTTATATCGTGCCGATCGTCGAGCACGGCTTTGAGACCCCGGCGTATGTGTTGGTCGAGGTGGATCACACCGGTGCCGACATCACCACCCACGTCGACGGTGTCTTCGAAACCGAGACCGTCGACGGCGGCGGCTATCCGGTGCACAAGGCGTCCGGTGCCGAGAACGCCGGCTACGGCGACCCGCAACAGCGCACCGAGGAAGCTGCCCGCAAGAACATCCGCGCGGTGGCCGACCGCGTCACCGAATGGGTGGACGAGATGTCGGCCGACACCGTGTTCGTGGTCGGCGAAGTGCGCTCACGTTCGGACCTGCTTGCCGCGTTCCCGGAACGGGTCGGCGAGCGCGCGCTGGCGCTCGAAGTGGGAGCACGAAACAGCGGGCACGACTCCGCCGAGGTCCAGGGCCAGATCGAAGCCTGGTTCGTAAAGCGGCGGCTCAGGATGATCGACGACGCCGCGGAACGGTTCGCCGCCGAGATCGGCCGGGAATCCGGTCGTGCGGCCGAAGGTCTGGGTGCCGTGTGCTCCGCGCTGCGCCAAGGTGCCGTCGAGACGCTGATCGTAGGAGACATCGGCGACGCGACCGTGGTTGCCGATGCGGACATGACCACCGTGGCACCGGACGCCAACGTGCTGTCCGAGCAGGGCGCGGCACCGGAGAAAACGCTGCGCGCCGACGAAGCCCTGCCGTTGCTCGCCATCTCGACAGGCGCTGCGCTGGTCCGCACTGACGAGCGGATCGATCCTGCGGACGGGATCGCCGCGGTGCTGCGGTACGCGCCGACGCTGCACTGATCGGCGTCGGAAAAAGCGGTGGCGGAGGGATTTGAACCCCCGGACGGTTTTAGCCGTCTCTCGCTTTCAAGGCGAGTGCATTAGGCCGCTCTGCCACGCCACCGCCGACAAGACTAGCGTGACGACATGCGTGCCATCGTCGCCGAATCCGCAGAGCAGCTGGCCTGGCAGGACGTCCCCGATGCGGCTGCCGGCCCGGGCGAGGTACTGATCAAGGTCGCCGCGGCCGGCGTCAACCGCGCCGACGTGCTGCAGGCCGCCGGCAAGTATCCGCCGCCGAAGGGTGCCAGCGAGATCATCGGCATGGAGGTCAGCGGCACGGTCGTCGAAGTCGGCTCCGATGTTGCCAATTGGTCTGTCGGGCAAGAGGTTTGCGCATTGCTCGCCGGCGGCGGCTATGCCGAATACGTCGCGGTGCCGGCGGGACAGGTGATGCCGGTTCCCGAACGCGTCGACCTCATCGACGCCGCCGGGATACCGGAAGTGGCGTGCACGGTGTGGTCGAACCTGGTCATGACCGCCCGCCTCGGTCCCGGCCAGCTCGTGCTGCTGCACGGCGGTGCCAGCGGCATCGGGACCCACGCCATTCAGGTGGCGCGCGCGCTGGAAGCGCGGGTCGCGGTCACCGCCGGGTCACCGGAGAAACTGGAACTCTGCCGAGAGCTGGGCGCCGAGATCACCATTTCCTACAAAGACGACGACTTCGTGGCGCGGTTGCAGGAGCAGGGAGGTGCGAACGTGATCCTCGACATCATGGGTGCGGCCTACCTGGACCGCAACATCGACGCCTTGGCCACCGACGGGCAGCTGATCGTGATCGGCATGCAGGGCGGGGTGAAAGCCGAACTGAACCTGGGCAAGCTGCTGACCAAGCGCGCGCGGGTCGTCGGCACCACGTTGCGGGCTCGTCCGGTCAGCGGGCCGAACAGCAAGAGTGCCGTCGTCGAGGCGGTGACGGCATCGGTGTGGCCGATGTTCGCCAGCGGCGCGGTCCGGCCGGTGATCGGCACCCGGATGCCCATCGAGCAGGCGGCGGAGGCTCATCAATTGATGGTGTCGGGCAAGACTTTTGGCAAGATCCTGCTGACCGTCTAGCCCGGGCTCAGCCCAGCGACGCCAGCGCCCGCACCAACTGGTCGACCTCGGCCATCGTCGAGTAGTGCGCCAGTCCGACCGTGACAGCACCGCCGATGTCGTCGGCACCCAACACGTCGAGCACCCGGGACCCGGCGTTGGCGATCGCCAGAATGCCGTTGTCCGCCAACCGCTGGACCACCCGGTCGGCCGGCACTTCGTTGACGACGAAGCTGACCACCGGTATCCGCGCCTCGGGACGGCCGAGCGGGATCACCAGCGGCAGCGACCGCAGCGACGTCATCAGATAGTCGTAGATCCGATTCAGATATGCCGACGCGGAGTGCATCGACACCGACAGCCGTTCCCGTCGGCTGCCCCGAGCCGACTCGTCCAGTGAGGCCAGATATTCGACGCTGGCCACCACTCCGGCCAGCAGGCCGAACTGGTGCACGCCGACCTCCAGTCGTGCCGGACCGCTGGCGTAGGAGTCGGTGGACACCGAACCGAAGGTGTTGATCAGGGCCGGGTCGCGGAACACCATCGCCCCGATGGGCGGTCCGCCCCAGCCCACCGCGTTCACCGTCACCACATCGGCGTCGGTTTCCTTGATATCGAACAACCGGTACGGCGCGGCGGCGGAGTGATCGACCACCACCAGGCCGCCGACGTCGTGCACCAGCTTGGTCATCGCGCGCAGGTCGGTGACGGTGCCCAGCGAGCCCGACGCCGACGTCACGGCAACCAGCCGGGTCGACTTGCCGACCAAACTCTCCCACTGCCAGGTCGGCAGTTCACCGGTCTCGATGTCGACCTCGGCCCACTTGACTTTGGCGCCGTACCGGTGCGCCGCGCGCAGCCAAGGAGCGATGTTCGCCTCGTCGTCCAGCCGGCTGACGACCACCTCATAACCCAGCCCGGAGCGCGCGGACGACGCATCGGCCAGTGCCGACAGCAACACCGCGCGGTCACAGCCCAGCACCACGCCACCCGGATCGGCATTCACCAGGTCGGCCACCGCCTCCCGGGCCGCTTCCAGGATCGCGGCGCTGCGCCGGGCCGACGGGTGCGCCCCGACCGTGCTGGCGCCTGCCCGGCGGAAAGCCGTCGACACGGTGGTGGCGACCGAGTCGGGAATCAGCATGCCGGTCGGCGCATCGAAGTGGACCCACCCGTCACCGAGCGACGGGTGCAGTCCACGCACCCGGGCGACGTCGTAGGCCATGCCAGCCACCTTAGGGCTCTCGGATGCATTCGCCATTTTGCGAACGAATGGTCGGTAGCGGGTGCGCCAGAGACGTTCCGGCCGTTACGGCCTCCCGAGCGGGTGCACCCGGCCAGCCATACTAGTCGAGTGAGCTTGTGGTTCGGAACGCTGATCGCACTGATCCTGCTGATCGCACCGGGTGCCATCGTCGCACGTATCGCGCAGCTGAACTGGCCTGTCGCGATTGCGGTCGGCCCGCCGCTGACCTACGGCGTGGTGGCCCTGGCGATCGTCCCGTACGGTGCCCTCGGCATCCCCTGGAACGGCTGGACGGCGCTGGCCGCGCTGGCCGTCGTCTGCGTCTTGGCGACGGTCGCGACCCTGCTGCTGGCCCGCTTCCGCGACGGGGTGGCCGAGGCCGGCGAGGTGAGCTTCGGCCCCGGCCTGCTGGTCGCGGCCGGGGTGGTGTTGGGGGTGGTGCTGATCGGCTGGGCGGCCTTCGCCGGCATACCGCACTGGCAGTCGATCCCCAGCACCTGGGATGCGGTCTGGCACGCCAACGAAGTGCGCTGGATCCTCGAGACCGGCCAGGCGTCGCCCACGCACATGGGCGAGCTGCGCAACGTCGAGACCCACGCGTTGCTGTACTACCCGTCGGTGTTCCACGCGCTGACCGCGGTGCTGTGCCAGCTGTCCGGCGCGGCGGCCGCCACCGGCTACACGCTGACCTCGCTTGGGGCCGCGATCTGGCTGTTTCCGGTCAGCGCGGCGGTGCTCACGTGGAAGGCGCTGCGGCTGCGCGCCAGCCAATGGGTGACCGCCGCGACCGCGGCGACGGCGGCGGCGTTGTCGGCGTCGTTCACCGCGGTGCCCTATGTGGAGTTCGACACCGCCGCCATGCCGAATCTGGCGGCCTACGGGGTGGCCATCCCGGCCATGGCGCTGATCACCTCCACGGTCCGGCACTGGGACCGCATCCCGGTGGCGGTGCTGGCCCTGGTCGGCGTCTTCTCGGTGCACATCACCGGCGGCATCATCACCGTGCTGCTGGTGGGCGCGTGGTGGCTGTTCGAATGCCTGTGGCACCCCGCGAAGAGCCGGCTGGTTGATCTGCTGACCCTGGCCGGCGTCGGCGCCGCAGCCGGGCTGATCCTGCTGCCGCAGTTCTTGAGCGTCACCAAGCAGGAAGACATCATCGCCGGTCACTCGTTTCTGACCTACCTGAGCATGCGGCATGGCCTGTTCGATGCCGTGTTCATGCACTCCAGGCATCTGAACGACTTCCCCTACCAGTGGGGGCTGAGCCTCCTGTGCGCCGTCGGCGGGTTCATCATGCTGGTCAAGAAGATCTGGTGGCCGCTGGCGGTCTGGCTGCTCTTCATCGTGATCAACGTCGACGCAGGCACGCCGCTGTGGGGTCCGTTCGGGAGGGTGGCCGGATTACTCGGCGAGTTCTTCTACAAGGATCCGCGTCGAATCGCGGCGGCCACGACGCCATTGTTCAACCTGATGGCGGCCGTCGCCCTGGTCGCGATCGCAGTGGCGGTGGTGGGTCTAGCCAAGCGACTGGTCAAGCGGGAGGTGTCGCCGCGGGCCTGGACAACGGCCACTGCGGCGCTGATCCTCGCCGTCACGCTGGGCAGCGCGGTGCATTACTTCCCGCGACACCGTTTCCTGTTCGGCGACAAGTACGACCAGATCATGGTCAATCAGCAGGACCTGGACGCCATGGCCTATCTGGCGAATCTGCCCGGCGCGCGCGACACCAGGATCGGCAACTCCAACGTCGACGGCACCGCCTGGATGTACGCCGTTGCCGGGCTGGACCCGCTGTGGACGCACTACGACTATCCGGTTCAGATGGGCCCGGGACCCAACCGCTACATCTTCTGGGCCTACGCCAGAAAAGGCGATTCCGACAAGCGGGTCCCCGAGGCGATCAAAGCGCTCAACATCCGGTACGTCCTGGCCAGCGGTCCGACAGTGCGCGGGTTCAAGATTCCCGACGGGCTAATCTCACTGGACAAGTCGCCGTACTGGACCATGATCTACGACAACGGCGGCGCCCAGATCTACGAATGGCACGACTACGCGGCGACACACCGCTGACCAGGCACGCACGAGGACGGTGAATGGGTTGAGTACGGGCAACGACGATGACGACGGCATCGAAATCATCGGCGGCGTCGATCCGCGCCTGATGGCGATGCAGCCTGCAGAAGACGACTCCGACGAACGCTCGCTGACCGACCTCGTCGAGCAGCCGGCCAAGGTGATGCGCATCGGCACCATGATCAAGCAGCTGCTCGAAGAGGTGCGGGCCGCGCCGCTCGACGACGCCAGCCGCACGCGGCTGCGCGACATCCACGCCACCAGCATCCGGGAACTCGAGGACGGCTTGGCGCCGGAGCTGCGCGAAGAGCTGGAACGGCTGACGCTGCCGTTCAACGAGGACACACCGCCTTCGGACGCCGAACTGCGCATCGCTCAGGCCCAGTTGGTCGGCTGGCTGGAGGGCCTGTTCCACGGCATCCAAACCGCGCTGTTCGCCCAGCAGATGGCCGCCCGCGCGCAGCTGGAACAGATGCGCCAGGGCGCCTTGCCGCCGGGGATCGGAAAGCCGAGCCAAGGCGGCGGCGCGCACGGCACCGGCCAGTACCTGTAGAACCGTGTCGAGCGGCCCGCACATCGAGACCCGCGACGCGTGGGTGGAGTTCCCCATCTTCGATGCCAAGTCGCGCTCGTTGAAGAAGGCATTCCTGGGCAAGGCGGGCGGTGCCATCGGGCGCAACGCCTCCAACGTGGTGGTCATCGAGGCGTTGCGGGACATCACCATGTCGCTCGAACTCGGCGACCGCGTCGGCCTGGTCGGGCACAACGGCGCCGGGAAATCGACTCTGCTGCGCCTACTTTCGGGCATCTACGAACCGACGCGGGGCTGGGCGAAGGTGACCGGCCGGGTCGCGCCGGTGTTCGATCTGGGCATCGGCATGGACCCGGAGATCTCCGGTTACGAGAACATCATCATCCGTGGCCTGTTCCTCGGGCAGACCCGCAAGCAGATGCTGGCCAAGGTCGACGAGATCGCCGAGTTCACCGAACTCGGCGACTACCTGTCCATGCCGCTGCGTACCTACTCCACCGGTATGCGAGTCCGATTGGCGATGGGTGTGGTGACCAGCATCGACCCGGAGATTCTGCTGCTCGACGAGGGCATCGGGGCGGTGGACGCCGAGTTCCTCAAGAAGGCGCAGTCACGTCTGCAGAGCCTGGTGGAGCGGTCCGGAATCCTGGTATTCGCAAGCCATTCCAACGAATTCCTGGCCCGGCTGTGCAAGACCGCAATGTGGATAGACCACGGCGTCATCAAACAACGCGGCGCAATCGAAGACGTGGTGCGCGCCTACGAGGGCGAGGACGCGGCCCGGCACGTGCGTGAAGTCCTCGCCGAGAACGCGCGTGACTGAATCCGTGTTCGCCGTCGTGGTCACCCACCGGCGCCCCGAGGAACTCGCACGCTCGCTCGACATGCTGTGCCGCCAGACCCGGGTACCGGACAAACTGATCGTCGTCGACAACGACGATTCCGGGGACAACCGGGTGCGCGATCTCGTTGCGGGACAACGAGTCCCAGCTATCTATCTGCCGTCCCGCCGAAACCTCGGCGGCGCCGGCGGGTTCGCGCTGGGCATGTTGCTGGCGTTGGCACACGGTGCGGACTGGATCTGGCTGGCCGACGACGACGGATACGCGCACGGCACCGAAGTGCTGGCCACCCTGCTGGCGTGCGCGGACAAGTACGGCCTGGCCGAGGTATCACCGATGGTGTGCAACATCGACGACCCGGAGTTGTTGGCCTTTCCGCTACGGCGTGGCCTCGAATGGCGCAGGCGCACCAGCGAATTACGCACCGATCCTGCTCAGGACCTGCTGCCCGGCATCGCGTCGCTGTTCAACGGCGCACTGTTCCGGGCGGCCACCTTGGAGGCGATCGGCGTGCCGGATCTGCGTCTGTTCATCCGCGGCGACGAGGTCGAGATGCACCGCCGCCTGGTCCGTTCCGGTCTGCCGTTCGGCACCTGCCTGGACGCGGTGTACCTGCACCCGTGCGGCTCAGCCGAATTCAAACCGATCCTCGGCGGCCGCATGCACACCCAGTATCCTGACGATCCGAGCAAGAGGTTCTTCACCTACCGCAACCGCGGCTACGTGTTGTCCCAGCCGGGGCTGCGCAAACTGCTTCTGCAGGAATGGGTTCGGTTTGCCTGGTTTTTCCTGGTGACCCGCCGCGACCCTGCCGGCCTGCTGGAGTGGATTCGGTTGCGTCGGCTGGGACGACGAGAGCGATTCGAACGGCCAGGAGGTTCGACATGACGTTCGTTGACGCGGCCGCTCAGTCCAAGACGTTCGCCCGCGCCCGCGGCGATCTGGTCACCGGCTTCCATCGCCGCGAGCTGTGGCTGCACCTGGGCTGGCAGGACATCAAGCAGCGGTACCGCCGTTCGGTGCTGGGCCCGTTCTGGATCACCATCGCCACCGGTACCACCGCGGTGGCGATGGGCGGGCTGTACTCCAAGCTGTTCCACCTCGACCTGTCGGTGCATCTGCCGTATGTCACCCTCGGCCTGATCATCTGGAACCTGATCAACGCCGCGATCCTGGAGGGCGCCGACGTCTTCGTCGCGAACGAGGGGTTGATCAAGCAACTGCCGACGCCGCTGAGCGTGCACGTGTACCGGCTGGTGTGGCGGCAACTGATCCTGTTCGCGCACAACATCGTCATCTATCTCGTCGTCGCCGTCATCTTTCCCAAGCCATGGTCCTGGGCGGACCTGTCGGTCATCCCGGCGCTGGCGCTGATCATGCTCAACTGCGTGTGGGTGTCGTTGTGCTTCGGCATCCTGGCGACGCGCTACCGCGACATCGGCCCGTTGCTGAATTCCGTTGTGCAGCTGCTGTTCTTCATGACTCCGATCATCTGGAACGACGAGAGTCTGCGCCAGCAGGGCGCCGGCCGGTGGTCGAAGATCGTCGAACTCAACCCCCTTCTGCACTACCTCGACATCGTGCGCGCGCCGCTGCTCGGCGCCCCCCAGGAGTTGCGGCACTGGGCGGTGGTCGTGGTGCTGACGGTGGTCGGGTGGGCGCTGGCCGCGGTCGCCATGCGCCAATACCGGGCGCGCGTGCCGTATTGGGTTTAGGACGGTGATGAGTGATCCCGGCACCGGGAAAGCCGGGGGAGTCAGAAAAACCGATGCCGGCCTGCTCACCGGCGTCTCGGAGACGGCGCTGTTGACCCTGCGCGGCAGGGCCTATCAGGCGGGCCGCCCGGACGCGATCATCGACGACCCGATGGCCATCGAACTCGTCGACTCCATCGACTTCGACTTCGAGAAGTTCGGTCGCCGCAAGGGTCAGGAGATGGCGTTGCGCTCGCTGGCGGTCGACAGGTGCGCGCTCGCCTACCTCACCAAGCACCCCCGCGCCACCGTGGTCGCACTCGCAGAGGGCTTCCAGACCAGCTTCTGGCGGCTGAGCAGCGCCCTGCCGGATGCGCGGTTTCGCTGGGTGTCGATCGATCTGGCGCCGGTGATCGAGCTGCGGCAGCGACTCCTGCCCCGATCGCCCCGGATCACCGAACTGGCCCAGTCCGCTCTGGACTACAGCTGGATGGAGAAGATCGACACGAGCGACGGTGTGTTCATCACCGCCGAGGGACTGCTGATGTACCTGCAACCGCACCAAGCGCTCGGACTCATCGCTGCCTGCGCCGGTCATTTCGCCGGCGGCCAGATGTTCTTCGACCTGCCGCCAACCATCCTGAAGAAGCTGGCCCCCAAGGGAATCCGTTCGTCCAAGCATTACCGGGTACCACCGATGCCGTTCAGCCTCTCGGCGCGTCGACTGGCAGACCTGGCCGGCACCGTGCCCGGGATCCGCGCGGTGCACGATGTGCCGATCCCGAAGGGCCGGGGTGTGTTCTTCGGCACCCTCTACCCCGCGATCTGGCAGTTCCCGCCGCTCAAGCCGTTCCGAGGGGCCTACACCCTGGTCGAATTCGGCTGACGCGGAGCCCGTGCACCCGGCTCCCGGGAGCCGCGTTGAGGATCGTTCCAAGAATCCTTTGAGAATCCGCCAAGGATGCGGCCAGAGGCTATGCCGCATGCTGCGTCATGACAACGGATCCGCGCTCACCGTCGGAGCACTGCTGCAATTCCCGGTCGGCCGCGACACCGAACCGCCGGCCGAGCTCGAGTTGGTGCGGCCGATCCCGTTCCAAGCCCTCTGCGAGGAGCACCTGCTGCCGTTCTACGGCGCGGTGCACATCGGCTACATGCACAGCGGAAAACCGTTGCGGCAGGCCAAGTTCACCCGAATCGTCGAAGCATGCTCGGGCGGCATCCAGATCCAGCAACGCATGACGACCCGGATGGGTCTGTGGCTGCACCACGAGCTCGCCCCGCACGGGGTGGGCGTGCTCGTCGAAGGCGCCTACGCCTGCGCGGCGACACACACCGACTCCACCACTCTGGCGTTCTACGGCTCGCTGCGCCACAGCGCCGAGGAGCAACGTGACTTCATCACCCGCACCACACAAGAACTCGTCAAACTAGGCGCCGAATGACCATGACCGATCTCGTTTTCGCCAACAGAGTCCATACCGCCACGATGCATCGTGACGATGCCCCGATCGGCCGAACGGCGCAGTCGCATCTGCGCAGACGGTTCGGGGAACTGCGTTGCTGCCGCCGATCGTGGTCCGACGACGGCAAGGGACTGCACCTGCACGGTCACCAGCTGACGTTCGAAGTCGAATTCGCCTGTGCCGAAACCGATGCCGGCACCGGTGAGGTGCTCGGGAGCCGGCTACTGCAGGACATCCACGCAGCAGTGCGCCGGCAGTTCGAGGGCACCACCCTGATCGCCGCCAACGATCCGCAACGCGAATTGTTCGAACTGCTGGCCGAGCGTGGGGTGGTCGACATCCGGATCGTGGACAGCGCGGCAATGGAGGCCTCGGCGGCGTGGGTCTTCGACGCGGCGGAACGGATCGTCACACAGGCAACGGGCGGCCGTGTCTGGGTGTCCCGCATCGCCGCCCACGAGAGCGGCAGCAAGGTGATCACCATGACGGCGCTACCGGCCAAGGACTGAGGGCTTAGAAGGTTTTACGCCCGGGTAAACGCGTACGGAATACCAGTGACGACCAGGTTGGTTGTGGTGTATCACTGAAAAGCCACAAATCCGGACGAAAGGTCGCCGCAGGTGAGCGAGGAAGCCCAGTCAACGGACCTGGCGGCAGCGGCACGCGAGAACCTCGCCGCCGAACTCGACCGGCTCAGGCAGCGCCGCGACCGGCTGGAAGTCGAGGTCAAGAACGACCGCGGCATGGTCGGCGACCATGGCGACGCGGCCGAAGCCATCCAGCGCGCCGACGAACTCGCCATCCTCGGTGACCGGATCCACGAACTCGACCGCCGACTCAAGGCGGGACCATCCACGACGGACCCGTCGGACACGCTGCCCGGTGGCACCGAGGTGACGCTACGGTTCGCCGACGGCGAAGTGGTCACGATGCACGTGATCTCGATCGTGGAGGAAACCCCGGTCGGGCACGAGGCCGAGACGCTGACCGCGCGCAGCCCGCTGGGCCAGGCGCTGGCAGGCCACCAGGCCGGCGACACGATCACCTACTCCACCCCGCAGGGCCCGACCCAGGTCGAACTGATTTCGGTGAAGCTGCCCTCCTAGACTTCGACCCGATGATCCCGCCAGAGCCCGATGCCGTGCCGGTCGCCCAGGACCAGCACACGCACCTGCATCTGACCACCCAGGCGCTGCGCTTCATCATCACCGGTGTCTTCGCGGCCATCGTCGACTTCAGCGTCTACGTGGCGCTCTACAAAGGCCTGGGCCTGCAGGTCGACTTGTCGAAATTCATCAGCGTCGTGATCGGCACGATCACCGCTTACCTGATCAACCGGCGTTGGACGTTTCAGGCGGCGCCCAGCCGTGCGCGGTTTGCCGCCGTCATGGCGTTGTACGGGGTCACCTTCGCAGTCCAGATCGGTCTGAACCATCTGTGTCTGGCGCTGCTGCACTACCGCAGCTGGGCGATCCCGGTGGCGTTCGTGATCGCACAGGGGGTCGCGACGGTCATCAACTTCGTCGTGCAACGAACCGTGATCTTCCGCGTCCGCTGAGCCTCGTTGGGCTCGCGGTACCCTCTTTGACGATGTCGAGCAGCGATCTGTCCACCACGACCACCCGGCTCACCGGTTGGGGACGAACGGCACCCTCGGTAGCCGAGGTCCTGCGCACCCCCGACCCCGAGGTCATCGTCCGCGCGGTCGCGCAGGCCGGGCCCCGGGGCGTCCTGGCCAGAGGGCTGGGCCGGTCCTACGGCGACAACGCGCAGAACGGCGGCGGGCTGGTCATCGACATGACCGCGCTGAACAGGATCCATTCGCTGAGCGCCGACACCAGACTGGCCGATGTCGACGCCGGGGTGAACCTGGACCAGCTGATGAAGGCGGCGCTGCCGCTGGGGTTGTGGGTTCCGGTGCTGCCCGGCACCCGGCAGGTCACCATCGGCGGGGCGATCGGCTGCGACATCCACGGCAAGAACCACCACAGCGCCGGCAGCTTCGGCGACCACGTGCGGTCCATGGAATTGCTGACCGCCGACGGGCAGATCCGACACCTGACGCCCGACGGCGAGGAAGCCGAGCTGTTCTGGGCCACCGTCGGCGGCAACGGCCTGACCGGGATCATCCTGCGCGCCACCATCGAGATGACACCCACCGAGACCGCGTACTTCATCGCCGACGGCGACGTCACCGCGAGCCTCGAGGAAACCATCGCCTTCCACAGTGACGGCAGCGAGGCCAACTACACCTACTCCAGCGCGTGGTTCGACGCGATCAGCGCACCGCCCAAGCTGGGCCGTGCCGCGATCTCCCGCGGCTCGCTGGCCACCCTGGACCAGCTGCCGGCCAAATTGCAGCGCGACCCACTGAAATTCGATGCGCCGCAACTGCTTACGCTGCCCGACATCTTCCCCAACGGGCTGGCCGCCAAGTACACCTTCATGCCGATCGGCGAGCTGTGGTACCGCAAATCCGGAACCTACCGCGGCAAGGTGCAGAACCTGACGCAGTTCTACCACCCGCTGGACATGTTCGGGGAATGGAACCGGGCCTACGGTCCGGCCGGCTTCGGCCAGTACCAATTCGTCGTGCCCACCACCGCCGTCGACGAGTTCAAACGGATCATCGGCGACATCCAGAAGTCCGGGCACTACTCGTTTCTGAACGTGTTCAAGCTGTTCGGCCCGGGGAACCGGGCACCGCTGAGTTTTCCGATCTCCGGCTGGAACGTGTGCGTGGACTTCCCGATCAAGCCGGGACTCAACGAATTCCTCAACGAACTCGACCGCCGGGTACTGGAATTCGGCGGCCGGGTCTACACCGCCAAGGACTCCCGGGTGAGTGCCGAGACCTTCCACGCCATGTACCCGCGCATCGACGAGTGGATCGCGGTGCGCCGCAAGGTTGACCCGTCGGGGGTGTTCGCCTCCGACATGGCCCGACGTTTGGAGCTGCTCTAGATGGTGCTTGACGCCGTAGGCAATCCGCAGACCATCCTGCTGCTCGGAGGCACGTCCGAGATCGGGCTGGCCATCTGCGAACGGTATCTGCGCAACGCGGCCGCGCGAATCGTGTTGGCCTGCATGCCGGAAGACCCCGGCCGCGACGACGCGGTCGCACAGTTGAAGGCCGCGGGCGCGAAGTCGGTGGAGGTCGTCGATTTCGACGCGGTGGAGACCGACACCCACCCGAAGGTGATCGAGCAGTGCTTCGCCGGCGGCGACATCGATGTCGCCATCGTCGCGTTCGGCCTGCTCGGTGACGCCGAGGAGTTGTGGCAGAACCAGCGCAAGGCCGTGCAGATCGCCGAAATCAACTACACCGCAGCAATTTCGGTGGGCGTGCTGCTCGGCGAGAAGATGCGCGCCCAGGGTTTCGGTCAGATCATCGCGATGAGCACCGTCGCCGGAGAACGGGTGCGCCGGTCCAACTTCGTCTACGGGTCCACCAAGGCCGGCCTGGACGGTTTCTACCTCGGGCTCGGTGAGGCGTTGCGCGAGTACGGCGTTCGGGTGCTGGTGATCCGGCCCGGCCAGGTACGCACCCGGATGAGTGCCCACATCAAGGAAGCCCCGTTGACCGTCGACAAGGAGTACGTCGCCAACCTCGCGGTGACCGCGGCCGCAAAAGGTAAGGATTTGGTTTGGGCGCCAGCAGCATTCCGCTACGTGATGATGGTGTTGCGGCACGTCCCGCGGAAGATCTTCCGCAAGCTGCCCATCTGAGAATGCCGAGCAGACGCAAAAGCCCCCAAATCGGGCACGAATCGGGGGCTTTTGCGTTCCCCCGCAAGCGGGAGGTGCCCCCAGCTCGCGGGGGGAAGGTGCCCCCGGCTCGCGCGGGGAACGTGCCCCCGGCTGGCGCGGGGAAGGTGCTGGCCACCGCCGGCCAGATGGTCCTGGCGGCCCTGGTTGCCGTCGTGGTGTCCGTCGTTTCGCTGCTGGCCATCTCCCGAGTGCAGTGGCCGGCTTTCCCGTCGTCCAACCAGCTGCACGCGTTGACCACCGTCGGTCAGGTCGGCTGTCTGGCCGGGTTGCTGGTCGCCGGAACGGTCTGGCGGCGTGGGCGTTTCCGCCGCCTGGCCCAGTTGGGCGCGCTGGTGTTCGTCTCTGCGTTCACCGTCGTGACGCTCGGCATGCCGCTGGGAGCCACCAAGCTCTACCTGTTCGGCATCTCCGTCGACCAACAATTCCGCACCGAGTATCTGACCCGGCTGGCCGACGACCCCGGGCTGCGCGACATGACCTACCTGGGGCTGCCGCCGTTCTACCCGCCGGGCTGGTTCTGGATCGGCGGACGGGTGGCGGCGCTGACGGGGACCCCGGCCTGGGAGATGTTCAAGCCGTGGGCGATCACCTCGATCGCCGTCGCGGTCGCGGTGGCGCTGGTGCTGTGGTGGCGGATGATCCGGTTCGAGTACGCGCTGCTGGTCACCGTCGCGACGACGGCGGTCACCCTGGCCTACAGTTCGCCCGAGCCCTACGCCGCGATGATCACCGTGCTGCTGCCACCGGTGCTGGTGCTGACCTGGTCGGGCCTGCGCGCCGGCGCTCGCCTCCCCGCCGAGCGTCACGCCAGCGTGGCATCCGACACCGACGGTCACGCTGGCGTGACGCTCGGCGAAAATTCGCGCGGCGGGTGGGCCGCGATCGTCGGCGCTGGCCTGTTCCTGGGCTACACCGCCACCTGGTACACGCTGCTGTTCGGCTACACCGCGTTCACGGTGACCCTGATGGCGCTGCTGCTGGCCGCGTCGCGCTGGCGAACCGACCGGGCGGCGGCCCTGCAACCGCTGTACCGGTTGCTCGTTATGGGCGTCATCGCCGCCGCCATCGGATCCATCACCTGGTTGCCGTTCCTGCTGCGCGCGCTGCGCGACCCGGTCAGCAACACCGGCAGCGCCCAGCATTACCTGCCGGCCGACGGCGCCCAGCTGACCTTCCCGATGCTGCAGTTCTCGCTGCTGGGCGCGATCTGCATGCTGGGCACACTGTGGCTGGTGATCCGGGCGCGCACGTCGGTGCGGGCCGGCGGCCTGGCGCTCGGGGTGCTGGCGGTGTACCTGTGGTCGCTGCTGTCGATGCTGACCACGCTGGCGCGCACGACCCTGCTGTCGTTCCGGCTGCAGCCGGCGTTGACCGTGCTGCTGGTGGCGGCCGGGGTTTTCGGGTTCGTCGAGGCCGTCACCGCGTTGGCCGGCCGCAGCCGCGTGGTGCTGCCTGCGGCCGCGGCGATCGGGCTGACCGGCGCCATCGCGTTCAGCCAGGACATCCCCGACGTGTTGCGGTCCGACCTGACCATCGCCTACACCGACACCGACGGCGACGGCCAGCGCGGGGACCGTCGGCCGCCCGGCGCGGAGAAGTATTACCCGGCCGTCGACGCCGCCATACAGAAGGTCACCGGCAAACCGCGCGATGAGACGGTGGTGCTCACCGCCGACTACAGCTTCCTGTCCTTCTACCCCTACTGGGGTTTCCAAGGACTGACGTCGCACTACGCCAACCCGCTGGCACAGTTCGACAAGCGGGCCGCGGAAATCCAGTCCTGGTCCAAGCTCAAGACGGCTGACGAACTCGTCCAGGCGCTGGACAAACTGCCCTGGCCGCCGCCGACCGTCTTCGTGATGCGCCGCGGCGCCGGCAACACCTACACCCTGCGCCTGGCCGAGGACGTCTACCCCAACCAGCCCAACGTGCGCCGGTACACCGTGGACCTCAAGGCCGCGCTGTTCGCCGATCCGCGTTTCGCCGTCGAGACCATCGGTCCGTTCGTGGTGGCCATCCGAAAGCCGGGCGACTGATGGCCACCGAAACCTCACCGCAGAACGCCGAGCAATTAGCATCTACCTCCGTGGGCGATGCGGGCGCAAACTACCGGATCGCTCGGCTCGTCGCCGTCGTCGCGGGCCTGCTGGGCACCGTTCTTGCGCTGGCGACCCCGCTGCTACCGGTCGAACAGACCACCGCCCAGCTCAACTGGCCGCAGAACGGCACCTTCGGCAGCGTCGACGCGCCGTTGTTCAGTTACGTGGCCACCGACCTCGACATCAGCGTTCCCTGCCAGGCCGCCGCGGGGCTGGCGGGTCCGCAGAACGCCGGCAAGACCGTGCTGCTCTCGACAGTGCCCAAACAAGCCCCCAAAGCGGTCGACCGGGGGCTGCTGTTGCAGCGGGTCAACGAGGACCTGGTGCTGATCGTGCGCAACGTGCCGGTGGTGGCGGCGCCGATGAGCGAGGTGCTCGGGCCGTCCTGCCAGCGCCTGACATTCACCGCGCACCCCGACCGGGTGATCGGCGAATTCGTCGGCCTGCGCCAAGGCCCGACAACCGAGCACCCCGGCCAACCGCTGCGCGGGGAGAAGAGCGGCTACGACTTCCGCCCGCAGATCGTGGGTGTGTTCACCGACCTGTCCGGGCCGGCGCCGCCGGGATTGAGTTTCTCCGCGACCGTCGACACCCGCTACAGCAGCAGCCCGACCGTGCTGAAGATGGCCGCGATGATCCTCGGCGTGCTGATGACCGCGGCATCCCTGATCGCGCTGCACGTCCTGGACACCGCCGACGGCACCCGGCACCGGCGGTTCCTGCCGTCCCGCTGGTGGTCGATCGGGGGCCTGGACGCGCTGGTGATCGCGGTGCTGGTGTGGTGGCACTTCGTCGGCGCCAACACCTCCGACGACGGCTACATCCTGACCATGGCCCGGGTGTCCGAGCACGCGGGATACATGGCGAACTACTACCGCTGGTTCGGCACACCCGAGGCGCCGTTCGGCTGGTACTACGACCTGCTGGCGGTATGGGCGCACGTCTCCACGGCCAGCATCTGGATGCGGCTGCCGGTCCTGGCGATGGCGCTGACCTGCTGGTGGGTGATCAGCCGGGAGGTCATCCCGCGGCTGGGATACGCCGTCAAGAAGAGCCGGGCCGCGGCGTGGACGGCGGCCGGCATGTTCCTGGCCGTGTGGCTGCCGCTGGACAACGGGCTGCGACCGGAGCCGATCATCGCGCTGGGCATCCTGCTGACCTGGTGTTCGGTGGAGCGGGCGGTGGCCACCAGCCGGTTGTTGCCGGTAGCGATGGCCTGCGTCATCGGCGCGCTGACACTGTTCTCCGGACCCACCGGTATTGCGTCCATCGGTGCGCTGCTGGTCGCGATCGGCCCGTTGCGCACCATCCTGCACCGCCGATCCAAGCAGTTCGGCCTGCTGCCGTTGGTGACGCCGATCCTGGCCGCGACCACGGTCACGGCGATCCTGATCTTCCGCGATCAGACGTTGGCCGGCGAAGCGCAGGCCACCCTGCTCAAGCAGGCGGTGGGCCCCAGCCTGAAATGGTTCGACGAGCACATCCGCTACGAGCGGCTGTTCATGCCCAGCCCCGACGGTTCGGTGGCACGCCGCTTCGCGGTGCTGGCGTTGCTGCTCGCGCTGGCCATCGCGGTGGCGGTGTCGTTGCGCAAAGGACGGATTCCGGGCACCGCTGCCGGGCCGAGCCGGCGCATCATCGGCATCACCATCATCTCGTTCCTGGCGATGATGTTCACCCCGACCAAATGGACGCACCACTTCGGGGTGTTCGCCGGGCTGGCCGGTTCGCTGGGGGCGCTGGCCGCGGTGGCGGTGACCGGCTCGGCCATGCGATCCCGCCGCAACCGCACTGTGTTCGCGGCGGTGGTGATCTTTGTGATGGCGCTGTCTTTCGCCAGTGTCAACGGCTGGTGGTACGTATCGAATTTCGGTGTGCCGTGGTCGAATTCGTTCCCGAAGTGGCGCTGGTCGCTGACCACCGCGCTGCTCGAGCTCACGGTGATCGTGCTGCTGATAGCCGCCTGGTTCCATTTCAGCTCCACCGACGACGACGCGCCGCCGAAGACCCGCTACGGTGCGAGACTGTCGCGAATCCTGCAGTCCCCGTTGGCAATTGCGGCGTGGCTGTTGGTGCTGCTGGAGGTGACCTCGCTGACCTCGGCGATGATCTCGCAGTACCCGGCCTGGACGGTGGGCCGGTCGAACCTGCAAGCACTGACCGGCAAAACCTGCGGACTGGCCGAGGACGTCCTGGTGGAGCTGGATCCCGGCGCCGGGATGCTCGAGCCGGTTTCGGCACCGGTGGCCGACGCCCTGGGCGCCGGTCTTTCAGAAGCCTTCTCGCCCAATGGGATTCCCGCCGATGTCACCGCGGACCCGGTGATGGAACGCCCGGGCGACCGCAATTTCGCCAGCGACGACGCAGTGGTCACCGGCAGCGACCCGGGCACCGAGGGCGGCACCACCGCCGCACCCGGCATCAACGGCTCCCGCGCGCGCTTGCCGTTCAACCTGGATCCGGCCCGCGTGCCGGTGCTGGGCAGTTGGCGCTCCGGCATCCAGGTGCCCGCCATGCTGCGGTCGGGCTGGTATCGGCTGCCGCCGAAGGATCAACGCGGCAAGACACCGCTGCTGGTGGTGACGGCGGCCGGCCGGTTCGACTCGCGTGAGATCCAGGTGCAGTGGGCCACCGACGACCAGGCTGCCGCCGGAAAGCACGGCGGATCAATGGAATTCGCCGACGTCGGTGCGGTACCCGCCTGGCGCAATCTGCGCGCGCCGCTGTCGGCGATCCCCGATTCCGCCACCCAGATCCGCCTGGTGGCCGACGACGACGACCTGGCGCCGCAGCACTGGATCGGACTGACGCCGCCGCGGATTCCGAAACTGCGCACGCTGCAGGACGTGGTGGGATCCAACGATCCGGTGTTCCTGGACTGGCTGGTGGGGCTGGCGTTCCCCTGCCAGCGACCGTTCGGCCACCAGAACGGCGTCGTCGAGGCACCCAAGTGGCGCATCCTGCCGGACCGGTTCGGCGCCGAAGCCAACTCGCCGGTGATGGACAACCTGGGCGGCGGCCCGCTGGGCATCACCGAACTGTTGGCGCATGCGACCACGGTGGCCAGCTACCTCAAGGACGACTGGTTCCGGGACTGGGGCGCGTTGCAGCGTTTGACCCCCTTCTATCCCGACGCCGTGCCGGCCCGCCTGGAACTGGGCACGGTGACCCGCAGCGGGTTGTGGGATCCGGCGCCGCTGCGCAAGAGCTGACCGGTGTTTGGCGTACCGGATCCCTTGACGCCGCAGGCCGGACCGTAGCTGGGAATATGCGGCGGCGCTGTCGACACCTTGGCATATGGTGAGACGACTGCCATCGTTGGAACCTGGCTGGCTGGATCGTCAAGGGGCGGGCCGATGAAAGAAACTGCGTTCGGTCGGTACCGGCTGGAGGGGTTGCTGGGCCGCGGCGGCATGGGAGAAGTGTGGCGGGCGCACGATACGCAGACCGACCGCGATGTGGCGCTGAAGTTGTTGCCGACCCAGTGGGCGCAGGATGACGTATTCCGCCAGCGCTTTCGCCGGGAAGCACACGCCGCGGCCAGTCTCAACGAGCCGCACATCGTCCCCATTCACCATTACGGCGAAGTCGACGGTCGGCTCTATGTCGAGATGCGCCTCATCGAGGGTCAGGACCTACAGACCCTGCTCAAGGACGGCCCGCTCGCCCCGGCCCGGGCGGTGGCAATAATCGAGCAGGTCGCCATGGCGTTGGACGCCGTCCACCGCACCGGTCTGGTACATCGCGACGTCAAACCCTCGAACATTCTGATCACTCGATACGACTTCGCGTACCTGATCGACTTCGGCATCGCCCGCGCCGCTCGGGAAACCGGGCTGACCGGAGCCGGCAACATCATCGGCTCGATGCAGTACATGGCTCCGGAGCGGTTCCGCGACAACAAGGGTGATATGCGCGCCGATGTCTATGCGTTGGCGTGCGTGCTGGTGCAATGCGTCACGGGAGTCCCGCCTTTCCCCGGTGAGGATCCCGAACAGCAGATGATGGCGCACCTGACCGCGCCCCCGCCGCGACCGTCTCAGATCACCCGGGCCGTCCCTGAAGAGTTCGATGCTGTCGTCGGCAAGGGAATGGCGAAGAACCCTGACGCGCGTTACCAGACCGCGCTCCAATTGAGCGAGGCGGCTCGCCTGGCCCTGAACACCAATGTGGATGCGGGCGGATTGCCGCCGAAGCAAGCCCATGCACCCGTCATGTCGACCACCACTTCCGAAGCGCCGGAAACGATCTCGGACGACATCGCGGTGGCTGCGGGCCCTGCCCGATCCCCCGCCGAAAAGTACTCGTCGTTCGATCGCCGGTCCGTGAGATCAGGTGCAGCCATCGACGATCTGCTGGAGCGAGCTGTAGCGGCGGTCAGCGGGCCATATGCGACGTCCAAGTCTGCTGCGGTGCCGCAAGACCCGGTCGACGCCAGACCCGACGCCGGACCCGACGACGCCGACGATCTGTGGAACGAAAGCACCGGCAGCGGCGAAATCCGGCGCCTGACAATCCTTTCCGCCGAACTGGTCGGTGCAACCCGACTGGCCGCGCGGGTCGACCCGGAGACCCAGCGCGTGATCATCCGTCGCTACCGCGACAAGGTCCGCCAAATCTCGGTTCGGTATGAGGGACATCTCGCGTCCGCGACGGCGGACGGGCTGATGGTCGTCTTCGGCTATCCTCGCGCGCACGACGACGATGTTCACCGAGCGGTATATGCGGGCTTGGAGATCGCCCGCGAGCTGGAAAGCCTGAGCCGGCAAGCGAAAAGCAAGTTCGACGCCAACGTGGATGTCCGGGTGGGTATTCACCGCGGCGCGGTGCACCTGGACGACACTGAAGACGACCTGTACGGGCTCACCGCCAGTCTGGCGGTGGAAGTTTCGGCGCAGGCGCCGACGGGCGGCGTCGCCGTCACACAGTCGGTTGCGCCCCTGATCCGCGACACGTTCGAACTGGCGGAGTTGCCCGGGGCGTCGTTCAGCGTCGCCGAGGTCGTCCAGTTGTTTCAGGTGATCGGCGAGCGGGTCGACCCCGCCCCACTCCCGCGGGGTCCGCTCGTCGGCCGCCAGCGCGAACTCGCCCGGCTGCACAAGAGTTGGTCGCGGGCACAGGCGGGCACACTGACCATCCCCGCAATGGTGTTCCGCGGCGAAGCCGGAATCGGAAAGAGCAGGCTCGCGGCGGCGGCTATCGATGTTGTGCGGCGGGACTCAGGCCAAGTCGTCGAGTTGGTCGGTTCGCCTTTGCATCCTGACGTGGGTCTGCACCCGATGCGGGTGCTGCTGGAACGTCGATGTGCCATCACTCGTCTCACCGGACCCGAACAGCGGCTGCACCTTTTGCGGGTGGAGATCGAAGCGCAACGGCTGGACCCAGACGGCCTACTTCCGTTGCTGGCACCCGTGATTGGGATCGACGCCGTCCACGGCTACGAACCAGTGCCGGCCGCAGCGCAGAAACTGCAGGACTTGATCGCCGCAGCGCTGAAGCGCTATCTGCTTGCCTGCTTTCACGGCGGCCCCGGATTACTCGTGGCCGAAGACGCTCACTGGTTCGACCCCTCCACCCTCGGCCTGCTAGGCGAAGTGCTGGACGAAACCGGCGGCCGCCTGCTCGTCGTGATCACCGGCCGAGGTGAAGATTGGACACCGAATCACTGGCAGGCCAAGGTGTTTGATCTGGCGCCGTTGACCGAGGCCGAATCGGACCAGCTCGCCCTGACTCTTGATCCCACGGTGAGTCCCGAAGATTGCGCGGCGGTGCGTGCCCGGTGTGGTGGTGTCCCGTTCTTCATCGAGCAGGTCGTCAGCGGGATGGATGCTGCGAACGAAGGGACCCGCGCCGCGTTACCCGACCGGTTGTATGAGCCGTTGTTCGCGCGGCTGTTGGCCACTCCCAACGTGGTACCCGTCGTCTCCGCGGCCGCGATCATCGGGCGGCAGGTCGAGCGGAATCTCCTCGTCGCGGTGGCTGCGTCGAGCGCGGATGAAGTGGACGACATCATCGATGAGCTCGAGGACGCCAAAATCCTGGAACCGCAAGGCCCGGACGCCTGGCGCTTTCGCCATGAGTTGTTCCGGGAGGCGGCGGCCGAGATCGCGCCGCCCGGCGTTCGCCGGGAATTGCACGCCAAAGTCGCCGACGCGATGACCCAGGGAGCCGTCGGAACCCCGGACTGGCCACAGGTTGCAGCGCATTACGAACAGGCCGAACGGCACGCCGAGGCCGCCTCCGCGTATGAGCAGGCCTCCGCCGATGCAAGGCGCCGCGGAGCTCTGGCCGAGGCGCGCAGTTATCTGACGCACGCCCTGAACCAACTCGGGCATTGTCCGCCAAGCGCAGACCGGGACCGTCGGGAGATAGGACCGCGCCTGGAACGGTGGTTGCTCACCGCCACGGCGGAGGGGTATCAAAGCCCCGAGGTCACCGACGATGTGGAGCGCTGCCTGCAACTCGTCGGCAAAGACCTTGCCGAGGATCAGCTGTTCGGGGTTCTGTTTGCGGTCAGCAGCTACTACATCAGCCGCGGGGACATGCGGCGGGCGAGCCAGACGGCGGATGCGTTGCGCAGCAACGCCCAAGGCGCCAAGCAGTGGTGGAGTCCCGCCGTCGACTGCATCCACGGAATGGTCGCCTTCATGCGGGGGGAATATGCCGGCGCCCGTTGCCTGTTCGAGCAGGCCACAGTCGGCTTGGCCGATGACGAGCAGCGCAACATGGACGAGTCCTGGTTCATTCCGCACGACACCGTCGCCTTGGCCCACGAACATCTAGGGGTCTACCACCTGCTGCACGGTGACCTCGCTGCGGCCGAAGCCTCCATCGCAAGAGCGATGCAGCGGGCCGACACTCTCGGATTTCCGCTCGGGCCCTACAACCACGTGTATGCGATCGACATCGAAATCTGGATACAAACCGATGCCGGCAACTTGGATCGCGCCGCCGAGCTGGTGACCGACATGCTGGCCAAGGCCGAGCGGTACGGGTTCGTCTTCTGGCAGCTGTTCGGACTTGCCGTGCGAGCAAAAGTCGAGGCCGAAACTTTGTTGCGCTCAGCTGATCCCGATGCGGATGCACTGACCGCTCAGATCGAGACCACAACGCAGCTGACCGACTTGTGGCGTTCGCTGGGGTTGTACGCGTACCAGACGCGCTATGACTGCGTTATCGGGCAGCTGCTGATCGCCGCCGGCCGGCGCCACGAGGCCCGCGCGCGAATCGATCTCGCCCTCCAAATCGCCGACGACACCGAAATGCATTTATGGGATGCCGAACTGCTCCGAGTCCGGGCGCGCACCCACACCGATCCAGACAGCACGGCCGCGGATCTCGTTGCGGCCATAGAACTGGCCCGGCGGCAGGATGCGCCCCTGTTCGAATTACGTTCCGCGCTAGACGATTTCGAGCTGCGCGGTGACGATGCGCGAGACATCCTCACCGAGGCGCTGGATCGCCTCCCCGCCAACTGCACGGCACCTGAAGCGGTGGCGGCGCAGGCGATTCTCGGGTGTTAGCCGACCGCGCCGTTATTGGCCCTGGTCGACCTCGAAGACGAACTCCACGCCGCCGATGCAGATATGGTCGCCATGGGAAAGTCCGGCGCTGCCCCGGATCAACTGTCCCTGCACCTCGACACCGTTCGTCGACCGCAGATCGGTGATCACGAAACCCGTTCCGGTGTCGCTGATTACGGCGTGATGACGGCTGACGTCGGTGTCGTCGAGCACGAGGTCGTTGTCGGGAAAGCGGCCGATCCGGGTGGCCGGGCCGGCCAGCGGGTGTCGCCGTCCGGAGCTGTCGCGCAGCGCGGCCGTCGGAGGCGCGAACGTCGTGTGGGTTTCGGTCCGGTAAGCACCGCGCTTGCGGGTGTTCACCGCACCCCGTTTGGTGGGTAGCGGTTCCTGACGCAGGATTCGCTCGTAGAGCGCGCTGACGGTCGGTCCCGGGTCGATGCCGAGGCCCTCGGCCAGTGCTGTCTTCAACTGGCGATAGGCACCCAGCGCATCGGACTGACGTTCGGTGACGTAGTAGGCGGTGATCAGCTGAGCCCACAGCGGTTCCCGGTAGGGATGCTCGGCGGTCAGCGCTTCGAGCTCACCGATCACCGCATCGGCACGGCCGCAGGCGATCTCGGCTTCGGCCCGGGCGCTGTGCGCGGCCACCTTGTCCTCCACGAGCTTGGCCGCGACCACCGTGACGAACTCGAAGTCCCGCAGGTCGTCGAGCACCGGGCCGCGCCACTCGGCCAGCGCCGCCGAGAGATGACCGCTGGCCTCTTCGAACCGTCCGGCTGCGGCGGCCTGGACGCCCGCGGCTTTCGCGACGGCAAACCGTCCCAGGTCGCAATCGGCGTCGGCGACAGTGAGTTGGTAACCCGGCGGCGCGCTGGGCAGCACCGAGTTGGGGTCCACGCCGGCGGTACGCAGCAGTCGGCGCAGGTTGGAGATGTGGGACTGGATGCTGGTGCGCGCGGCCGGCACCGGAGAGCCGTCCCACACCGCGTCGGTCAACGAGTCGACCGACACCGGCCGATTGCGATTGACCAGCAGCATGGCCAGCACCGCACGTTGTTTGGCCGGACCCACCGGCACGGGGACGTCGTCGACCAGCAGCTGCAGCGGACCCAGGGCCCCAAACCCGAGTGCCGAGTTCGTCATCGCGCTGCCAGCCTTCCGGTCATACCTGTTGTGACGAATTATGCGACGCCGGCAACCGATACGACTGCACACGAGCGTGCACAAATGTACGGCCCGACCGGCGTGTCGGTGAACATCTGCGCACCTTCGCGGGCCGGAGAGTGACTCGTGCGCGGCCCTGCATCCGAAAAGCGCTCAGCAGCGTCGCCTACGATCGAGCCTCGTGTCCCCCGACGGTACTGAGCGATCTCACCGGATCGCCCGTTTGACAGCCGTCGTCGCCGGGTTCGCCGGCCTGCTGTTGTGCCTGCTGGTTCCGCTGCTGCCGGTGCGGCAAACCACCACGACAATCCTGTGGCCGCAAGGCACCAAGGACGGCCAGGCAACAGGGGATGTCAGCCAGATCACGGCACCGCTGGTGTCGGGTGCGCCGCGGGCGATCGACATCTCCGTCCCGTGCTCGGCGATCGCCACGCTGCCGGCTGACGGCGGCCTGGTCCTGTCCACGCTGCCGGCCGACGGCTTCCAGACCGGCAAGCACGGGTTGTTCGTGCGGGCCAACAAGGACACCGTCGTCGTCGCGTTCCGGGACACGGTGGCCACCGTCGCCCCTCGCGCGGCGATCGCCGCAGGCGGGTGCTCGGTACTGCACATCTGGGCCGACGCCGGCGGCGCCGGGGCGGACTTCGTCGGCATCCCCGGCGCGGCCGGAAAGCTCCCTCCTGAGAAGAAACCGCAGGTCGGCGGGATATTCACGGACCTCAAAGTGCCCGCGCAGCCCGGCCTGTCGGCGCGGGTGGACGTCGACACCCGGTTCATCCTCGCGCCCACCACGATGAAGGCCCTCGCGATGGCTGCGGGTGTGCTGGCCGTGCTGATCGCCATCGGTGCGCTGGGAGCGCTGGACCGGCTCAGCCGCGGCGACACGGTGCGCCACTGGCGTTCGTCCATCGCATGGTTGAGCCGGTACCGTCCCCGGTTGCACCGGTCCCGGATCTGGCGGGTCGGCCTGGCGACCTGGCTGGCCGACGCCGGGGTCATCGGAACGCTGCTGGGATGGCACGTCATCGGCGCCATCTCCTCCGACGACGGCTACAACCTCACCATCGCCCGGGTCGCGCCGAAGGCCGGTTACGTCGCCAACTACTACCGCTACTTCGGCACCACAGATGCGCCGTTCGACTGGTATCTGAGCCTGCTCTCGAAGATGGCCACTGTCAGCACGGCCGGCGTGTGGATGCGGCTACCCGCCACCCTGGCCGGCATCGCGTGCTGGCTGATCATCAGCCGCTGTGTGCTGCGCCGACTGGGACCGGGCAGCAACGGACTGGCCGCCAACCCGGTCGCGGTGTGGACCGCCGGCGCGGTGTTCATCGCCGCCTGGCTGCCGTTCAACAACGCGCTGCGACCCGAGCCGATAATCGCGCTGGGCGTACTGGCCACCTGGATGATGGTGGAACGTTCGATCGCGCTGGCACGCCTGGCGGCCGCCGCCGTCGCGATCATCATCGCCGCGCTCACCGCGACGCTGGCACCGCAAGGGCTGATTGCGGTCGCCGCGTTGCTGACCGGTGCCCGTGCCGTCGCGCAGACCATCAGGCGCCGGCGCGACACCGACGGACTGCTGGCCCCGCTGATCGTGCTGGCGGCGACGTTGTCGCTGATTACCGTCGTGGTGTTCCGCAGCCAGACGCTGGCCACGGTCGCCGAGTCCGCCCGCATCAAGTACACCGTCGGGCCGACCATCGCCTGGTATCAGGACTTTCTGCGCTACTACTTCCTGACCGTGGAAAGCAACGCCGACGGCTCGATGGCACGCCGGTTCGCCGGGTTGATCCTGCTGCTGTGCCTGTTCGGGATGCTGTTCGTGCTGCTGCGCCGCGGCCGGGTGCCCGGGCTGGCCACCGGCCCGGCTTGGCGCTTACTCGGCACCACGGCCATCGGTTTGCTGCTGCTCACGTTCACCCCCACCAAGTGGGCGATTCAGTTCGGCGTCTTCGCCGGGCTCACCGGGGCGTTGGGCGCGGTCACCGCGTTCAGCGTGGCGCGGATCGGGCTGCACAGCCGACGCAACCTGGCGTTGTACGTCACCGCGCTGCTGTTCGTGCTGGCCTGGGCGACCTCGGGTATCAACGGCTGGTTCTACGTCGGCAACTACGGCGTCCCGTGGTACGACATCCAGCCCGTGGTGGCCAGTTTCCCGGTGACGTACATCTTCTTGTTCTTGTCGATCGGCACCGGACTGCTGGCTGCTTGGTACCACTTCCGGATGGATTACGCGGGTCACACCGAGGTCAAGAACAACCGGCGCAACCGGGTGCTGGCGTCCACTCCGCTGCTGGTGGTGGCGGTGATCATGGTGCTGGGCGAGGTCGGGTCGATGGCCAAGGGCGCGGTGTTCCGCTATCCGCTCTACACCACCGCCAAGGCGAACCTGGCCGCGCTCACCAAGCCCGACAGTTGCGCCATGGCCGACGACGTGCTGGCCGAGCCCGACTCCAATGCCGGGATGCTGCAACCGGTTCCGGGTCAGCAGTTCGGGCCGGACGGACCGTTGGGCGGGGTCAATCCGGTCGGTTTCAAGCCCGAGGGGGTGGGCGAGGACCTGAAGTCCGACCCGGTGGTCAGCAAACCCGGGGTGGTCAATTCCGACGCCTCCCCCAACAAACCCAACGCCGCCATCACCGACTCGGCGGGCACCGCCGGCGGCAAGGGTCCCGTCGGCGTCAACGGCTCGCACGCGGCGCTGCCGTTCGGGCTGGACCCTGCGCGCACCCCGGTGATGGGCAGCTACGGCGAGAACAACCTGGCCGCCCGCGCCACCTCGGCCTGGTACCAGCTGCCCGCCCGCCGCCCGGACCGGCCGCTGGTGGTGGTCTCGGCCGCCGGCGCCATCTGGTCCTACAAGGAGGACGGCGACTTCATGTACGGGCAGTCCCTGAAGCTGCAGTGGGGCGTGACCAAGCCCGATGGCAGCACCACGCCGCTCGGTGAGGTGTTCCCGATCGACCTCGGGCCACAACCGGCGTGGCGCAACCTGCGCTTCCCGTTCGCCTGGGCACCGCCGGAAGCCAACACCGCCCGCATCGTCGCCTACGACCCGAACCTGAGCTCCGAGCAGTGGTTCGCATTCACCCCGCCCCGGGTGCCGGAGCTGGAGCCATTGCAGCGGCTGATCGGATCGCAGGACCCGGTGCTGATGGACATCGCCACCGCCGCTAACTTCCCGTGCCAGCGGCCGTTCTCCGAGCATCTGGGCATCGCCGAACTGCCCGAGTACCGCATCCTGCCCGACCACAAGCAGACCGCGGTGTCGTCGAACCTGTGGCAGTCAGCCTCGACCGGCGGACCGTTCATGTTCACTCAGGCACTGCTGTGGACGTCGACGATCTCGACGTATCTCGACGGTGACTGGTATCGCGACTGGGGCTCGGTGGAGCAGTATCACCGGCTGGTGCCGTCCGATGAGGCGCCGGACGCTGCCGTCGAGCAGGGCGTGATCACGGTGTCGGGCTGGAGCCGGCGCGGACCGATCAGGGCGCTGCCATGACCCTCGGCGCGAGCGGGCCTGGCGCGAGCAGACGCAAAAGCCCCCAAAATCGGGCGGATTCGGGGGCTTTTGCGTCTGCTCGCGCAACGAAGCGGGAGGTGCCCCCAGCTCGCGCAACGAAGTGGGTGGCCACCGTCGCCGGACTGATCGGCTTCGTGCTGTCGGTCGCCACGCCGCTGCTGCCGGTCGTGCAGACCACCGCGATGCTGAACTGGCCACAGAACGGCCAACTGAACAGCGTGACGTCGCCGCTGATCTCGCTGACGCCGGTCGACTTCAAAGCCTCGGTGCCGTGCAGCATTGAACGCGACATGCCCGCCGACGGCGGCGTCATCCTGGGCACGGCACCCAAGCAGGGCAAGGACGCCAACCTGCAGGCGCTGTTCGTCGTCGTCAGCGCCAAACGCGTCGACGTCACCGACCGCAACGTGGTGATCCTGTCCGTGCCGCGCGACCTGATGCGCTCACCGGACTGCGAGCGCATCGACATCTCCTCGACGCACGCCGGCACCTTCGCCCATTTCGTCGGGCTCAAAGACCCCGGCGGCGCACCGCTGCGCAGCGGCTTCCCCGACCCGAACCTGCGTCCGCAGATCGTCGGGGTGTTCACCGACCTCAGCGGACCGGCGCCGCCGCAGCTGAAGCTCTCGGCCACCGTCGACACCCGCTTCTCCACCACCCCGACCACCCTGAAACTGCTGGCCATCGTCGGCGCGATCGTGGCCACCCTGGTCGCGCTCCTCGCGTTGTGGCGCCTCGACCAACTCGACGGGCACCGGATGCGCCGCTGGATACCGGCGAACTGGCGCAAGTTCACCCTGCTCGACGGCGTGGTGATCTTCGCGTTCCTGCTCTGGCACGTGATCGGGGCCAACTCGTCCGACGACGGCTACATCCTGGGCATGGCACGGGTCGCCGACCAAGCCGGCTACATGTCGAACTATTTCCGCTGGTTCGGCAGCCCGGAGGACCCGTTCGGCTGGTACTACAACCTGCTGGCCCTGATGACCCACGTCAGCGACGCCAGCATCTGGATGCGGCTGCCCGACCTGTTCGCCGGCCTGGTGTGCTGGCTGCTGCTGTCCCGGGAGGTGCTGCCCCGACTCGGCCCGGCGGTGGCCGCCAGCAAACCCGCCAACTGGGCCGCGGCGATGGTGCTGCTGACCGCCTGGATGCCGTTCAACAACGGCCTGCGCCCCGAGGGCATCATCGCGCTCGGCTCGCTGGTCACCTATGTGCTGATCGAACGGTCGATGCGCTACAGCCGCCTGACGCCCGCGGCGCTGGCCGTCATCACCGCGGCGTTCACCCTCGGCGTGCAGCCGACCGGGCTGATCGCGGTGGCCGCGCTGGTGGCCGGCGGCCGCCCGATCCTGCGGATCCTGGCCAAACGCCGCCGCATGGTCGGCGGGACGTTGCCGTTGCTCGCGCCGATGCTGGCCGCCGGCACCATCATCCTGACCGTGGTGTTCGCCGACCAGACGTTGTCGACGGTGTGGGAGGCCACCCGGGTCCGCGGCAAGATCGGGCCCAGCCAGGCCTGGTACACCGAGAACCTGCGCTACTACTACCTGATCCTGCCGACCGTCGATGGCTCGCTCTCGCGCCGCTTCGGTTTCCTGATCACCGCGCTGTGCCTGTTCACCGCCGTGTTCATCATGTTGCGCCGCAAGCGGGTTCCCGGCGTGGCGCGCGGGCCGGCGTGGCGGCTGATGGGCGTCATCTTCGGCACCATGTTCTTCCTGATGTTCACCCCGACCAAGTGGGTGCACCACTTCGGGTTGTTCGCGGCGGTGGGCGCGGCGATGGCCGCGCTGACGACGGTGCTGGTGTCGCCGGCAGTGTTGCGCTGGTCGCGCAACCGGATGGCGTTCCTGGCGGCGGTGTTCTTCCTGCTGGCGTTGTGTTTCGCCACCACCAACGGCTGGTGGTACGTGTCCAGCTACGGTGTGCCGTTCAACAGCTCGATGCCGAAAATCGCCGGAATCACGGTCAGCACAATGTTTTTCGTTCTGTTCGTGCTTGCCGCGGTGTACGCGGCCTGGCTGCACTTCGCGCCGCGCGGCAGCGGGGAGGGCAGGCTGGCCCGGTCGCTGACCAGCGCCCCGGTGGCGCTGGCGGCCGGCTTCATGGTGCTGACGTTCGTGGCCTCGATGGGCATCGGGATCGTGCGCCAGTACCCCACCTACTCCAACGGATGGTCGAACGTGCGTGCCTTCGCCGGCGGCTGCGGGTTGGCCGACGACGTGCTCGTCGAGCCTGACCCCAACAACGGGTTCATGACGCCGCTACCCGGCGAATACGGTCCGCTGGGTCCGTTGGGCGGCTCCGGTCCCATCGGCTTCTCCCCGAACGGGGTGCCCGAACACACCGTCGCCGAGGCGGTGGTGATGAAGCCCAACCAGCCCGGCACCGACTACGACTGGGACGCCCCGACCAAGCTGAAGACGCCCGGCGTCAACGGCTCGACGGTGCCGTTGCCCTACCAGCTCGACCCCGCCCGGGTGCCGCTGGCGGGCACCTACACCACCGGCGCGCAGCAACAGAGCAGGCTGACTTCGGCGTGGTATCAGTTGCCTAAGCTCGACGACGCTCATCCGCTGGTGGTGATCACCGCCGCGGGCAAGATCACCGGCAACTCCGTGCTGCATCACTACACGACCGGGCAGACCGTGGTGCTGGAATACGCCCGCCAAGGCGCCGGGCCGTTGGTGCCGGCCGGGCGGATGGTGCCCGACGACCTGTACGGCGAGCAGCCCAAGGCGTGGCGCAACCTGCGGTTCGCGCGGGAGAAGATGCCGGCCGACGCGGTCGCCGTGCGCGTGGTTGCCGAGGACCTGTCGCTGACGCCGGAGGACTGGCTCGCGGTGACCCCGCCGCGGGTGCCCGAGCTGCGGTCGCTGCAGGAGTATGTCGGGTCCACGCAGCCGGTGCTGCTGGACTGGGCGGTCGGGTTGGCTTTCCCCTGCCAGCAGCCGATGCTGCACACCAACGGCGTCACCGAGATTCCGCGGTTCCGCATCACCCCGGACTATTCGGCCAAGAAGCTGGACACCGACACCTGGGAGGACGGCGTCAACGGCGGCCTGCTGGGCATCACCGACCTGCTGCTGCGTGCGCACGTGATGGCGACGTATCTGTCCCGGGACTGGGCTCGCGACTGGGGGTCGCTGCGCAAGTTCGACACGCTGGTAGACGCGCCGCCCGCGCGGCTGGACCTGGGCGAGGCCACCCGCAGCGGGTTGTGGTCGCCGGGACACATCCGGTACAAGCCTTAGCGGGGCAGCGGCGGCGACTGGTTGATGACGGCACCGCCCGCGTCCAGCGCCTGCAGCTGGTAGTAGCCGCCGCCGCTGCCCTGCAGTGGTATCGGGGTGTCGTAACCCGCCCAGTCAACCGTGGTCAACGGCGTCATGGTGGTGCTGTCCGGGCCGTGCAGCAACCGCCAGCGGCGCACGGCGGTGGCACCGTTCCAGATCGCGCGGGCGGTGTCGCCGGTCAGCACCAGTTGCGGGGGCACGACGGGATCGCCGGTCCAGACGTCGAGAAACGCGCGGTAGGTGCCGTCGGCCAACGTCGCGTCGTAGACCAGTTCGCCGTCGGCGCCGAACTCAGAAATGCGACCCGCGGTGCCCCAGCCAACGAACGTGTGCCCGCCGGGAAGCGGTTGCAGGTTCCCCATGGCGCCGGCGCTGAGGTTGCCGGGGTGTGGCTGCGCGCGGACGAGAGTGGCTCTGCGCGCGGCGAAGTCCAGGTGGATCCATTTCAGGCTGCTGGGCACCGTTCCGCCGCCGGGCTGGGCGCGGCTGCCTTCGAAGTGGTTGTCGAACAATGTCAGCGTGTCGGCGGCCGGCATCGCGGCGTCGTGCTGGAAGGCGAACTCGACACCGTCGCCCAACTCGAAGGTCGAGTGTCTGCCACCGAGTTGCCAGTTGATCGCACCGCTGCGCGCATCCACATTGAGCACGGTGGACAGCGCGCGCATGCTGATCAGCAGGTTGCCGGCGGGATCCAGCGCGATCGAGTTCATGTGGTACGGGTCGAGCACCTGCCCCGCGGTGTACCTGGCCGGGGAGTCGGCGACCGGCACATGGCTGAGCGCGTCCCATCGGAACAACGTCTTCTTCGCCGCGACGTCGACCACCGTGGCGATGCAGTTGTAGATGCGGCCGTCTCTGGGTCCGCCGATAGCCGTGAGGTCCGTCGTCACCTCTTGATAGGCGGTGATCAACGCGTGCCCGTCCGGCGTGAGCCGGAATTCATGGATGTCCGACGACAGATCGCCACCGGGGGTGACGGTGGCGATCAGGTTGTAATGCTCGTCGGCGATACAAGCGACGCCGACGCCGTGGCTGCCCACCTTCAATCCTTGCCACCAGGTCAGCACGGGCCGGCCCTGCAGAGTTTGCACCCGCAGGTTGCCGCCGGTCTGCCCGGGCGGCAGTTCGCTGTGCCAAACCACTCTCCCGCGCCGGTCGGCGACGACGAGTATCGAAGTGTGTGGGGCACCGCTGCCCGGGTTGGCGGCAGTGGTGCCGGAGACGAAGAAAATGTGGCCGGGGGAACCACCGGGGTTGTCGACGTTGACGGTGTAGCCCAAGGACCTCGCCGAGACCTCGATCCCTCCCGGCGGAGGCGGCGGGGGTGCCGACGGCGCAGCGGCCAACCGGTCGTTTTGCGTAGCGCACGCCGCCGCGCCGCCGGCTACCACCACGCCAGCCGCGGCGCCGAACTGTCGCCTCGTCATCCCGGCCGGCACCCGGTTATTACACCAGGGGTGCACATCGGATCCGGATGAAACACTGGGATGCATGTGGTGGTGGACGCGTCTGGGCATCGCCACGCTGGTGGGGTGCCTGGGCGTCGGCTGTGCGGCGCCGCAACCAGGCGGTCCCGGTTCGGCCGCGCGGTCCCACTACGTCGCGCTGGGCGACTCCTTCGCAGCCGCGCCGGGCGTGCCGGAACCGGCCGAACCCCAGGGCTGTCACAAGTCGACCAACAACTATCCCACCGTGCTGGCCCGACGACTCGACGCTGCGTCTTTCCGCGACGTCACCTGTAGTGGCGCGACGACCGACGACATCTACAGCCGGGCCCAGCAGACCGGGGACGGCCTGATGCCGCGCCAACTCGAGGCGCTCAGCACGACCACCGAACTGATCACCATCACCATCGGCGCCAACGACGTCGGACTCGCCGGTGACGCCGAATCCTGCGAAGTCGAGGCGTCGAATCCGCGTCCGTGCACCGGCAAGTTCGTCGTGGGTGACGTCGACCGGATTTCCGGCCTGATCGACGCGCAGGTGCCGGTGTGGTCGACGATGGTCGACGAGGTCCGGGCCAGGGCGCCGCGCGCCCGGATCATCTTCGTGGGATACGGGTTGCTGATACGCCCGGGCGGCTGCTATCCCGAGCAGCCCATCCTGCCCCACGATGCGAACTATCTGCAGGCCAAGATCGACGAACTTGGCGACCGGCAGCGACAACTCGCCGCCGCCAAGGGCATCGAGTACTTCGACACCCGTCCGCTGTCGCGGGGCCACGACATGTGCGCCCCGCCCGCCGACCGCTATGTCGAGGGGTATGTGACGCGCAATCGGGCGGTGCCGTTGCACCCCACCGCGCTGGGCGCCGTTGCGGTCGGAAATGCGCTTACCGACTATCTGGTCTTGACCGAAAACCAATAATTGACGGCGCGGCCAATTGGTCGCCGGGTTTTTGTTAGTTTGGTAAAGCAACCTCGCGCCGAGGTGTCACAATCCGCTGGTCAACGGCCAGAACAGCTGGTTTCGAAGCGCTTAGACATTTGGTTTACAAGAATGGCGATTAACATCGCCACCGCCTCAAGTCTGCCTTCGAATCTCGATGGTTGAAAAACGCAAATCCGGTCAATAGACAGTTCGGGATCGGGCTCATTCAACACGAAATGGTAGGCAAATGCGCTCGTTGAAACGGTTGGCAACGTCCGTAGTGACACTGACGGTCATGGCCGCCTCCGGGATGACGCTCGGGACCGGAGCGGCGTCCGCAACCTCACGGGTGCCGATGAATCCAGACCTGCGCAACTGCGACTACAGCCTTGTCAAGACCGCGCTGATCCGGCCGAAGACGATCCTCGGGCGCGGCACGGCCGACTTCCGTGTCTCCGGGTCGACGGTCGTCGCCGACGTCGACATGGTGATCGCCAACAACGGGGGCGGACACTACGACGTCGGGGTGATCCAGGTGCCCCGGCCGTCGTCGGCTACCTGCGGGCCCGGGGATCCGGGCACCACGTTCGCCGGCTTGGACACCGACGCCGCCGGGGTCGGGCACGTGACCATTACCGCGCCGCTGCGGCAGGGCACCACGGGGGTGTGGGTGATCGTCGAGTCGCCGAACCCGAACAGCCAGATTCCGGGCGAGTTCTACACCACGGAATTTCTCGCGCCCGTCTAGTTCCGATCTGTAATACCGTCGCGGCATGACCCAGTACGACTCGCCATACGGGTCGGAGGCCGTGGATCGGCTGCCGTTCTCGACACCGGAGAAATCGCAGCGGTATCAAACCGAGCGATACGGCGGGGCGACCGGTCTCAACTGGTATCTGACCGACCCCACGCTGCAGTTCATCACGGCCTACTACCTCACCCCCGACGAGCTCGCCGTCGTCGAGCCCCACCTGGTAGACATCGGCGCCCTGATGGGTGGGCCGGTGACGCGCTGGGCCGACGAGACCGACCGCAACCCGCCGCGCTTGGAACGCTACGACCGGTGGGGTCACGACATCAGCCGGGTCGTGATGCCCGAATCGTTCATCCAGTCCAAACGTGTTGTCCTGGAAGGCCAGCAGGCGTTGCGCCAGGCCGCCCGCGGCGCCGGATTCAGTTCGTCGCTGCCGATGTTCACGGCGAACTACCTGCTCGACCAGGCCGACATCGGCATGGGTTGCGCGCTGGGCACCGGCGGCGGGATGGTGCAGTCGTTGGTGGCGGCCTACGCCCCGCCCGACGTGCGCGACCACGTGCTGGCCAAGTTCGACTCCGGGGAGTGGGCCGGGGAGACCGCGCAGCTGCTCACCGAGCGCACCGGCGGTTCGGATCTGGGCGCGCTGGAGACCACGGCGCGACGCTCCGGTGACGCGTGGCTGCTCAACGGCTTCAAATGGTTCGCGTCGAACTGCGCCGGCGAGGCGTTCGTGGTGCTCGCCAAGCCCGAAGATGCGCCCGACTCCAGCCGCGGGGTGGCCAACTTCCTGGTGCTGCGCACCCGCCGCGACGGTTCCCGTAACGGGGTCCGGGTACGGCGACTCAAGGACAAGCTCGGCACCCGTTCGGTGGCCTCGGGCGAGGTGGAGTTCGTCGACGCCGAGGCTTTCCTGCTCTCGGGTGAGCCGTCGGGTGAAGCCGGGCCGTCCGACGGCAAGGGCCTGGGCCGGATGATGGAGCTGACCAACGCGGCGCGGCTGGGCATTGCGTTGTTCGCACTCGGTAACGCGCGCCGCGCGCTGGTCGAATCGCTGTGTTATGCGCGGCAGCGGCGGGCGTTCGGCGCGGCGCTGATCGACAAGCCGTTGATGCGGCGCAAATTGGCCGAGATGATCGTCGACGTGGAAGCCGCGCAGGCGCTGGTGTTCGACGGCCTGGGCGCAGCCAACCACCGTCAGCCGCGCCGCATCCGGCAGCGCATCGCGGTGCCGGTCACCAAACTCAAGGTGTGCCGGCTGGGCATCACCGCCGCCTCCGACGCGATCGAGATCCACGGCGGCAACGGCTACATCGAAACCTGGCCGGTGGCAAGGCTTTTACGCGACGCGCAGGTGAACACCATCTGGGAGGGCCCGGACAACATCCTGTGCCTGGACGTGCGGCGCGGCATCGTGCAGACCCGCGCGCACGAGTCGCTGCTGACCAGGATGCGCGATGCGGTGTCGGTGTCCGACGACGACCCGACGACCGCGCTGGTGGCCGACCGGATCGACGACCTCGACGCGGCGATCACCGCGTGGGAGAAGCTGGACGGCGACCTGGCCGAAGCGCGCCTGTTCCCGCTGGCCCAGTTCATCGGCGACGTGTACGCCGGTGCGTTGCTCACCGAGCAGGCGGCGTGGGAGCGGGAGGCGCGTGGCGGCGGCCGCAAGGCGCTGGTAGCGCGGTTGTATGTGCGGCGCTACCTCGCCGATCGCGGGCCGCTGCGCGGGATCGACGCCGATTCCGACGAGGCGCTGGACCGCTTCGACGAACTCGCCGACGGGACGTTGCGACTCCCCCGCGAGCAGACGTAAAAGCCCCCAAATTCGGCACGAATTAGGGGCTTTTACGTCTGCTCGCGCAACCTTGGGCTAGACCGGGATCAGGCCGTGCTTGCGGGCCAGCCGGGCCCAGTTCTGCTTGTCCCGCAACAGGTGCATCGACCTGCGCAGCAGCAACCGGGTCTCGTGCGGGTCGACCACCGCGTCGATGAACCCGCGTTCGGCGGCGATCCACGGGATCGCCATGTTGAGGTTGTAGCCCTCGATGAAGTCCTTCTTGATCTGCTGGGCCTCGGGCGTGGTCGGGTCCGGGAAGCGCTTCATCAGCAGCTGCGCGGCCCCTTCGGCGCCGATCACGGCGATCCGCGCGGTGGGCCAGGCGAAGTTGAAGTCCGCGGTCAGCTGCCGCGAACCCATTACCGCATACGCGCCGCCGTAGGACTTGCGGATGGTGATCGTCACCTTCGGCACGTCCGCCTCCACGACGGAGTACAGGAACCGGCCGCCGCGCTTGATGATGCCGCGCTTCTCCTCCTCGGCGCCCGGCAGGAACCCGGGGGTGTCCACCACGAACACCAGCGGCAGCTGGAAGGAATCGCAGAACCTGATGAACCGCGCCGCCTTGTCCGAGGCTTCGTTGTCGATGGCCCCGGACAGGTACATGGGCTGGTTGGCGATGACGCCGACCGGGCGCCCGTCGATGCGGGCGAACCCGGTGATGATGGCCGGTCCGTGCTGCGCGGCGACGTCCAGGAAGTCGCCGTCGTCGAAGATGCGCAGCAGGATCTCGTGCATGTCGTAGGCCGCGTTGTCGGAGTCCGGGACGATCGAGTCCAGCTCGAGGTCCGTCGGGGTGACCTCCGGTTCCAGTCCGGGATTGATGACCGGCGGCTTGCCGAAGCAGTTCGACGGCAGGAACGACAGGAACTCCCGCACGTACTGGAAGGCCTCGGCCTCGGAGTTGACGACCTGGTGGATGTTGCCGTAGCGGGCCTGTGCGTCGGACCCGCCGAGTTCGTCGAGGGTGACGTCCTCGCCGGTGACCTCGCGGATCACGTCGGGACCGGTGACGAAGAAGTAGCCCTGGTCGCGCACCGAGACCAGCAGGTCGTCCTGGATCGGCGAATAGACCGCACCGCCGGCGCACTTGCCGAAGATCAGCGAGATCTGCGGCACCACCCCGGACAGCGCCTCGTGACGCTGGCCCAGTTCGGCGTACCAGGCCAGCGAGGTCACCGCGTCCTGGATGCGGGCGCCGCCGGAGTCCTGGATACCGACGATCGGGCAGCCGACCATCGCGCACCACTCCATCAGCCGGGCGACCTTGCGGCCGAACATCTCCCCGACGGTGCCCTGGAACACCGTCTGGTCGTGGGAGAACACCCCGACCGGGCGGCCGTCGATCAGCGCGTGCCCGGTGACGACGCCGTCGCCGTACAGGGCGTTGGGATCACCCGGCGTCTTGCACAGCGCCCCGATCTCGAAGAAGGTGCCGGGGTCGACCAGCGCGTGCACGCGGGCGCGGGCACTCGGGATGCCCTTCTTGTCCCGCTTGGCCGCGGCCTTCTCCCCACCGGGCTCTTTGGCCTGTTCCAGACGTTCCCGCAGCTCGGCGAGCTTCTCGGCGGTGGTGTGAAGTACCGGTGTCTGCTCTGTTCCCGTCACTGCGTGCCTGCCTCGGTCGTCGGAGCTCTAGATCTCTTTCAGGGCGCGGCTCATGTGCTCGCCGACCTTGGCGATGATCGGCTCGTCGATGGCCTGGATGTGCTCGCCACCGATCTGCACGACTTCGAGGTCGGACACATACTCGCCCCAGCCGCCGTCCGGCTGGCGGACGGCATACCGCGGCTCGAACATGATCGCGTCGTCATGGTATCGATCGGCCATGTAGAGCGTGACGTGGCCGTCGAACGGCTGGATCTCGGCGGTGTCGATCGCCCGGTTGTCCAGGTAGGACGTGCGCTGGTGCTCGATGATCCCGGCCGGGATCTGCACGCCGCTCTGGCTGATCGCGTCGAGCACGAACCGCACCTGGCCCTCGTCGTCGAGCTGCTCGAGGTGCTCGTACGGGATCGCCGGGACGGTGACGTTGAACGTCTTCTCGGCGAACTTGGCGTACCGGTCCCAGCGCTTGCGGATCTCCTCCTTGGTCTGCGGGATCTCCTCGCCGGCGCGTACCGCGTCGATCAGACCCACGAACCGGACATCCTTGCCCTGCTGCTTCAGCCCGATCGCACACGCGTAGGCCAGCACCCCGCCCAGCGACCAGCCGACCAGGATGTAGGGCCCGTCGCCCTGCATCTCGATCAGCTTCGGGACGTACTGCGCGGCCCGCTCCTCGATCGACCCCTCGACCCGTTCGAAGCCGTACATCGGTGTGTCCGCCGGCAGCCGGTTCAGCAGCGGCTCGTAGACCACCGTGGATCCGCCGGCCGGGTGGAACACGAACACCGGCGCGGCGTTGCTGCCCTCGGGACGAGGCCGCAGGGTGCGCACGAAGCCGTCGATCACGCCGGCCTCCAGGTACTCGCGCACCTTGTCGGCCAGCGCCTCGATGTTCTCCGAGCTCAGCACGTCCTCGACGGTGATCGGCCCTTCGGCGCGCTCGGACAGCCGCTGGGCCAGCTTGGCGGCCTTGTCCTCGTCTAGCTTGGGCAGCGGGTTGAAGATGCCGCCCGCGGACTTGCCGGTGACGATCGCCCAGGTGGCGAAGACGACGCGCTCGGCCGCGTCGCGCGGCGGCACGTCGGAGTTCAGCGCCTTGGCCACAGCCTCCTGGCTGAGCGCGTCGGCCGCCGCCGCGAGGTTGGTCCCCGCGGGTCCCGAGGGGTCGGTCGGGGGCGGCGGAATGGTCACGTCCGACGGCGGGGGCTGGGTCTCGGGCTCGGCCTGCGGGTCGGGCGCCGGCGCCGCCGCCGTGGCGGGCGTTGCGCCGCTGAGCAACTCGGCCTGCGCGCGGGCGATCTCCTCGGAGGTCTGCGTTTTCTGCTGCTCGTGCAGCGCCTCGACCTCGTCGCGGTGCTCGACGGCGTACTCGATCAGCTTCTCGACGTTGTACAGGTTGGCGTCGCGCACCGCGGTCAACTGGATCGGCGGCAGGTCGAAGTCGTACTCGACGCGGTTCTTGATCCGCACCGCCATCAGCGAGTCCAGGCCGAGTTCGATCAGCGGCACCTCCCACGGCAGGTCCTCGGGCTCGTAGCCCATGGCCGCGCCGACGATGGTGCCCAACCGCTCGGCGATGGTCTCCCCGGACTCCGGGGACCATCGGCCGACGTCCGACCGCAGGTAGCGGTTGGTCAGGCTGTCGGAGAGGGTCTCGGCGTCGTCTTCTTCGACGGGCGCCGCCTCGACCGCGACGGGACTCGCGATCGAAGTGCCGGCGCCGACGGCGGCGGGCAGCACGGATTCGGCGCCGCCGCGGGTCAGCAGCGCGTCGTAGACCAGCGTGAAGGACTCGTCGATGCGGGCGTGCACCTGCACCGAGGCGCCGTTGGGGTGCCTGGTCAGCGTAGTCACCAGCCGGGCGCCCTCACCGGGCACCGCGCGTTGCTCCGCGGCGGTCAGCTGCGCGTCCGGCAGCACCGCGCCCGCCGCGGCTTTGACCAGCGCGGCCAGGTCTGTCTTGTCCCGGGGCGCGTACTCCCACACGTGCCGCCCGTCCGGCAGCGCGACGTGGTTGCCCGGCATCAGCACCGAGCTGTCGCCGGCGAAGTGCGCGTCGAGCCAGTGCTCTTTGCGCTTGAACCGGGTCGGCGGGATGTTCGCGTAATCTTCGGGGCCGCCCGCCCGGGTGAACAGAGTCCGCACGTCCAGGTCGTGGCCGTGTACGAAGAGCTGCGCCATGGTCGAGATGATCGACTCGACCTCGTCCTGCTTGCGGGCCAGCGTCGGGATCAGCTGCGCGTCGTGCAGACCCGCGTCCGCGGTGGTCAGCCCGACCTGCATCAGAGCCACCGGGTTGGGGGCGAGCTCCAGGAACGTGGTGTGCCCGCTGTCCACGGCGTTGCGGATGCCGTGGGTGAAGTAGACGCTGTGCCGCAGGCCCTTCTTCCAGTAGTCCACGTCGTGGATCGGCTCGCTGCCCGGCTTGATGTAGCGGCCCTCGTGCACGGTCGAGTAGATCCCGGCCGTCGGGCTCGTCGCGTTGATGCCCTGCAGTTCGGCGGCCAGCTCGCCCAGCAGCGGGTCCATCTGCTGGGTGTGGCTGGCGCCCTTGGTCTGGAACTTGCGGGCGAACTTGCCCTCCGATTCGGCGCGCGCGATGATCGCGTCGACCTGCTCGGGCGGGCCGCCGATCACGGTCTGGGTCGGCGCGGCGTAGACGCACACCTCCAGGTCCGGGAAGTCGGAGAACACCGTCTTGATCTCGTCGGCGGAGTACTCGACCAGCGCCATCAGCCGGATGTACTCGCCGAACAGCATCGCCTCGCCCTCGCCCATCAGGTGCGAGCGCGAGCAGATGGTGCGGGTGGCGTCGCGCAGCGACAGACCGCCGGCGAAGTACGCCGACGCCGCCTCGCCCAGCGACTGCCCGACCACCGCCGCCGGCTTGGCGCCGTGGTGCTTGAGCAACTCGCCCAGCGCGATCTGGATCGCGAAGATGGTGACCTGAGTGGTCTCGATGCCGTAGTCCTGGGAGTCATCCAGGATCAGCTCCAGCACCGAGTAGCCCAGCTCGTCCTGGACCAGCGCGTCGACCTTCTCGATCCACTGCGCGAAGACCTCGTTGCGCAGATACAGGCTCTTGCCCATCTTGCGGTGCTGCGCACCGAAGCCGGCCAGCACCCAGACCGGGCCGTTGGTGACCGGGCCGTCGACGCTGAACACGTTGGGTCGTTGCTTGCCCTCGGCGATCGCGCGCAGCCCCTTGACGGCTTCTTCGTGGTCGTGGGCCAGCACCACAGCGCGGGACCGGCCGTGGTTGCGCCGGGACAGCGAACGCCCGATCGACTCCAGCGACGACGCCTGACCTTCGGGGCTTTCCATCCAGTCGGCGAGTTCGGCTGCGGCCACCTTCTTGCGGGAGGTCAGGAACGCCGACACCACCAGCGGGATCGCCGGCGGTGGAAGTTCTTGTGTCGCAAGCTCTTCCAGAGCGGCGGCCTTGAGCGCCAACGCCTCTTCGGTGACGCCGGGCAGCTCCGGTTCGTCGTCCTCGGCCGCCGCCGGCCCGTCACTGATGATCTCGCCGTATTCGTCGAACCGCAGCGAATGACCCTGCCCGTCGGCCAGGTCGCCGCCGGCCGAGACCACCGCGGCCTGCGGCGCGGTCTCCGGTTCGGGCTCCCGCTCGATCACGTCGCGGGGCAGGACTTCGCGCACCACCAGGTGCGCGTTGGCGCCGCCGAAGCCGAAGCTGGACACCCCGGCCAGCGCGAAGCCGCTGTAGCGCGGCCAGTCGGTCGGCTCGGTGACCACTTTCAGCCGCATCGCGTCGAAGTCGATGTAGGGGCTGGGACCGGCGAAGTTGATCGACGGCGGTAGCTTGTCGTGCTGCAACGCCAGCACCACCTTGGCCATGCTGGCCGCGCCGGCGGCCGACTCCAGGTGTCCCACATTGGTTTTCACCGCGCCCAGCAGGGCCGGCCGGTCCGCCGGGCGTCCCTTGCCGACGACGCGGCCCAGCGCCTCGGCCTCGATCGGGTCGCCCAGGATGGTGCCGGTGCCGTGCGCCTCGATGTAGTCGACGGTGCGCGGGTCGATGCCGGCGTCCTTGTAGGCCCGGCGCAGCACCTCGGCCTGCGCGTCCTGGTTCGGGGCGATCAGACCGTTGGACCGGCCGTCATGGTTGACCGCGCTGCCGGCGATGACCGCCAGGATCTGGTCGCCGTCGCGGCGGGCGTCGTCGACCCGCTTGAGCACCAACATGCCGGCGCCCTCCGAGCGGGTGTAGCCGTCGGCGTCCGACGAGAAGGACTTGATCCGGCCGTCCGGCGACAGCACCGCGCCGATCTCGTCGAATCCCAGCGTCACCATCGGGGTGATCAGCGCGTTCACCCCGCCGGCGACGACGACGTCCGCTTCGCCGTTGCGCAGCGCCTGCACGCCCTGGTGGATCGCCACCAGCGAACTGGAGCACGCGGTGTCCAGCGTGACCGACGGACCGCGGAAGTCGTAGAAGTAGGACACCCGGTTGGCGATGATCGAGCTGGCGGTGCCGGTGATCGCATACGGGTGGGCGACGGTCGGGTCGGACACGGCCAGGAAGCTGTAGTCGTTGGTGGAGGCGCCGACGTACACGCCGACCGCCTCGCCGCGCAGGCTGGACGCCGGGATGCGGGCGTGCTCGAGCGCCTCCCAGGTCAACTCCAGCGCCATCCGCTGCTGCGGGTCGATGTTGTCGGCCTCGGTCTTGGCCACCGCGAAGAATTCGGAGTCGAAGCCCTTGATGTCTTTGAGGTAGCCGCCGCGGGTGCGGGCCTTGGCGACCCGCTCGGCCAGCCGCGGCTCGGCCAGGAACTCCGTCCAGCGGTCCTCCGGGAGGTCCGTGATGGCGTCGCGGCCTTCCAGCAGCGCCTGCCAGGTCTCGTCCGGGGAGTTCATCTCGCCGGGCAATCGGGTGGACAGGCCCACGATCGCGATGTCGACCCGCTCGGCGGGTCCGTTGCGGGTCCAGTCGGAGTTGTCGGCGCCGTCGTCTTCCCGCTCCGGCTCGCCCTCGATGATGCGGGTGGCCAGCGACTCGATCGTCGGGTGCTGGAACGCCACCGCCACCGACAACGTGACACCGGTGAGGTCCTCGATGTCGGCGGCCATGGCCACCGCGTCCCGCGAGGCCAGCCCCAACTCGACCATCGGCACCGACTCGTCGATGTCGTCGGGTGACTTGCCGACGGCATTGCCCACCCATTCGCGTAGCCAGCGGCGCATCTCGGGGACGGTCAGGTCGGTCTTGCCCCCGGTCGACGGAGACTCGGTGATGTCAGACATTGCTTACCTTGTTCGGTTCGTTTCAGTCGTTGGTGGCGAAGGCCGTCGGAGACCCGACGCCGCTGCGCAGGCTGCCGTCCAGGTAGGCCGTCCGGCACGCGCGGCGCCCGATCTTGCCACTCGAAGTACGCGGAATCGTCCCCGCCGACACCAGCAACAGGTCGCGCACGGTCACGCCGTGCCGCACGGCGATGGCCGCCCGGATGTCGTCGGCGATCGGTTGGTACTCGAGCTTGTGCGTACCGGCTGCGCGCTCGGCGACGATCACCAGTTGCTCGGAGGTGTCGTCGGGGTCGGCGCTCAGACCGGTGTGCGGGTCGTCGAAAACCTGCTGCGGCAACTGGTTGGCCGGGACGGAGAAGGCCGCCACATATCCGGTCCGTAACGCCTTGCTGGCTTCCTGCGCCGAGTACTCGAGGTCCTGCGGGTAGTGGTTGCGGCCGTCGATGATGACCAGGTCCTTGATCCGGCCCGCGATATAGAGATGCCCGTCGTGGTAGGTGCCGTAGTCGCCGGTGCGTACCCAGAGCCCGTCGTCCGCGGCACCCTCGGCGTGCGACTGGGGCACGCGGGACTTCAAGATGTTCTTGAAGGTCTCCGTGGTCTCGGCTTCCTTGTTCCAGTAGCCGACGCCCAGGTTCTGACCGTGCAACCAGATCTCGCCGACCTGCCCGTCGGGCAGCTCGCTGGCCGTGTCCACGTCGACGATGACCGCCCACTCGTCGACGCCGATCTTGCCCGCCGAGACCTGGGCGACGGCGTTCGGCGCGTCCGGGGCCACCTCCACGAAGCGCTGGTTGTTCAGTTCCTCACGGTCGACGTGGATGATCCTCGGCGGCTCGTCGTGGGGGGTGGTAGAGACGAACAGGGTCGCCTCGGCCAGCCCGTAGGAGGGTTTGACCGCCGTCTCCGGGAAACCGTAGGGACGGAACGCGTCGTAGAACTTGCGCATCGACGCCGGTGAAACCGGTTCGCTGCCGTTCAGAATTGCCTTGACGTTGCTCAGATCCAGCGGCGGCTCGCCCTCCTTGGGCACTCCCCGCACCGCGGCATGCTCGAACGCGAAGTTCGGTGCGGCCGAGAACACCCCGCCGGTCTCGCCGGGTTTGCGGGCCAGCTCACGGATCCAGCGCCCGGGACGGCGCACGAACGCGGCCGGCGTCATGAACGTGAAGCTCTGGCCCAGCACCGGCGCGCACAGTGCGGTGATCAGGCCCATGTCGTGGAAGAACGGCAGCCAGCTCAGGCCGCGGTCGCCTTCCTCGCCCTGCAGCGCAACCAGCGTCTGCAGCACGTTGGTGGGCAGGTTCAGGTGGGTGATCTGCACACCGGTCGGGGTGCGGGTGGAGCCGGAGGTGTACTGCAGATAGGCGATGGTGTCCTCGTTGGCATCGGTTTCCTGCCAGGTCGCGCCGACTTCGGTCGGCACCGCATCCACGGCGATGACACGTGGCCGTTCCTTGGCCGCGCGGGCGCGGATGAACTTGCGCACCCCCTCGGCCGATTCGGTGGTGGTCAGGATCGTCGACGGAGTGCAGTCGTCGAGCACGGCGTGCAACCGGCCGACGTGACCGGGCTCGGCCGGGTCGAACAGCGGCACCGCGATCCGCCCGGAGTACAGCGCACCGAAGAACGAAACGAGGTAGTCCAAGTTCTGCGGGCACAGGATGGCGATGCGGTCACCGGGTTGGGTGACCTGTTGCAGCCGGGCACCGACGGCGCGGTTGCGGGCGCTGAACTCCGACCAGAGGATGTCGCGTTCGACACCGTCGCGTTCGGTGGAGTAGTCCAGGAACCGGTACGCGAGTTTGTCGCCGCGCACCTTCGCCCACTTCTCGACGTGTTTGACCAGATTGGTGTTAGCCGGGAACCTGATCTTGCCGTTCACGACGAACGGGTTGTGGTAAGCCATTTTCTCAAGCTCTCCTGTCACGAACTCTCTGTGTCACCGGCTTTGCGGCGGGTACTCCAATACGGGCTAGCGGGCGCCGACGTCGAAAATCTGCGCGCGATATGACCGCGACCCGCACCCCGCCGGGGTCTGTCGCTGCCAACCTCGACCCAACCGGGTCAACCACATGCTCTTAGTTTTCTCTTAATGTTAAGGGGCGCGTAGCGGCGCACCAAATCACAAGGTACGCCTGATCCCGCTCGCTACCGCCGCGCTACGGAGTGTGTCTAACTGCCTTGTCGGCACACCGCTCACCCGTGCTTGGGATGCGGCGCCTTGTCCAGTACGCCCTGCGCCCAGTTCAACGTCCACTGGGTGGCCGACTGCCCGTCCGAACTCCAGAAATCGGTCGTCGCGTACAGCGCGTGGATGGGGTGCCCCGCCCCCCCGGCCAGCGTATTCAGCGTGGTCGGAAGGTTGGCCGGGCTGAACGCTTCCTTCGGCGCGGCGCAGATCAGGTCGCCCTCGGCGCAGATCTCGTTGGTGCGACCGTTGAGCGCGCCGAACCCGCCCGGCCGTGGGCCGGTCATCGTCAAGCCCAGAGTGGCCAGCACCGGCACCTCGTGCAGGGTGACCTCAGCACCCACCCCCGGCGGCGTGGGCGGAATGTTGTTACCAACCTCACCTTGTCGGCGACCGTCGGCGATCAACGTCACACCGAGAACCAGATCCTCGTCGACGGGACCCTGACCGTTGCCGATGTTGTTGGCGATGTCACCGGCGATCACCGCGCCCTGCGAGAAGCCGATGATCACGTAGCTGGTCAGCGGGCACCGGTTGTTCATGTCGGTGATCGCCTTGACCGTGGCGCGGGTGCCTTCGGCGCGGCTGTCGTCGTACTTCATCTGGGTGTCGCCGGACAGCGGTCGTTGAAACTCCGCCGTGTACGGAACGGTGTAGGTCTGAACCCGGCTCGCGGGGAACTGCTGGCTGATCGGCCCGGTCACCTTGAGCAGCAACGCCAGCGGGTGCAACGTGGGGTTGAACGGGTCCTCGGTCGGCGAGGACTCCCAGGTGCCCGGCACGGACACCAACTGCACGTCGGGACAGGAGGCGTCCTGGCTAGCCGGACGCGGCTTCTTGTGCTGCGACGAGGTCGTCGGCCCGGTCGGCAGCACGCCCGGGGGCACCGCGCTGGGCGGCACGTCGCGATGGCGCAGCATCATCACCCCGGCGGCGATGACCATGGCCACGACCAGGGCCATGGAGGCGGCCGCCAACCAGGCGAGGCGCTTGTGTCGGCGCTGGCGGGCAGTGTTGGCCATGTTCTCCTGCTAACAGAGTCCGGTACGGGAGGGCGAGTGCTGTCCGGGGCATGCGCACCGTCGCGCCCTACCCGCACCCGCCTTTACACGGTACCGGCCCGCAGGCTCAGTCAGATCGTGGCGACCCGCTGCACCCGGCCACGCCGCTCACACCAGCGTGGCGACCCGCTGCACCCGGCTACTAGCGAATCGCGCCGACGATGTCGCCGGACATCGCGCCCAGCTGCGCCGCCCACGAACCCCAGCCGTTGTCGCCGCCGCCCGGGAAGTCGAAGTGCCCGTTGTGCCCGCCGACTTCGCGGTAGTGCTGGTAGAACGAGCGGCTGTTGCCCATTGCGGTGTCCGGAGTGCCGAGCATCGCAGCGGGGTTGCTGGCACCGCCGCTGGTCGGGCTCCACACCCAGACGCGGGTGTTGTTCGCGGCGAGCAGCGCCTCGTGCACCCACGGGTCATGCCACTTCCAGCGACCCAGCTGTGGGGCTCCCCACATGCCGTTGCCGTCCACGCCGCCGAACTGCTGCAAACCGGCCAGAATTGCGCCGTTGCTGAAGGTTTCCGACGGGTAGAGGAACCCGGACAGCGAGCCGGCGAAACCGAACCTGTCGGGATGGAAGGTCGCCAGCGCCATCGCGCCGTACCCGCCCTGAGAGGCGCCGACTACGCCGTGTCCGCCCGGCGCCAGACCTTTGTTGGCGGCCAGCCAATCCGGCAGCTCACTGGAAAGGAATGTGTCCCACTGCTTGCTGCCGTCCTGCTCCCAGTTGGTGTACATGCTGAAGGCGCCCCCGGCCGGGGCGGCCACCGAGATGCCCTTGCCGGCCAGGGTGTTGAACGCGTTGCCGGCGGTGACCCAGTTGCTGACATCGGGGTTGGCGTCGGCCGCGTCCAGCAGGTACACCGCGTGCGGTCCACCCGCCAGGAAGGCCACCGGGATGTCTCGGCCCATTGCCGCCGACGGCACCATCAGGGTCTCGTACGGGGCTGCCTTCGCTGCACCCGGACACGTCCCCGCCACCACACCGAACGTGATCGACAGCACCGCGACGCCGAGCAGCCGTAGCAGCAACGACAGACCCCTCATGTCCACCTCCACCGTGTCCACCTACCGGAAGGTAGCTAACCACACCGGTATCGACGGGATAAAGGGGCGCTAACAACCAACGGCGGCGACCCATAGGTCGCCGCCGTCAGTTGCGTGTTGCCTGGCGCGGGTTTAGGTGCCCGCGGTCGGAGCCGTGGCCGCGGTGGCCGGGCCGGCGCCGGGGGTCGCACCCAGCGTGGACTGGATGTCACCCTTCATCGCGTTCAGCTGCGCACCCCAGTACGGCCAGTCGTGCGTGCCGTTGGCGTCGAAGTTGAACACCGCGTTGTGGCCACCGGCCGCGTTGTAGGCGTTCTGGAACTTGATGTTGCTGTCCCGAACGAAGCCCTCGAGGAACTTGGCGGGCAGGTTGTCGCCACCCAGCTCGGACGGCTTGCCGTTACCGCAGTAGATCCAGATGCGGGTGTTGTTGGCGACCAGCTGGCCGACCTGCAGCGTCGGGTCGTTGCGGGCCCACGCCGGGTCGCTCGTCGGACCCCACATGTCGTCCTTCTTGTAGCCACCGGCGTCGCCCATGGCCAGACCGATCAGCGACGGGCCCATCCCCTGCGACGGGTCCAGCAGCGCCGACAGCGAGCCGGCGTAGATGAACTGGCTGGGGTGGTAAGCGGCCAGGATCAGCGCGGACGAGCCGGCCATCGACAGACCCACCGCGGCGCTACCGGTCGGCTTGACCGACTTGTTGGCGGCCAGGTACGCGGGCAGCTCGTTGGTCAGGAAGGTCTCCCACTTGTAGGTGGTGCAGCCCGCCTTACCGCAGGCCGGCTTGTACCAGTCGCTGTAAAAGCTGGACTGCCCGCCGACCGGCATGACCACAGCCAGACCCGACTGCAGGTACCACTCGAATGCCGGGGTGTTGATGTCCCAGCCGTTGAAGTCCTCCTGAGCGCGCATGCCGTCGAGCAGGTACAGGGCCGGCGCGTTGGCGCCACCGCTCTGGAACTGGACCTTGATCTCGCGGCCCATTGCCGCCGAAGGCACCTGCAGGTACTCCACCGGGAGGCCCGGACGCGAGAACGCACTCGCGGTCGCCGAGCCGCCGACGAAACCGACCAGGCTCGCGAGCAGGGCCGCACCCACGGCTCCCACAGCGAGTCGGCGCGGCATACCCGTCACGGCGCCACGAAACCTGTCAACAAGCTTCATTCCTTGCTTCCTCATCCTCATCCTTGTGCGCGTCCTTAATGCATCGTCTTGCTTGGGGGCGCGTCCCGAATTGGGTCAGACTGCACGCACGCGGCGCTGCAGTGCTTCTGTAGTCAACCACATCTTCCGGCACCGGCTCTCCTCCAGGGAGTCGCTGGGCGCCTCCATCGGCGCGGTTTCGGTGTGATCGACAACGTTGAAAACGCATCCGAGATCGGCGTTTCCGCATGTGCCCGTCATCGGGTGGCCGCTGGTGACGGCTGAAATGACAGTTTGCTATCAGAGTCGGAACCGCGGTCGTGGGCCCCGCGGCACGGAAATCGGGAAAAAAATCTTGGCGATCGCGTCACTCACGAGGAGGCGCGGCCGGTACGTGCGGCACCTCGAGTCCGCACTTGATCAGCGCGTTGCGCGGGATCCGGTCGATGCGGTACTGGGTGAACTCGTAGGCGTGCAGCACGTTGGACACGAAGCGGCGCACGCTCATCGGGGCACGTACCGAGTTCAGCACAGCCTGGGTCTCCGGGCAGCGCAGCGCCGCTTCGGCTTCAGCCACCCACTGGGGGTCGAGGTAGCCCGGGATGCCCGGCGGCCACTTCACCCACGGCCCGTCGGCCACCACCCAGTCGGGGAACAGATTCTTGTCGTGGCCGATCCGGCCGTGCTTGAGCCGTTCGGTGTGCGCGGCCAACGGGTTCGCCAGCCCGATCTGGTCGATCACCCGGACGTCCAGGCCGACGTTCATGCCCAGCATCCCGAGGTTGGTGAAAAACACCGCGTGCTGCGGCTTTTGGTCTGCCGGGATGCCAGGGGCGCTGCCCGGCGGGATCATCGGCACCAGATCCCATCGGGTGTAGTTGCCCGACGGCAACAGCAACGCGCCTCCCGGGGTGTTGTCGAGCGCGACCAGCACGGCGGCCATCCGCGGGTAATCCAGGTAGTCGGCCGCGGTCAGCGGATGCGCGCGCCCGGTTGCCTGGGCGTAGAAGCGCCGCTCGTCGACGATTCCGGAGTACGTGACGTGGGTGGCGTCGTCACCCATTCCGGGGGAGTTCGCCGCCCACAGCGACCATCCGGCCACCCCCAGCCACAGCGCGCTGACCGCGCCGGCCAGCCAGTAACCGGTCTCCCGGCTGAAATCCTTGCCGTCGGGGATCATCACCGGGATCACCGCTACGGGTGCCAGCAAACAGAACACCGGTGTCAGCAGTACCCGGGCGTGCATGAAGTCACCGCCTTGGCGGATCCAGTAGAACCCCTGCAGCAGGCCGCTGACGACCATGAAGATCACCACGGCCGCCGGACTCTGCACCGACCTGGCTATCCGGCCGTAGTCGGGCGCCAGCGCGGGCCGGATGAACGACCGCCGCCGCCGCGCCAGCATCAGGATGACTCCCAGCGGGACCAGCAGCACCAGCGGAAGCCAGAGCAGATAGGGCTGGTTGAAGTTGGCCAGGTAGATCAAGCCCTGGGACAACTTGTCGCCGGCGGCGTCCTTGGCCAGGGCGGTACTGGGCACCAGCAATCCGTAGTAGCCCATCCGAAAGATCTGGTAGCCGACCGGCAGCAGACCACCCGCCGCCACGATCAGCGCCCGGTCGCGCCAATTGCGCGCCGCGATCAGCAACATGATCAGCGCCACCCCGCCGATCAGCGCCAATTCCGGCCGGACCAGCACGCTGCATCCGGCGACGAAGGCCAGCGCGAGGATGAAGGCCCAGGCCTGGGGGCGGACCCGCAGCGGCTGCGCCCAGCAGACCATCATCCACCACAGCAAACCCAGATAGGCCAGTACCAGCCCGTTCTCCAGACCCGAGGTGGCGAAGTCGCGGGCCGGCGGCAGCGCGATGTAGACGAGCGCCCCGGCGGGCAGCATGATCGCCCGCCGGCCCCGCAGGCTCGGTGCATACAACCGCGCCGTGCCCAACATCAGCAGGACGACGCCGAGCACCGACAGCGTCAGCGCCGCGGCCAGCGCGACGTACTCCAGGCGGACCGGCTCGCCCAGCCAGCTGATGACGTACAGCAGATAGGTCCAGACCGTCGAGGTGTTGGCCTCGACGCGTTCGCCCATGTTGAACACCGGCCCGTTGCCGGCCAACAGATTCCGCACCGTGCGCAGCACGATCAGTCCGTCGTCGGCGATCCAGCGTCGTTGCCAGGCCCCCCAGCCGAACAGCACCGCGACCACCGCCACGCTGATCCACAGGCTGACCCGGACCATGACGGTGTAGGGAAAGGCGGGCCACTTGACGCGCCGGACCGCCGGCCGGCGAGCCAGCGCAGCCTGCTGGAGCGCGCGGAACCGTTCGCTAGCCGAAAGCAACAGCAGCACCCACTGTTGCGATCCACGCCAGCGCCAGCAGTTGCAGCACCCGGTCGCGCAGCGCGATGTCCTCGGGCTCTCCGGCCAGCCCGCCGTCGACGTCCACGGCGTAACGCAGGATCGCGATGGTGAACGGGATCATCGACACCGCGTACCACGACCCTTTGGCGCCGTCGCGCTCGAACGCCCACAGCCCGTAGCACAGCACCACCGCGGTGGCCGACATTGTCCAGACGAATCGCAGGTAGGTGCTGGTGTAGCTTTCCAGCGACTTGCGGATCTGAGCCCCGGTGCGTTCGGCCAGCTGCAGCTCGGCGTAGCGCTTGCCGGCCACCATGAACAGCGATCCGAAGGCGGCCGTCAGCAGGAACCATTGGGACAGGTGGGTGTCGGTGGCCGCGCCGCCGGCGATGGCGCGGATCAGATACGCCGACGACACGATGCAGACGTCGATCACCGCTTGGTGCTTGAGGCCGAAGCAATACCCCATCTGCATGACGAGGTAGACCGCCATGACGACCGCCAGGTTCGGCGTCAGCCAGTACGAAATACCGAGCGAGACGACACCCAGGACCACCGCCAGGGTGTAGGCCAGCCATTCGGGCACCACCCCGGCCGCGATCGGCCGGAACCGCTTGGTCGGGTGTTCGCGGTCGGCCTCGACGTCGCGCGCGTCGTTGACCAGATAGACCGCCGAGGCCGCCAGGCTGAACACCGCGAAGGCCACGCCGACCTTGGTCGCCATGTCCAGCCAGTCGTAACGCTGACCCCGGCCCGCGGCGGCCAACGGCGCGGCCAGCACCAATACGTTCTTCACCCACTGCCGCGGCCGGATCGCCTTGATCACACCGGTGACCAGGTTGCCGGGCGGTCCGGTCTTCTCGGCCAGGTCTTCGCTCATCGCAGCCACCTTTGTCGAACCGTGCTGTCCACCCGCACGGTTGCCGCGGCGACCCCGGCGCCCAGAGCCACACCGGCCACCACGTCGCTGGGATAGTGCACGCCCAGCAGTATCCGGGACAGCGCCATGGGCGGAATCAGTGCCGCCGGCAGCGGCAGCCCGGTAGCGCGGCGCAGCAGCAGCGCCGCGGCCGTCGTCGACGTGGCGTGCGCGGAGGGGAAACTGAGCCGGCTGGGGGTGCCGACGTTGACCGCGACGGCGGGATGTTTGGGACGGGTGCGTCGCACCACCCGCTTGACCACGACCGCCGCGGCGTGCGCCGCGAACGCGCCGGCCCCGGCCACGACCCAGTCGCGGCGGCGGGCCGGCGACAGGATCGCGCCCACCAGCGACACGATCAGCCAGCCGATGCTGTGCTCGCCGAAGTGCGACAGCGCACGCGCCGCGCTCAGCGCACCCGGCCGATCTGCCAGCGCGGACTGGACGGCCACCATCGCCGCGATCTCCCCCGACGGCGGCTCCCCCGACGGGACGGCTTCAGCCATGACGCGCTGCCGCGTCGGCCGGTAGCAGCACCGACTCCCACTTCTGCTTGCTGGACAGCACCGGCAGCGACTCGCGGTACAGCCGGCGCATCTCGTCGAACCGGCGTGCCAGCTGGCGCTGGCGGCGCAACGACTGCGCCAGCAGCGCGAACATCTTGGCCCGGTCGCGCTGCCGGTAGACCACACCACAGCCGTCGGCGGTGGTGACCGTGACGCCGTCGACCGTGCACAACCGGAACCAGCGCGCGTCCTGGGTCGGCACGTTGTACTCGGGCCGCTGATGGGCCGCGGGATCGGCGGCCTTGAGGTTGTGCAGGATTCCGCGCGCCAGCCGGTAGCTGATCGTCACCGGATTCACCGGCGGCTTCATGGCTTTGCTCTGGTGTGCCGGTGGGGGCAGCTCGCTGGCGGCCGGCAGCACCACCGCGTCCGGGTACTCCTTGCGCAGCCGATGGACCTCCGGCAGGGCGGATTCCAGGATGGAGAAGATGTGCTCCGGGCCGGCCAGGAAGTCGTCGATCGCCCGGTTCTGAATCGCCACCGTCGAATATTCAAGGCAGGCAAGGTGTTTGAGCGTCGCCTTGAGGTGGCTGCGGACAAGGCCGGAGACGTCACCGTCCCAGTGCATGGCCGCCACCACCAGCCGGTTGCGCAGGTGGAAGTAGGCCTGCCAGTCGATGGCGTCGTCCTTGTCGCTCCACGCCATGTGCCAGATCGCCGCGCCGGGCAGCGTGACGGTCGGGTAGCCGTGCTCGGCGGCACGCAGCCCGTAGTCCGCGTCGTCCCACTTGATGAACAGCGGCAGCGGCTGGCCCAGGTCCTCGGCGACCTGGCGCGGGATCATGCACGTCCACCAGCCGTTGTAGTTGACGTCGATGCGCCGGTGCAGCAGCTTGCTCTTGTCCTCGCTGTCGTTGAGCGGGTACTCGGCGAAGTCGTGGTCGTATTCGGCGTGCGGGGCGGCGGTCCACATGAAATTCGACTGGTCGACGACCTCGCCCATGATGTGCAGGTGCGACGGCTCCTGCAAGTTCAGCATCTGCCCGCCGACCAGCATCGGGGTCTTGGCGAACCGGCTCATCGCCAGCACCCGCAGGATCGAGTCCGGCTCGATGCGGATGTCGTCGTCCATGAACAGGATCTGTTGGCAGTCGGTGTTTTTCAGCGCCTCGTACATCACCCGGCTGTAGCCGCCGGAGCCACCGAGGTTGGGCTGGTCGTGAATCGACAGCCGGTTGCCCAGCCGCTCGGCCGCGGCCGGGAAGTCCGGGTGGTCACGCACCTTGCGGGTGCCCTGGTCGGGCACGATCACCGCGCCGATCACCTCGTCGACCAACGGGTCGGCGGTGAGGTCGCGCAGCGCGTTGGCGCAGTCGGCGGGCCGGTTGAAGGTCGGGATCCCGACCGCGACGTTGGCGGTTCCCGGCGCGGGCACGGCCGCGTACCAGCCACCGCTGCGCAGCGTGACCGCGGTGTCGGTGGTGATGTCGAACCAGATCCAGCCGCCGTCCTCGAACGGCTTGAGCGCGACCTCGATCTCCAAAACCGCGGGGGCGTCCTCGGTGCCGCCGAAGGGGTGGCCCTCGATGTAGATGCGTGCGCCGGTGGCCTTGGTCCGGTAGACGTCGACGCGTCCGGCTCCGGTCAGCTCGACCCGCAGCACCACCGAGGTACAGATGGACCAGCGCCGCCAGTAGCTGGCCGGGAACGCGTTGAAATAGGTCGCGAACGACACCTCGGACTCCGCGCCGATCTGCAACGACGTGCGGCTGGTGGCGTGGGCGCGACGTGCGTTGGTGGTCGATTCCTCCAGATACAGCTTGCGCACGTCGAGGGGCTCACCGGGACGCGGCAGGAGGATGCGGGACAGCAGACTGACGGCGGTCATACAGATGTTTCCTCGATTAGCGGCGCGCCGTCGCGAAGGTGCGGCGCGACGACGTTGTCGTACATGCTCAGAGCGCTGGCTATGGCCATGTGCATATCCAGATATTGGTAGGTGCCCAATCGCCCGCCGAACAGCACCTTCGATGTCGCGGTCTCCGACTTCGCCCGGGCCCGATAGGCGGCCAACAGGGCGCGGTCGGCCTCGGTGTTGATCGGGTAGTAGGGCTCGTCGTCGTCTTCGGCGAACCTCGAGTACTCGCGCATGATCACCGTCTTGTCCGTCGGGTAAGTGCGCTCGGTGTGGAAATGGCGGAACTCGTGGATGCGGGTGTAGGGGACGTCGGGGTCGTTGTAGTTCATCACCGGGGTGCCCTGGAAATCCCCGATCGGCAGCACTTCGAGTTCGAAATCCAGTGTGCGCCAGCCCAGTCGGCCCTCGGCGTAGTCGAAGTAGCGGTCCAGCGGACCGGTGTACACCACCGGCGCCTCGGGATTGTCCCGGCGTAGTGCGTCGCGGACGTCGAACCAGTCGGTGTCCAGCCGGACCTCGATGCGGTCGTCGGCGGCCATGTTCTGCAGCCAGGCGGTGTAACCGTCGACGGGCAGGCCTTCGTAGGTGTCGCTGAAGTAGCGGTTGTCGAAGGTGTAGCGCACCGGCAGCCGGGTGATGTTGGCCGCGGGCAGTTCTTTGGGGTCGGTCTGCCACTGCTTGGCGGTGTAGCCCTTCACGAAGGCCTCGTAGAGGGGACGGCCGATCAGCGAGATGGCCTTCTCTTCCAGGTTCTGCGCGTCGGCGGTCTCGATTTCCGATGCCTGCTCGGCGATCAGCTGCCGCGCTTCCTCCGGGCTGAAATAGCGGCCGAAGAACTGCGACACCAGACCCAGACCCATCGGGAACTGGTAGGCCTGCCCGTTGTGCATCGCGAACACCCGGTGCTGGTAGTTCGTGAAGTCGGTGAACTGCCGCACGTAGTCCCACACCTTCTTGTTCGAGGTGTGGAACAGGTGCGCCCCGTACTTGTGCACTTCGATCCCGGTCTGCGGCTCGGGCTCGGAATAGGCGTTGCCGCCGATGTGCGGGCGGCGCTCGACGACGAGAACCCGCTTGTCGAGTTGGGTCGCCACGCGCTCGGCGATCGTCAGGCCGAAAAATCCGGAGCCGACGACGAAGAGGTCATAGCGAGGGGAAGAGTCGAAGCGCGTGGACATCGGTTGCCTAGGGTATCGGACCTGCGCGCCGAAACCCGACTAGGCGGGTCGCGCGGGGCCGGGTTTTCCCAGGTACGCGAGCACGAAGCGGCGGGCCGCCCGACGAACGTCACACCTGTGAACCACTCGCCTCACGATTCGGTATCGCCACACCAGTCACACCAATCCCACTCGTACCATCGGTGGTGCGGGTTTACTGCCTGCAGCCAAGACATATTGAGGAGACTTCCGTGCCGAACCGTCGCCGACGCAAGTTCTCGACAGCCATGAGCGCGGTCGCCGCCCTGGCAGTCGCAAGTCCGTGCGCGTACTTCCTGGTCTACGAATCGACAGCCGACACCAAGCCGGTGGAACACCACGAGTTCAAGCAGGCAGCTAACGTTGCCGACCTGCCGGGCGAGCTGATATCCGCGCTCTCGCAGGGGCTTTCGCAGTTCGGTGTCAACTTGCCGCCGGTGCCCGCGCTGGGCGGCAGCAGCTCCCCCAGCACCGGCCTGGGCACCGCCGGGCTGGGCACCAGTCCCGGCCTGGCCAGTCCTGGTCTCGGCGGGACCAGCCTGACGCCGGGCCTGTCGCCGAGCACGCCGGGGTCGCTGGCACTGCCTGGCACCACCGTGTCGCCGACGACCGGGGGCGCGGGCGTCAACCCGGCTCTGAGCAACCCGGGTCTGACCAGCCCGACCGGGGTCGCGCCGGGTCTCAGCCCGGCCACCGGCCTGAGCCCGGCCGCCGGTGCCGCCACCGGTGAAGTTCCGATCTCGGCGCCGGTCGGTCTGGACCCGGGCGCCGACGGCACCTATCCGATCCTGGGTGACACCTCTGGCCTGGGCGGAGCCGGCACCGGGCTGGCGCCGGTCAGTCCCGTGGCCTCGGGAAGCAGCGGCGGAGGCGGCGGCCTGGTCAGTGACCTGATGCAGGCGGCCAACCAGCTGGGCGCCAGCCAGGCCATCGACCTGCTCAAAGGCCTGATCATGCCGGCGCTCATGCAGGGCGTCCAGGGTGGCGCGGGTGCACCGGCAGCTGCGGGCGCCGGCGCCACACCGGCACTGCCGGCGGTTCCCGGCATCCCCGCCGCAGCTGCCACCGTGCCCGGCGCCGCAGCCGCGGCGGTCCCGGGTGCCGTGTCCGCCCTGCCCGGCGCGGCGGCCGCATTGCCCGGGGCGGCGGCCGCGGTTCCTGGGGCGGTAGCCGCAATACCCGGCGCGGCCGCAGCCATCCCGGCGGCAGCCACGGCCGCCGTACCCGAGGCGCCACCCGTCTAGCACGCCGCAGAACCTGTCACCTGACGACACCGCAGAGTCCCCTCTGCGGTGTCGTCGACATGTTTCTGCCGTAACTGCCGTGTCGCCTCATAAGAAACACCAGACACACACGTAACATCGGCTGATGCCTCACGGTCGGGCTCCGACGATGCTGCTCACCGCGTTCGCGGCGACGGTCGTCATCGCGTCGTGGCTGTTGATCGGCCAGCCGCACGACACCCGTCCGGCGCCGGCGACCGGCGACACCCAGCTCGCCGAGCAGCCCCTGGTGGGTCTCGGGGGAGGTGTGACCGTCCGGGAACTCTCCCAGACCACGCCGTTCTCGCTGGTCGCCTTCACTGGTGACCTGGCCGGGACCTCGACCCGGGTCCGCGCCCGGCGGTCCGACGGGTCGTGGGGACCGTGGTATCAGACGGAGTACCAAACGGCGGCGCCGAACGGCCCGGCGGCGCCCGACGATCCGCGCAGTACCGATCCTGTGTTCGTCGGCACCACGACCGCCGTGCAGATCGCGGTCACCAGACCGACGGATGCGCCGGTGACACAGGCGCCGCCCGCACCCGCCGACCGGGGCGGATTGGGCTATCGACCGGCCAGCAGGGAACAACCGTTCGGGCAGAACATCTCGGCGATCCTCATCTCGCCACCGCAGGCCCCGGCCGAAATCCACCCGACCCCACCGGCTGGGGTGACGATGCCGGGGCAGGCCCCGCCCATCATCAGCCGCGCACAGTGGGGCGCCGATGAATCGTTGCGTTGCGGCAGCCCGCAGTACGACCGGGCGGTCCGGGCCGGCGTCGTCCACCACACCGCGGGCAGCAACGACTACTCGCCACTGGAATCGGCCGGCATCGTCAAGGCGATCTACACCTACCACTCCAAGACCTTGGGCTGGTGCGACATCGCCTACAACGCGTTGGTCGACAAGTACGGGCAGGTATTCGAAGGCAGCGCCGGCGGGCTGACCAAGCCGGTGGAAGGGTTCCACACCGGCGGATTCAATCGCGAAACCTGGGGTGTGGCGATGATCGGCAACTTCGACGACGTGGCGCCCACCCCCATCCAGTTGCGCACCACGGGCCGCCTGCTGGGCTGGCGGCTGGGGATGGCCGACGTCGACCCGAAGGGCGCGGTGGAACTGGAGTCAGAGGGCGGTTCCTACACGGTGTTTCCGGCCGGTGCGGTGGCCAAGCTGCCGGCCATCTTCACCCATCGCGACGTCGGCAACACCGATTGCCCGGGCAACGCGGCGTATGCCTTGATGGACGAGATCCGCGACCTCGCAGCGCATTTCAACGATCCGCCGGAGGAGCTGATCAAGGCGCTGGAAGGCGGCGCGATCTATCAGCGCTGGCAGGCGATGGGTGGCATGAACAGTGTGCTGGGTGCCCCGACGTCACCAGAGGACGACGGTGCCGCCGGATCGCGGTTCGTCACGTTCGCCAAGGGCGCGATGTATTGGTCCGAGGCGACCGGCGTGCAGCCGGTCACCGGCGCCATCTACGACGCCTGGGCGGCCCAGAGTTACGAACGCGGCCAGCTCGGGTTGCCCACCAGCGCAGAGATTCAGGAACCGCTGCGCATCACCCAGAACTTCCAGCACGGAACGCTCAACTTCGAGCGGCTCACCGGCGACATCACCGAAGTCGTCGACGGGATCACCACGCCCCTGTCGACACAACCGCCGAGCGGTCCGAACGTACCGGACGAACACTTCTCGCTGCCCGCGCATCCACCCAACTAGTCTGGCCGGGTGCCCGAAACCCCGTACCTCACGATCGATCTGGACCGGGTACGGGGCAACTTCTGCGCGCTGCGCAACGTACTGCCCGCCGCCCAGATCCGCTATGCCGTCAAGGCGAACCCGGCTCGGCCCATCCTGCGTGTGCTGGCCGACGAGGGCGCGGCGTTCGACGTCGCCTCCGTCGGTGAGGTCGACGCCTGTGTTGCGGCCGGTATCGACGGCACGCGGCTGGCGTTCGGGAACACCGTCAAGAAACCGGCGACGGTGGCCTCCGCATATGCCGGCGGGGTGCGGCGTTTCGCCTTCGACTCCGAACACGATCTGGCCGTCATCGCCGAGCACGCCCCCGGGGCAGAGGTGGAATGCCGGATAGCGCCTGCGTTTCCGTCATCGGTGACACCGTTCGGCCACAAGTTCGGGTGTGCGCCACAGGCGGCTCCCGGTCTGCTGCGTCGTGCGGGTGAGCTCGGGCTGACAGCGGCGGGGGTGTGTTTCCACGTCGGTTCGCAGCAGCCCCAGCCTTCTGCCTGGGAGTTGGGCATTCGCTGTGCGGCAACCATTTTCGATGCGGTCGGCGTACTGACGACGATCAACGTGGGTGGCGGGTTTCCTATTGGGTACGCGGCGACGGCACCGGAACTTTCTGAGATTGCAGATGTCATCACGGTGGCCATCCGAAGCTATTTCGGCTCGCGCACACCACATCTCGTGCTGGAGCCGGGCCGGGTGATCGTGGGATCGGCTGGGACCATCTCGTGCGAAGTGGTGTCGGTGCGCACCGGAACCGACGGACGGCGTTGGGTTTATCTGGACATCGGTCGCTACGGCGGTCTCGCCGAAACCGAGAACGAATACATCCGCTACCGGCTGCGGACGCCTCGTGACAGCGACCCGGTGGCGGACGCCGTGCTCGCCGGCCCGACCTGCGACGGCGACGACGTGCTCTATCAAAATTATCCGCTGCCGGTCACGCTGCGTCCCGGTGATTCCGTCCGCATCGAGGACGCCGGCGCATACACGACCAGCTACGCGTCGGTGAGCTTCAACGGGTTCGATCCGCTGCCAACGTATTTCGCGCCGGGCGGGGAGACCGGACGGACGATCGTCGAGCCGCTAGGCCCTGGCCTGACTCGGCATTGGGAATTGTCCGACGTGCTCTGCGACGTCCGAACCGACTATCAGCACCTCGTTATCGGCCGAACTGCCCAGGGCATAACACTATTCAGCGACGGTGACCGGCAAAGCACGGAGCTGAGCCAGCTGGTCTACCACGAGGCGCTTCTGGTCCCGGCGTTGCTACTGGCCGACAAGGTCGAGCGGGTACTGATCATCGGCTCCGGTGAGGGCGTGGTGAGCCAACTGGCCGTGGCCGCCGGGGCCACCCGCGTCGACCACGTCGACATCGACCGCACAGCGGTGCGGCTGTGCGCCGAACACTTGCCGTACGGCTACACGATGGACGAATTACATAGAGCGGAAAGGGGACTCGGTGCGGTCACCATGCACTACGGTGACGGCTGGGACTTCGTAGAGCAGGCCTCCGACCTGTACGACATCGTCGTAGTCGACCTTCCCGACGAACGAACCGCGCCGGCGCAGCACAACCGGCTGTACGACATCGGCTTCCTGCAGCGGTGCCGTGAGATCGCCGGCGTTGCGGTCGGTCAGGCGGGTTGCCCGACGCTGTGGCGCAACGACACCTTGCGCTCCTCGTGGCGGCGCTTCGGCGAAACGTTCGACACCGTAGTGTATTTCGGTAGCGACGAGCACGAGTGGGCGTTTCTGTCCGGCTTGTCGCAACCAGTTGGGCAGGACCCGGTAGCGCTCATGTCGGCACGGCTCCCGGGGCTGGCCTACCGTCCCCGCACCATCGATGCCGCCGCACTGACGGCTAGCAGCGTTCCGCCGATGTCGTTGCGCCACTAGGGTTCTTCGTCGTCGTCGGGTTGGACGGGTTTTTCGGGGTGGTGCATGCAGTTGATGCGGGGTTGGCCATAGTCGAGGTTTTTGGGTGGAATCCATTCGGTGCGGCCGCGGGTCTTGCGGGTGGTGTATTTGCGTCGTTCGACCATCCGGTTGTGCGGTGCGCAGGCCAGAGTGAGTTCGTCGATGACGGTGCGCCGTGTTTTCAGCCAAGACTCCACGTGATGGACCTGGGTCCAGTAGCCCTTGACGGTGCAGCCCGGGCAGGTGCAACCCCGCTCCTTGGACAGCAGCACCAGCCGCTGCTCGGGGGAAGCGATCCGTTTGCCGTGATAGAGAGCTTTGGTTTTGTCCTTGTCGAACACCGCCAAATATTGGTAGGCATGCGAGGCTTGGGCGATCACATCGGCCATCGGCAACAAGGTGCCTCCCGCGGTCAGCCCGTGCCCGGCGCCGGCTTCGAGTTCGGCCAGGGTGGTGGTGATCACGATGCAGGTCGGCAACCCGTGATGGCGACCCAGCTTCTTCGACATCAACAACGCGCGCAGCGCGGCCAGCAGCCCGTCGTGGTTGCGCTGTTCGGCGCTGCGGGCATCGCGCTGCACCGCTTCCTGCGGGGCGCGTCCGTCGACGGTCGGGTGTTCGTCTGCGGGGTTACACATGCCCGGGGCGCCCAGTTTGGCCAGCACCGGCTCCAGGGTGGCCCGCAGCTGCGGGGAGATCAGACCGGTGAGCTTGGACGTGCCATCGGACTGCTGGCGCCCGATGGTGATGCCGCGTCTGCTGCGGGCCCGCTCGGCCTCGTCGGCTTCGTCGGGCACGAAGTCGCCGTCGGGCTTGAGACAGTCCTTGAGCACCTGGGCATATTCGGCCAGTTCATCGGGGCGAAACCCGGTGGCCACCAACACCAGCTTGGCTTCGGCATCAGCGCGGGTGGCCACATCAACGGCCTCGGGCAATTTCTTGAAGAACTTGCGAATCACCGAAACCTGTTCGCTGCCGATCAACCCTTGGCGCTCAGCGGCGGCGGTGTGGGCCAGCACCGGCTCCAGCGGCTCACCGGTCAACGCGCGGCGCGGACCCAGATCGGCGGCCTCGGCCACACAGCGGTCAGCTTCGGACTTACTGATCCGCAACCGGTTGGCCAACGCCACTGCCACCGTGCCGCCCAACTCCTCATTGGTCGCGGTCTCCACGAGCTGATTGACGATCACATGACCAGGCACCCGCAATTTGCGCACCACCCGCTGCAGGCGTTCCCGCACCGCCAACGACCCGGCCGTATCCAGCCGGTCGAAACTCAACCCACACGCCCTATCGGCGAATGCCTCCAGCCCGCCGAGAACCTCCTCGATCTCCGCGTCCGTGCTGGCTGGCATACCGCTGATTTTACGAACCGGCACCGACAAGCACGCGAAGCCAAAGACCAAGCTGTGCACAAACATTCAACTGTGGATAAGGGCTGATGCGGATCCCGACCGGTCGACATCCCGCAATAGCGCCGGACGTTCGGTCACCGTCCGCACATCGTCGACGCACTGAATCACCGAATTTCCCACGAGCGCGGGCCTCGCGACTTACGCTCAGATTGAATTCATAGTTTGTCGCGGGGAGGTCAGCGCCGTGTCATTTGTGGTCACCACGCCGGACTGGGTAACGACGGCGGCCGGAAGTCTGGCGAATCTCGGCTCGACGCTGCAGGATGCGGCGGCCGTCGCCGCCGTCCCCACCACCACAGTCGCGGCGGCGGCCGCGGACGAGGTGTCGGCCGCGATCTCGGAGCTGTTCGGGGTCTTCGGGCGAGAATTCCAAGGCGTCAATAGCCAGGCCGCGGCATTCCACGCCGAGTTCGTGCGCCTCCTCGGCGCCGGTTCGGCGGCATACGTGAGCGCCGAGATCGCCAATGCCGGACAGGCTTTGGCAAGCGCTCTCCCCAGCGCTGCCCCGGCCGTTCCGGGCGGCGCCTACGGCGAGCTGGTGGTCAATACGGCCACCAATTTGCAGGCCCTCGGCGGCGCATGGGCCGCTGATCCGTTCCCGTTCGCCCGGCAGTTCCTTGCCAACCAGCAGGGTTACGCGCTGCAGATCGCCACGGCTGTTGCCAACTTCCCTGCCACACTGCCGCAGTTGCCGGCCGCCATAGAAGCGGCCGTTCAGCAGTTCTTGTCCTTCAACCCCGCGGCCTTCGCGCAGCAGTTCATCACCGTCCAGACCGGCTTCGCCCAGACGTTTGTGACGTCGGCGATCAACGGAACCGTCGGGTTGATGACCGGGCTGCCGACCTTCGCGACGGGTCTGCAGACGGCTTTCCAGACTTTGCTGACCGGCAACTACACCGGCGCGGTCTCTGATTTCGGGCGGGCAGGCCTAGGGCTGTTGGTCACTGGGATCGATCCCGGCACTGTGATCTTCGGTGGTACTGGGGTAACTCCTTTGCCGCCTTCGATTAACGTGACCGCCACTTTGAATCCCAGGGTGTTAGGTCCGTTGGGTGACCTCTTCGCCATCATGAACATTCCAGGACAGGAGGCGCAGTACTTCACCAATCTGATACCGCCGTCGATCCCCCGGCAGATTGCGCAGAACTTCACCAATGTTATCGATACCTTGACTGTTCCGAGCATTTCGGCATTCGCCACACTGGACGCACATCTTCTGCCTACCCCTGCGGTTAGCGCGTCACTGAGCACCTTCTTCGGGCTGCCCTTGGTCGCAACCTACGCGGCAGCGGGCGCTCCATTAGCAACGCTCAATGCGATAGCCGAGAGCGCGGAGACTTTCGGGCAAGCGCTGGCGACGGGGAACTATCTCGGTGCGGCGGCCACGCTGTTCGATGCGCCCGCCGTAGCGTTGAACGGCTTCCTCAACGGCAATGTCCCCATCGATACGACGATCAACCTTCCGGTGCCGGTAGTTGGCGATGTCGGACTCGTGCTGCACTTGCCGTCCGACGGGCTCCTCGTTCCTCCGCATCCGGTCACCGCGACCATCAATGTGCCGGCCATCAATGTGCCGGCCATCGTGGTGATTCCGCCACAGTCGATTCCCGTCACCATCCTGGGCACGCCGTTCTCCGGCCTGATCCCGCTCCTGGTGAACTACGCACCGCAGCAACTCGCCGCGGCCATCAGGCCCACCTAGAGAATCGCCACCGACACCACGATGCCCAGCGCGAACTGCGCCGCGGCCACCATGAGCGCCTCGTAGCTGAACTCGTCGGCGTAAAACAACGCATGCATGTCGATGCCGATCACCAGCGCGGCGATCCGCATCATCACCACCTGCGCCGTGATACCGATCAGCCCGAAGACCGCCGAGGCCAGCAGCCCTCCCGCCAGATTCCCCGACGACGAGTAGATGGCCACCACCACGATGAAGGCCATGCTGACCATGCCGGCCGCCGACACGATGATCGCGTTCGGCTTGCCGGCGTTGACCATCTTGCGCAGCGGGCCCGGGGTGGTCAGGTCGATGGCGTAGAACCCGACGACCATCAGCACCAAGCCGAGGATCGAGTAGAGGATGATTGCCGCAGCGCCACTGCCCAGCCAGCTCCAATAGTCCGAATGCGGCAGCGCCACAACGGTTTTCGTCATCGGTTCTCTCCGTTCACTTCAGCGGGATGCGATGCGGGACGAAGGCGGCGCCGTCGTCGGTGATGAGTCCGGCGGTCTCCCGGATACCAAGACCCGCCGACGTGTCGCCCACTATCCACGCGCCCAAAGCGGGCCGCATGTCGTCGAATTCCGGTAGCGGGTCCAACAATTGGTAGACGAAGCCCTCTTCGCCGTAGAAACCGCCGGTGGCGGTTTCCATCCCGGCGCCGACGATCGTGACGTTGGCGCCCTCCCGGCCCAGCTTGGGCTTGCGCACGTATTCGGTCAGTTCATGCGGATCGTCGAGGTAGGCGGGCAGCAAGTTCGGATGCCCGGGGTACATCTCCCAGAGCACGGCCAGGATCGCCTTGTTCGACAGCAGTGTCTTCCACAGCGGTTCGATCCACATCGTCTGCGGCAGGCCGGCCGCCACGTGCTTGCCGAACTGGTCCTCGAGCACCCATTCCCACGGATGCAGTTTGAACATCGCCCGGATCGGGTCCTCTTCCAGATCGACGAACCGTTCCAGCGCGGAGTCCCAGCCCACGTCCTCGATCAGTAGCCCGACGGTGTGAAATCCCGCCTCGGCCGCCGTCTCCTGCATGTAAGTAGTAGTGATCTGATCCTCGCCAGTCGCTTCGACCCCGGACCACGCGAAGTGTAATTCGTTGCTGGGCAACAGGTCACGGACCACCTTCCAGCGGTCCACCAGTTGTTCGTGCAGTGAGTTCCACTGATCGTCTTCCGCGAACTTGTCTTTCAGCCAATACCACTGCACGATCGCGGCTTCCAGCAGGGTGGTCGGCGTATCGGCGTTGTACTCCAGCAACACCGCGGGCCGTCGCCCGTCGTAGCGTAAGTCGAAGCGCCCGTAGACATGTGGATCGGAGCGGCGCCAGGACTCGGCGATGTGCGGCCAACTCCATTCCGGCAGACCGAAATCGGCGTACCGCTCCATGAGCACCACCTGCTCGACGGCGTTCAGGCACATCGAATGCAGCAACTCGACGTCGGCTTCCAGCGCCAGGATCTCGTCCATCTCGAACTCGTAGTACACCGACTCGTCCCAGTAGGGCCGGTCGGCGCCGCTGGCGTCACGCGCCGGTGTGCCGTACACGAGTCCTTGCGATTCGACGATCGACTGCCAATTGGGCCGCGGCTGTGTCCTGCCGCGTTTCACGAGCCGCCGCTCCCGCCCTTGCCGCCGCTGCCGCCGATGCCGCCGCGCTGAATAGTGCTGCCCGACTTGGTGGTCACCGTCGCGCCCTTGGGGATGGTGGTGGTGCCGCCGGACGGCCGTTGACCGACCGATCCCGAACTGCCGTAGTAGTAGCGGTAGGAGTGCCCGCCCCAGATGAAGAAGCCGTTCAAGCCCGGTGTGTGACCCGTGCAGTAGCTGTCGGGGACGATCACCGGCTGACCGTTCGGGTCATCCCGAACGCACTGGGCGGTCACGTGGCTCGGCGTCAGCAACCAGTACCCGACTCCCGCCACCAGCCCCACCACGCCGACCGCGGCGGCGGAGCCCATCAGGATGCGTTTCTGCCGCTTGCGCTTGGCTTCGGCCGCCAGCCGCGCCTCTTCGGCTTCGCGTTGCTGGTCCTCGTACTTCTGCCGGGCACGCAACTCGGCCGGGGTCGGAGGGCGGGGCTTCGTGGTGGCGGCGTCCTGAAACTGGATGCTGCCCAACGGTTTCGGCTTGGACGGGGCATCCGGCGGACGGGGCGACGGCGGCCTACCCGGTTCGGGACGGTTCGCTCCGAACGTGCTCTTGCGGGGTCCGCTCGGCGGGACCGGCGGAGTCGGTGGGGTGTTCGGCAACAGCTTGGGTGGTATCGGAGGTTTGGCCGGGTCCCGCGACTCGATCTTCCCGTGCGGTAGCAGCTTGGGAGGCGTCTCCGGCTTGGGCTGGTCGGTCCCGCCGGTTCCGGACCCACGGCCCTCGGGCTCACCGCCGTCCGGCGGGTCTGGTTCTGACCCCACTAGCTGCCCTCCGGTCCCGGAAACGCGAACACGCGGGCAGTCTCCCACACCGGACCGGAAATAATCCTCAAGACCACCAACGCTCCAGCACGCGGGCGACGCCGTCGTCGCTGTTGCGGGCCGTGACCTCGTCGGCGGCGGCAAGCGCTTCCGGGTGCGCGTTACCCATCGCGACCCCCAGGCCGGCCCGTACCAGCATCGGGATGTCGTTGGGCATGTCACCGAAGGCGACGGCGTCCGCGACGTCGATTCCCAGCGGTTCGGCGACCTCGCGCAGTCCGGTGGCCTTGCTGATGCCGCGCGGCACCACCTCGAGCAGACCGTTGTTGGTCGAATACGTCAGGTCGCCCTCGTCGCCGATCTGCCCGGCGAGCGCCGCAGCCATGTCCGCGCTGCGTGCGCCGGCCTTGCGGATCAACAGCTTGATCGCAGGCGCGCTCAGCAGATCCTCGATGGACACCTCGGTGTTGTCGGGGTTGAGCCACGCATGCTCGTAGCCCGGTGAGCTGACGAACTGCGGGGTGGCCGTGTCATGCGCGCGTTCCCCGATCCGCTCGACGGCCAGTCCCGCCCCCGGCAGGACCCGTCGGGTGATGTCGGCCAGCGCGGCCAACGCATCCACCGACAGCGTGCGCGCCGACACGACCCGGTCGTGTTCGGGATCGTAGATGACGGCGCCGTTGGCGCAGACCGCCATCGGTGCGAAGCCCAGGGCGTCGACGACCGGCCTGACCCAGCGCGGCGGGCGGCCGGTGGCCAGCACGAAGCGGGCGCCGCCGGCGACGGCGGCCAGCACGGCGGCGCGGGTACGCGGGGTGAGGGTCTCGTCCTCGTCGAACAGCGTGCCGTCGACGTCGCATCCGATGAGTGCGGGAGGTGTCGACGAAGAAATCCGTTGCGAATTCGGTTGCGGGGACGCGTTGTTACGGTCGGCCGGAGTCGTCAGCGCGGTCCGCCTTCTTTCGTTTCTTCGCGTCCACACCCTGTTGCGCACGCTTTTGCGCTCGCTCGGCCAGTTCGGCGACCCGGAACTCCTTGGACTCGTCCGGGGTTGGCGCACTGCCGCCCAGCCGGCGCGGCACCCAGTACTCGCCTTCAGGGTGCGGGTACTCCTCCTGCACCCAATAGAGCATCGACTCCATCGCCTGGCGCAGCGTGGCGTTGTATTCGTCGACGGTGCCCGTCGGCCACAACGGCGGACCGATTGCCGCGGTGATCGGAACCTTGCTGCGCACCAGCTTTTTCGGGTGGTCCTTCGGCCAGATGCGGTGTGCGCCCCAGACAATCATCGGGATGATGGGCACGTTGGCCTCCATCGCCATTCGCGCCGCCCCGGTCTTGAAGGGCCGCAATTCGAAACTGCGGCTGATGGTCGCCTCGGGGTGCACCCCGACGAGTTCGCCCTCGCGCAGGCGTTGCACCGCCACCGAGTACGCCTCGGCCCCCTGGGAACGGTCCACCGGGATCAGCTGGATGTGCTTGATCACGTAGTTGACCGCTTTCACCTCCGCCATCTCGGCTTTGATCATGAACCGCAGCCGCCGCTTTCGTTCCTTGGCGGCCAGCGACGCGGGAATCCAGTCGACGTAGCTGGTGTGATTGAGGGCGACGATCGCCCCGCCGCGCTCGGGGATGTTCTCCAGGCCGTAGTAAGTGATCTTGTTGCCATTCAGCGCCATGGCCGACGGCACGAGATACTCCAAAAACCGGAAGACTGGCTCAGCCACTTTTTGACCTCCTGCCCTACCGAATACGTTAGCTATTTTCGGCCGGCGGCTCTCGCCGCACTCTCGTCGGCGTCCATTTGCGCGGCCTCCTCCAACGTCGGCGCCGCGCCGCCCAACCGCCGCGGCACCCAATTTTCGCCAGTTGGATGAGAATAGTTCCGTTGCACCTGGTGCAACAGCGAAGTCATCGTCTCGTGTAGCAGTTCGTTCGTCCCTGCGACGTCCTGGACGGCGCGCAATGGCGGACCTATCGCCACGGTGATCGGCACCTTATTGCGACCCAACTGCCTGGGCAGGCCCTTGGTCCAGATGCGCTGGGACCCCCAGACGATGATCGGGACGATCGGGACGTCGGCTTCCACGGCCATCCGAGCGGCGCCCGTCTTGAAGTCTTTGAGCTCGAAACTGCGGCTGATTGTCGCCTCCGGGAAAACCGCGACTGCCTCGCCCTCCCGCAATCGCTCGACAGCAACCGCGTAGGCGCCGGCGCCGGCGCTGCGATCGACCGGAATGGCCCGGTTGTGCTTCATCATGAAGCCGACGATCTTGACCTTCTGCAATTCGACCTTGACCATCGGCCGCACGCGCCGGCCGCCCGGCCGTCGAAAAGCCAACGCGGCCAGTGCCCAGTCGATAAAGCTCGTGTGGTTGATCGCGACGACGCAGCCGCCCTGATCGGGAACGTTCTCGTCGCCCAGATAAGTGACTCGGCTACCGGTGATTCGCAGAAACGTCCTCGCTACGAACTCGCTGGCACGGTAAACGGGTTCGGCCACGGGTCAATGCTCCGAAGGACCGGCGGCACGCTCGGCACGGCGGGCGGCCTTCACGGCCGCTTCCTCGGCGTCCAGGCGGGCCGCGTCGGCCATCGACGGTGCGCCTCCACCGAGCCGGTGCGGCACCCAGAACTCACCCGCGGGATGCGGTCCGTATTGCTCCTGCGCCCGGATCAGCAGGTGCTGCATCCGGGAATGCAACAGGGCGGTCAGTTCTGCGGTGGGCAGCGTGGGCTGGATGGGTTCGCCGACGATCACCTGGATCGGCACCTTGGGGCGGAACAGCTTCTTCGGGTGGTCCTTGGTCCAGATCCGCTGGGCGCCCCAGATGACGTGCGGGACGATCGGCACGCCGGCCTCCACCGCCATCCGCGCCGCCCCGGACTTGAACTCCTTGATCTCGAAACTGCGGCTGATGGTCGCCTCGGGGTAGACACCGACCAGTTCACCGGCCTTGAGGTTCTCCACGGCCGCGGCGTAGGAAGCCGCACCGCTCTCCCGGTCCACCGGGATGTGGCGGAAGGCGCGCATCAGCGGACCGGTGAATTTGTGGTCGAAGACTTCCTGTTTGGCCATGAACCGCACCTTGCGGCCCAGACCCTGCCGGTATGCGGGTAGACCGGCCAGGGTGAAGTCCAGGTATCCGGTGTGGTTGATGGCGACGACGGCGCCGCCGCTGGTCGGTAAGTTCTCGACGCCCGTCACGGTGATCTTGAGACCCTGTATCCGAAATACCAGGCGGGCGAGCGTAATGGCGGTGCCATATGCCGGTTCCACAGCAATTCAGCCTAGTGCTCCCGGCGGCTGCGGCGAGACCCCGGCCCGTGACTCAAGCTAAGCTCGAGGCTGCAATCGCAGTCAGCTGAGAGGTATTTGTGCAGGTCACAAGCGTCGGGCATGCCGGCTTCCTGATCCAGACCCGGGCAGGGCGCATCCTGTGCGACCCCTGGGTCAACCCGGCGTACTTCGGATCCTGGTTCCCTTTCCCAGACAACACCGGCCTGGACTGGGACGCCCTCGGCGACTGCGACTACCTATACGTCTCGCACCTGCACAAAGACCACTTCGACGCCAAGCTGCTCACCGCCCACGTCAACAAGGACGCGGTGGTCCTGCTGCCCGACTTCCCGGTGCCGGACCTGCGCAACGAACTCGAGAAACTAGGGTTCCACCGGTTCTTCGAGACCACCGACTCCGTCCAGCACCGGCTGTCCGGGCCCAAGGGCGACCTCGAGATCATGGTCATCGCGCTGCGGGCCCCCGCCGACGGACCCATCGGCGATTCGGCGTTGGTGGTTTCCGACGGGGAGACCACGGTGTTCAACATGAACGACGCCCGTCCGGTCGATCTGGACGTGCTGGCCGCCGACTTCGGCGACATCGACGTGCATCTGCTGCAGTATTCGGGCGCGATCTGGTACCCGATGGTCTACGACATGCCGGCGCGCGCCAAGGAGGCATTCGGCACCCAGAAGCGCCAGCGGCAGATGGACCGCGCCCGCCAGTACATCGCACAGGTGGGCGCCACGTGGGTGGTGCCGTCGGCCGGGCCGCCGTGCTTTCTGGACCCCGAGCTGCGTCACCTCAACGACGACCATGGCGATCCGGCCAACATCTTTCCCGACCAGATGGTGTTCCTCGACCAGATGCGCCGCCACGGTCACGAAGGCGGCCTGCTGATGATCCCTGGATCGACGGCGGATTTCACCGGCTCGAGGCTCAATTCGCTGACTCATCCGGTGCCCACCGAAGAGGTCGAGGCGATCTTCACCACCGGCAAGGCGGCCTACATCGCCGACTTCGCCGAGCGTATGGCGCCGGTGTTGGCTGCCGAGAAGGCCCGTTGGGCACCGGCCACCGGCGAGCCGCTGCTGGAGCCGCTGCGCGCGTTGTTCGAGCCGATCATGTTGGCGAGCAACGAAATCTGCGACGGCATCGGATATCCGGTGGAACTGGTCATCGGTCCCGAGACGGTGATCCTCGACTTTCCGAAACGCGCGGTGCGCGAACGCATTCCCGACGAGAAGGTGCGCTACGGGTTCGCCATCCAACCGGAGTTGGTGCGGACCGTGCTGCGCGATGAGGAACCGGACTGGGTCAACACAATCTTCTTGTCCACCCGGTTCAAAGCGTGGCGCGTCGGCGGTTACAACGAATACCTGTACACGTTCTTCAAGTGCCTGACCGACGAGCGGATCGCGTACGCCGACGGCTGGTTCGCCGAGTCGCATGACGACACCGCGTCGATCACCATGGACGGCTGGGAGATTCAGCGCCGGTGCCCGCACCTCAAGGCCGATTTGTCCAAATTCGGTGTGATCGAGGGCGATACGCTGACGTGCAACCTGCACGGTTGGCAGTGGCGGCTGCAGGACGGTCGCTGCCTGACCACTCGGGGGCACGAGTTGCGGAGCGGAAAAGCATGAGCAGCACGACGGACTGGTGCTATGACGACGGCGTGGTCCAGTTGGATCGGATGGCGATCACGTTGCGGCGCTACCACTTTCCGTCCGGTACGGCCAAAGTGATCGGGTTGGACCAGATTCGCGAGTACAAGGCCGAGGCGCTTGGCTTGTTCACCGTCCGGTTCAACCTGTGGGGCAGCCCGGATTTCCGGCGCTGGCTGCCGTTGGACCTCTACCGGCCGCTGAAGTCGACGCTGGTCACTCTCGACATACCGGGATCCAAGCCGGCGTTCACCCCCGCGCGCCCGGACGAGTTCTTGGCCTGCCTGGAGGAGTTGTTGGGTCAGCGCGGCTAACCGAACGTGTTGGTACTGCGAATTTCCGGCTGTTTTTTCGCAACTGGAACACGCTCGGCGAAAGATCAGCGATCGGCCAGTGCGGCCTGGCCGGCGTTGTAGCCGGGGGTGAACGTGATCCCGGGTCCGCCGTGGCAACCAGCGCTCCCCAGGTACAGTCCTTCGACCGGGATCGGCTGGCCGATATAGCCTTTGGGGCCGGGCCTGTTCTGTCCGACCTGGTCGGAGTGCAGCAGCCCGTGGCAGTAGTCGCCGCCGGGCGCCCCGAACATCACGCCCATGTGTTTGGGCGTGAACGTGGTGTGCCGGATGATGCTGCGCTCGAAATTGGGTGCCAGGCGGGTGATCTTGTCGATCACCCGCTGACCCATCTCGACCTTGGCCTGACCGTAGCGACCTTCTTCTTGCAACCCGCCCTCGATCGGGAAGAACAGCGCGAACGCCGACGCGGCGTGCTTGCCTTCGGGCGCCAGGTCCGGGTCGTGCACGGACGGGATCTGCAACACCAGGGTCGGGTCGGCCGGGACGATGCCGCGCCGGCAGTCCTCCCATTGCTGCTGAACTTCCTCGGGTGTGCAGAAGATTCCGATCGAGGCTTGCAGAGTGGGGTCGTTGAGTGCCTCGTAGGGTGCGGCGAACTGCGGTGGCTCGTCCAGCGCGAAGTGCATCTGCAGGTAGCTGCCGCGATGGTCGATGCGTGCGTACCGCTCGCGGATATCGGCGGGCAGCAGCGCGGGATCGATCAGGTCGTTGACTGTGACGTCAGGGGCGATCGCCGAGACGACGATCGGGGCGAAAAGGGTGTCCCCCGCCTCGGTGCGTACGCCACGGACCCGGCCGTCGGCGACGAGGATCTCGCTCACCTTGGACCGCAACCGGACTTCCCCGCCGTTCCCCTCCAACACGTGTGCCAAATGTGCGGTGAGCGCGCCGATGCCGCCGCGCAGTTTCTTCATCTGGACGAAGTCACCCTCGGGGATGCCGAGACCGAAGGCCAGCGCGGCGGCGCTGCCCGGTGTGGACGGCCCGCGATACAGGGTGTTCACCGCGAGCATGGTCATCGACCCGCGGATGGCGCCGTGCTTCTCCCGGTCCGGAAAATAGCGGTCGAGCACCTCGGTGACCGAACCGAACAGCATGTCGTCGATCGCCGACCGCTCGAATTCGTTGGTGGCACAGGCGTACATCTCGTCGAAGGTCTTGGGCACGGTGCCGGCCTCGAAGCGCCCCAATGCTCGCGTCGGCGCCTGTGCCCACATCAGCAGTCCACCCATGCCGGCGACGGCGTCGGCGCCGTGCACCTCGTTGAGATGGGCGAACATCTTCATCGGATCGGAGTATTGGACGAGCGGGTCGTCGCCGACGCCGCGCAGCGCGACCGACATCACCTCCAGGTCGACTGTCGGCAGCTCGTCCAGGCCCAGCTCGCTGATCACCTCCGCCGAGGTCGGAAACTGCACCGAGCCGGCGATCTCGAATTGATAGCCGTCGAACAGCTCGACGGTCGAGGCCATGCCGCCCGCGTAGAGCTTGCCGTCCAGACAGAGGGTGCGCAGCCCGGCTCTTTGCAGCAGCACCGCGGCGGTCAGGCCGTTGTGCCCGGCTCCGATGACGATCGCGTCGTATGTGGTTTCAGAATCAGCCATGCCGACCTCCCGGCATGGAGGCTGGCACGCCCCCAAAGTTTTGTCAATTATGACGAAACTTCAGCCGGCGGCCCAGGTGTCGGTGATGCCGGCCCGCAACGACTCGAGCGCCAGTTGACTCACCCTGGCCAGCTCCCCGAGCGAGCGGTCGGCACCGAGCATCCAGGCTTCCATCGCCCCGAACACCGCGGCGGCGATGCAGCGGGCGGTCACCGTCATGCGCAGCCGGGCGTCGGGCTCTTCGGTACTTCGGCCGCGCCGCTGCAACTGCACCTGGATGGCGTCGGCGAAATCGGCCTGGACGTCCTGGATGTGCCGGACGATCCGGCCCGGGTCGATCTCGCCGCCCCGCAACGCGGCGATCTTCGTCACCGCTTCCACGTCGTACGGGAACGCGAAGATGGCCGCTTGGACCGAGTCGATGACGGCTTCGTCGACGGGCCTGGCCTCCAGCGCAGCGCGGAACCAGTTCAGCCCGGTGTAGTCCGCGAACAGCAGGTCATGCTTGGAACCGAAGTGCCGGTAGAAGGTCCGCAGCGAAACGCCGGCGTCGGCGGCGATCTGTTCGGCCGTCGTGTCCGCCACGCCCTGGGCCAGAAAGCGCACCACCGCCGCCTGGCGCAGTGCGTCGCGGGTGCGTTCACTGCGCGCGGTCTGCGCGGGTCGGACCATCTGGGTAACCTACCTTCAGCATTTGTTTTGACAATATTGACAAAACTTCTGGCCCGGGGTGAGACTGCGCCCATGGTCTCGCTCATCGTGCACGCTGTCCTGGGTATCGCAGTCATCTGCTGGATCGTCAAGTCGAATCCGGCGGTCTACGCACGGCCCGTCGACGGCCCGCTGTTCTCCCCACTGGAACTGATGTACTACGGGGTCGGTATCGCCTCGATCGCGCTGGGCTGGTATTTCAACTTCCGCTTCGTGCAGGGGTACGCCCCGCACGGGGTCAGCGGGACGCACAACCCGATCTGGGGTCCCGGGAGTTGGACGCAGTACATCCAGTTGATGTTCGTCAACCCGGCGGCGGGTTCGGCGGGGCAGGACTACACGATCGCCAATGTCATTCTGCTGCCGCTGTTTTCGATCGTCGACGGTTACCGACGCGGCCTCAAACGCCCGTGGCTGTATTTCGTCAGCAGCCTGTTCACCAGCTTCGCGTTCGCGTTCGCGTTCTATTTCGCCACGATCGAGCGCCAGCATCGGCACGAGCGGGCCGGCGCGAAGGTGGCTGTCTAGGCGCTGAGTTCGTCGCCGAAGTACCCGGCGTCGCGCGGCAGCGGCGTCGTGTCGCGGCGGCCCGGCGCCGGACGGTGATGGCAGACCCGATTGCCGCCGCCCCGTTTGGCGGTGTACATCGCGGCATCCGCTGCCGAGATCAGTTCGACCAGCAGGTCGTCGTCGGCTGGATCGCGGCCGCTGCAATAGACGCTGGCGGTGCCCACACTTGCGGTCAGCATGAACGGCAGCGCCGCTACGGCGTCGCAGATGGCCTGCGACCGGCGCTGCACTTCGGTGGGGAGCCAGATGTCGGCGATCACGAATTCTTCCCCGCCGACCCGGCCGATGACGGCGGTGTCGTCGGTGTTCTCCTGCAACGCGCGCGCCACCGCCATCAGCGCGTCGTCTCCCACGCTGTGCCCGTACCGGTCGTTGAGTTGCTTGAAGCGGTCCAGGTCGATCACCGTCACCACCAGGTGCGCGGGCGCGGAGGCATCCCGCCACAAGTCGCGCCGCGCCCGCCGATAGAACGCGCGCCGGTTGAGCAGCCCGGTGAGTTGGTCGCGCTCGGCCCGCACGGCATCGGTTCCCAGCGTGTGCACCACCGCCTGGATGCCGAACGGCACCGCCAGGTTCAGCGTCAACAGCAACGCGTATCCACACAGTGCGGCCATCGGGTTGTACAGCGCGGCCATCCGGACGACTTCGAACGCCCCTACCGCCGCCGTGACGAGGAAGTTGTAGGCCATCAACCGGGCCGGGTGGAACATCGCCGTGTAGGTAGCCATCGTCGCGAACGCCGTGCACGTCAGCAAGCCGGCGGTGGGGTGGCTTTGGGACAGCGCGGCCAGCGCGATGCTGACATCGGAGAGCACCACGAACCGGATGGCCTGCGCACGGGTGGGCCAGCGCAGCGCCCACATGACTGCGCCCAGGGCGGCGCCGGCGCCCGCGGCAACGGCGCAGGCGACCTGCACGGGCCCTCGGGGTCCGGTCGGCGTCCAGATCGTCGCCACGGCGATCAGCGCCAGGGATGCGGCAATCGTGGTGATCGTGGTCCGGGTCAGGACCTCCATACCTCGGGTGCGCAGGTGGGAACTCAGCTGCTCGTAGTGGTCGGACTGCCGCCACCAACGCGCGAGCCAACTCATCGCCTACTCCCAATTCCCCCAAATCCCCTTGCGGGGGCAGATCTCAGGAAAACAGCTGCGCGACAAATTGTCTAGTTGAGCGAACTATTAGCTGGCGGGTTCGATCAGCTCGGTCCCGACGAACGGCACCAGCGCCGCGGGAACCCGGACGCTGCCGTCGGGAAGCTGGTGGTTCTCCAGGATCGACACCAGCCACCGCGTGGTGGCCAGTGTGCCGTTGAGCGTCGCCGCGATCTGCGGCTTGCCACCCGCGTCCCGGTACCGGGTGGCCAGCCGGCGGGCCTGGAACGTCGTGCAATTCGACGTCGAGGTCAGCTCCCGATAGGTGCCCTGGGTCGGCACCCACGCCTCGCAGTCGAATTTGCGGGCGGCCGACGAGCCCAGGTCGCCGGCGGCCACGTCGATCACCCGGTACGGCACCTCGATGTGCGCCAGCATCTCGCGCTGCCAGCCCAGCAGCCGCTGATGCTCGGCCTCGGCCTCCTCGGGCCGGCAATAGACGAAACCTTCGACCTTGTCGAACTGATGCACCCGGATGATGCCGCGGGTGTCCTTGCCGTAGCTGCCGGCCTCCCGACGGAAGCACGACGACCAGCCCGCGTACCGCAACGGGCCGGCGGACAGGTCCAGGATCTCGTCGCAGTGGTAACCGGCCAACGGCACTTCCGAGGTCCCGACGAGATAGAGGTCGTCGGCCTCGAGCCGGTACACCTCGTCGGCGTGGGCGCCCAGGAAGCCGGTGCCACTCATCACCTCGGGACGTACCAGGACCGGCGGGATCATCGGGATGAAGCCGTTCTCGACGGCCACCCGCAACCCCAGTTGCAGTAGCCCCAGTTGCAGAAGCGCGCCGCGGCCGGTCAGGAAATAGAACCGGGACCCGGAGACCTTGGCCCCGCGCTGCATGTCGATCAGGCCCAGCGACTCGCCCAGTTCCAGGTGATCCTTCGGACGATCCAGCTGGGGTGGTTCCCCGACGACGTCGAGGACGGCGAAGTCTGCCTCGCCACCGGCCGGAACGCCGTCGATGATCACATTCGAGATCGACATGTGCGCCGCGGTGAAGGCCGACTCGGCGGCCGCTTGCTCGGCCTCGGCGGCTTTGACCTGTTCGGCGAGGTCCTTGGCGCGCTGCAGGAGTGCCGGCCGCTCCTGCGCCGACGCCTTGCCCACGGATTTGCTGGCGGCCTTCTGCTCGGCGCGCAGCGAGTCTGCGGCCGAGATCGCCGCCCGCCGCGCCGCGTCGGCGTCCGCCAGGGCGTCCACCAGGGCCGGGTCTTCGCCGCGGCTGAGTTGGGAACGTCGAACGGCGTCGGGGTCTTCCCGGAGCAGCTTCAGGTCGATCACGGCCGCAAGACTACTTTCGTCACGGCGGCCGGTTCGTCCTGGTCTCACAACTGCAACATTCGTAACAGCACCCGCGCGGCCCTGTCAGAATGGAGCCGATGTTGGATCTGCGAAAGAAACCACCCGCGGTCACGGACGAGGTGGACGAGGTCGACGAGGTCGACGAGGCTTCGGCGGACGAGCCGGACGCGATTGTCACCGACCGGGCGCCGGAGCCCCCGGACGGGTTTCGGTGGCCGCGCGGCCTGCAGCCCTCCGCCACCAGACGGGCGCTGTTGCTGACCGCTCTCGGTGGCCTGCTGATCGCCGGGCTGGTGACCGCACTGCCCACCATCGGCACCGGATCGGGACGCCTGGTCGGCTATCTCGACAGCGACCCGGTGCCCAGCACGGGATCCAAGAGCAGCGGCGCCTTCAGCCGCGCCACCAGCGGAGATTGTCTGAACTGGCCGGACGGCACACCGGAATCCGCCACCGTCGTCAACTGCGCCGAGGACCACCGGTTCGAGGTCGCCGAGGCGGTGGATCTGCGCACCTTCCCGGGTTCGGAATACGGCCCGAACGCCGCTCCCCCGTCGCCGACCCGGATTCAGCAGATCAACACCGAGCAGTGTGAACCCGCCGTGCGCCGCTATCTCGGCACCAAGTTCGACCCCAACAGCAAGTTCACCGTCAGCATGCTGTGGTCGGGTGACCGGGCGTGGCGTCAGGGCGGCGAACGCCGCATGTTGTGCGGTCTGCAGTTGCCCGGGCCCAACAACCTGCAGGTCGCGTTCAAGGGCAAGGTCGCCGAAATCGACCAGTCCAAGGTTTGGCCGGCCGGCACCTGCCTGGGCATCGACTCGGTCACCAATCAGCCGGTCGACGTCCCCGTCGACTGCACCGCACCGCACGCCATGGAAGTCACCGGCACCGTCAACCTCGCCGAGAAGTTTCCGACCGGCATGCCCGCCGAGGCCGAGCAGGACGGGTTCATCAAGGACGCGTGCACCCGGATGACCGACGCCTACCTGGCCCCGGTCAAGTTGCGGACCACGACCTTGACCCTGATCTACCCCACGGTGTCGCTGCCCAGCTGGGCGGCCGGCAGCCGCGAAGTCGCCTGCAGCATCGGCGCGACGCTGGGCAACGGCGGCTGGGCGACGTTGCTCAACAGCGCCAAGGGCCCGCTGTTGATCAACGGTCAACCGCCGGTACCGCCGCCCGACATCCCCCAGGAGCGGCTCACCCTTCCGCAGGTTCCGGTCCAGGTGCCCACTCAGCCGCCGGCGGCGCCGACCCAGCAGCAACAGACCCCCAGCGCCCCGCCGGGTAATCAGCACCTGCCCAACCAACAGCCGGTGGTGACACCGACCCGGGCGCCGTCCTCGCCCGCCTCCCAAGCGCCACCGGCCCAGGCTCCCCCGGCCCAGGCTCCCCCGGCCGATGGCGGCGCGCCGCCGCCGCAGGCACCGGACGTCCCGGCACCCGCCGAGCCGCCGCCACCGAGCTAGCCACGTGCCCGTCCGGATGGACCCGCAGCGGTTCGACGAACTGGTCTCCGATGCGCTCGACCTGATTCCCGAACAGTTGACGGCGGCCATGGACAACGTCGTGATACTGGTCGCCGACCGCCATCCGCAGGACGACGATCTGCTCGGCCTCTACGAGGGAATTGCGCTGACCGAACGCGACTCCGACTACGCCGGCGCGCTGCCGGACGCGATCACCATCTACCGCGAAGCGCTGCTGGATGTCTGTGAATCCGACAACGAGGTCGTCGAACAGGTGGCGATCACCGTCGTCCACGAAATCGCCCACCACTTCGGGATCGACGACGACCGGCTCGACGAGTTGGGCTGGGGCTGAAGTTTTCGCCCTGAATCCGCGGGGGATCCCGCATTTGTCGGCGCCTGGTGTTATGAACGAGTTATGAGCGCAGGCTGCCGCGACTGCCGGGCAAACTTGGACCATTGCCATGGCACTTTGATCATTCATTCCCTGAGCCGCCCGGAATGCACCGACACCGACTGTGCGATCCCCGAGCTGTTCACGCACGTTTTCGTCATCGACTGCGATGCGGTCGGGTGCGCGTGCTCGCAGCAGTCCGACGAGGGCAGATCAGCCCATTGGATCGGTGCCTGACGAGGTGCTGGTCTGGAGGGCGTCCTGCACCGGCGTCGCGGCAGGTTCCGGGTAGAACGGCGGGGTCAGCGCGCCCCACTGCACGCAGCTCCAGCGCCCGTCGGTGATCGGGGTCAACACCACCGATTCGGCGTTGTTCAGCGGGTTGTCCAGCACGAAGGTGCCGTCCACGCCGGCCAGCACCGCCGAGGCCAGCCGGATCGCCGCCCCGTGGCTGACCACGACGATGTCGCCGTCCCAGGCGTCGTCGTCCAGGTACCGCATCCGCAGGTCGGTGAGCACGGGTACGTAGCGGTCCAGGACGTCGTCGGCGGTTTCGCCGCCGGGCAATGGAACGTTTCGCTCGCCGAGGTGCCACCGCTTGTAGACCGCGGTGAACTCGGCCACCGCTTCGTCGTCGTTGCGGTTCTCCAGCTCACCCACTTGGACCTCGTGGATGCCGGACAGCTCCACGGTCGCAAGGTCGAGTTCCCCGCCGATCACCGCCGCCGTTTCCGATGCCCGGATGGCCACCGAATGCGCCAGGATGCCGGGCTTGCGAGGCGTGCCCAAGCCCTCGTGCGCGAATGCCCGGGCCTGATCGCGGCCCAACGGCGTCAGTGCCGCTCCCGGCGGCAGAGTGTCCAGCCTGCGCTCGACATTGCCGAAGGACTGTCCGTGGCGCAGTAACACCAACCGGCCACCCATCGCTATGCCTCCCCCCGTCCGTCCCGCAACCGCTCCAGCCAGCTCGTCGACTCGTCCGACGACGGCGGCAGCACCCCCGCTGCCTGGCCGGTCGGCCAGGAACCCAGATAACGCACGTCGGCACAACGACGGTGCAGCGCCTTGAGTGCCTCGGCGACGGCGTCGTCGTCGAGGTGGCCGACGCAATCGACGAAGAACATGTAGGTGCCCAGTCCGGTACGGGTGGGCCGGGATTCGATGCGGGTCAGATCGATTCCGCGGATGCCGAACTCGGTGAGTGCCATCAGCAGCGCGCCGGGCGCGTTCTCGATCCGCAGCACGGCCGACGTCCGGTCGGCTCCGGTGCGGGCGGGCGGCGGGCCGGGTGGTCCGATCAAGACGAACCGGGTCCGTGCGTTGGACTCGTCGACAACCCCCTCGGCCAACGCCGGCAGCGAATAGTGCGCGGCCGCCAACGGCGACGTGACCGCCGCATCCACCCGGCCCTCGGCGACCTGACGGGCGGCGTCGGCGTTGGAATACGCGGGGCACAGCTCGACGCCGGGCAGATGCGCGTTGAGCCACTGGCGCACCTGCGCGGCGGCCACCGGGAAGGCCGCCAGGGTGCGTACGTCGGCGGCGGTCAGGCCGGACCTGACGACGATGGTGAAGGCGACGTCCAGCGTCGTCTCGGCGAACACCTGCAGCGGCGATCCGATGGCCAGACTGTCCAGGGTGGGTGCCAGCGACCCGTCGATCGAGTTCTCGATCGGTACGCAGGCGAAGTCAGCGGCGCCGGTGCGCACCGCGTCCAGAGCCGCGGATGTGCTGTCTACCGGCATTCCCGCCACGTCACGGTGCTCGGGGACCAACCCGGCATCGGCGATCTGCAGCAGCGCTGCCTCGGTGAACGTCCCTTCCGGTCCGAGGTAAGCGATGCGGGCCACAGCCACAACCCTAACGGCGCGCCGCCCGGGAGTATCGGCTCTTGCGACTTACCCGACCCTAAGTTACGTTAGCCTTACCTAAAAATAGGAGGTAACGGTGCTACCGGTCACAAACCCTACGCCGACGACGGCTGAGCGCATTCGCAGCGCCTGCGTGCGCGCCGGCGGCGCCCTGCTGGCGGTCGAGGGCGCGGATCCGGTGGCCACGGCTGTGCACCACCTGCTTTACGACGGCACCTTCGCGGTCGCGGTTCCCAACGGCACGGCCGGCTGTGACGACGGTTGTGGGTCGCAGGCGCTGCTGGAACTGACCGACTATGCGCCGTTGCCGGTACGCGAACCGGTCCGGTCCCTGGTCTGGGTGCGCGGCCGCCTGCACCGGGTTCCACCTGGGGCGGTGACCAAGCTGCTGGACCTGATCGCCACCGAGAACCCCAACCCGGCGCTGCTGCAGGTCGATACGCCCCGGTCGGGGCCACCTTGTGCCGCCGAGACGCGGTACACCTTGCTGCGGCTGGAAATCGACTCCGTGGTGGTCACCGACGCCACCGGAGCCGAGCCGGTCAGCGTCGACGACCTGCTCGCCGCGCGACCCGACCCGTTCTGTGAGATCGAATCGACGCTCCTGTGGCACCTGGCCACGGCGCACGACGACGTCGTCGCGCGCTTGGTGTCCCGACTACCCGCGCCGCTACGGCGCGGCCACATCCGGCCACTCGGTCTGGACCGCTACGGCGTGCGGTTTCGGATCGAGGGCAACGACGGCGACCACGACATCAGGCTGCCGTTCCACAAGCCGGTCGACGACATGAACGGGCTCAGCCAAGCCATTCGCGTCCTGATGGGCTGCCCCTTCGTCAACGGCCTGCGCGCCCGCCGGTAGCGCCCCAGCCGGCTACCCGGCGCGAGACCGGCCGCGTAAATTGTCCGGGTGAACGGCGATCGATCACCGCAGCGCCCGCACTTTCGCGGTCCCGCCAGACCGGCCCCGCCGGAACCCTCGCAGGTGATTCGCCGCCAGAGCAGCCCGGGACCCATGCCACCGCGCCCGGCAGCACCGACGTCCCCTCCCCCGCTTCCTCGCTTACCACGCCCGCGCCGCAGACGTCGCCGGCTTCGGACGTTCGCGCTGAGTCTGCTGGTCCTCGTGTTGCTGGCCACCGCCGGCATGCTGGGACTCACCTTGTGGTTCGACTCGGCGGTGCACCGCGCGACGGTGCTCACCGACTATCCCGGCCGACCGGGTCCGGGCCGCGGCACCAACTGGCTGCTGGTGGGCTCCGACAGCCGTCAGGACCTGTCCGCCGAACAGCAGCAGGACCTGGCCACCGGCGGCGACGTCGGCTCCGGCCGCACCGACACGATCATGCTGGTGCACGTGTCCGGTCTCGGGTCCGGTGGGCCCGCAACGCTGGTCTCCATCCCGCGTGATTCCTACGTGCCCATCCCGGGCCACGGCCGGGACAAGATCAACGCCGCGTTCGTGCTGGGTGGGGCTCCGTTGCTGGCGCAGACGGTCGAGCAAGCCACCGGCCTGCATCTGGACCACTACGCCGAAGTCGGCTTCGCCGGATTCGCGGTGCTGGTCGACGCGCTGGGCGGCGTGCGGGTGTGCCCCGCCGAGGCGATCCACGACCCGTTGGCCGGCCTCGACCTGCCCGCCGGTTGCCAGCAGCTCAACGGTCGCAGCGCCCTGGGCTACGTCCGGTCCCGGGCTACGCCGCGGGCGGATCTGGACAGGATGATCCACCAGCGGCAGTTCATGTCGGCGCTGCTGGAGCGCGCAGCCAGCCCAGCGGTGTGGCTGAATCCGTGGCGCTGGTATTCGGTTCCGCGTGCCGCCGCCGGGGCCCTGACGGTGGACCGCGGCGACCACGCGTGGGACCTGGCGCGGCTCGGCTGGTCGCTGCACGGCCGCGCCACTGCCATGACCGTGCCGATCGGCGAGTTCACCGACAGCGGCTCCGGTGCGGTCGTGGTGTGGAATCACGACGCGGCGAGTGCTTTGTTCGACGCCCTGGCCGCCGACGCGCCGGTGCCGGTGGCCGCGCTGGACAGCCAACCCTGACGCACATTTTTCGGCATATCAATTAGGCAAAGCTCGCCTATCTGAGCATGACTTAATTGCGGACAATCGCTTAGGAAGACCTTTCCTGACTAAGCACATCCTTCGTTGCCGGTGGCCTTCTAGCTGGACTAACCTGCTTTACATGACGGATTATGACGGTCCCAGGACCAAATTCCACGCATTAATGCAGGAGCAGATTTTCAACGAATTCACCGCCGCGCAGCAATACGTCGCAATTGCGGTCTATTTCGACAGCGAAGACCTCCCGCAATTGGCGAAGCACTTTTACGCGCAGGCGGTCGAGGAACGGAATCACGCGATGATGCTCGTCCAGCATCTGCTCGATCGCGACCTGCGGGTGGAGATCCCGCGGGTGGATGCCGTGCGCAACCAGTTCGACCGGCCCCGTGAGGCGCTGGCGCTGGCCCTCGATCAGGAACGTGCCGTCACCGACCAGGTCAGCCGGTTGACTGCGGCGGCGCGCGACGAGGGCGATCACCTGGGCGAGCAGTTCATGCAGTGGTTCCTGAAGGAACAGATCGAAGAGGTGGCGCTGATGTCCACGCTGGTGCGGGTCGCCGACCGGGCCGGAGCCAACCTCTTCGAACTCGAGACCTTCGTCGCCCGCGAGGTGTCCAAGGCGCCGGCGGGGCCGGATGCGCCGCACGCCGCAGGCGGTCACCTGGCGAGCGGCTAGCCGCTCTTCTCGTTCGTGTCCTCCAACCACGCCTTGGTGCGGCCGGGGTGGTTGGTGGCGATCCAGGCCACCCCTACCTCCCGGCAGAAATCGACGTCGGCGTGTTCGTCGACCGTCCAGCAGTACACCGACCGGCCCTGAGCGGCGGATCGGTCGACCAGTTGCGGATAGTCGCGCAACGCGGCAAGCGAGGGTCCCACCGCGGTCGCGCCCACGGCGGTGGCGGCGCTGCTGCTCAAGTAGCGACCGGTCTTACCGAGCAGCACGGTCGGAAGCATCGGCGCGGCACGCCGGATCCGCCACACCGCGGCGGCCGAGAAGGACATGACGACCGCCCGGGACCGGTCCGCGGACGGCGGCGCGGCGATGCCGAAGCGGTGCAGCAACGCCAGCAGCTTGTTCTCCACCAACGAGCCGTAGCGCACCGGATGCTTGGTCTCGATGAAGATCTTGACCGGACGGTTCCAATCCAGCACCAATGCGACCAGGGCGTCCAGCGTCAGCAGGCTGGTGTCCCCGTGCGCGCCGTCCGGGCGCCAGCTGTCGTGCCAGGAGCCGTAGTCCAGCTCACGCAACTCGGCCAACGTCGCGGTGCTGACCGGCCCCTCTCCGGAGGAGGTGCGATCCAGCCGGCGGTCGTGCACACAGACCAGGTGGCCGTCGCGGGTCAACCGCACGTCGCATTCGACCCCGTCAGCACCCTGTTTGAGAGCTTGGTCGTAGGCGGCCAGCGTGTGCTCGGGACGGACGAACGACGCACCGCGGTGGGCCACCACGAAGGGGTGCCCGGCGAGGACCTCGTCCGCCCGCGTCATATGCCTATGCTGCCGGTTCCTGTCCCTCCGGCTCAACCGCAGCGGCAGGCACGGACCTGTTCGGCTGATCCGGCTCGACGACGAGCCAGCGGTGGGCGGGCCGCTCGACCGGCTTGCGCTCGAAACCTTCGAAGACCCGCGCGACCGCACCGACGGTGACCGCCGCCACCAGGTACCCGAGCACCACCATGAGGTTGTTGTTCGCGATGCCCTGCGCGTCGCTGGCCAGGGAGGTTGCGATCGCGAACAGCGACACCGCATAGCTGACGACCCAGGCGAGCCACCAGATGGTGATCGGCTTGCGCAGCCGCTCGTAAGTGTCCTCGACCAGAGCGAGTTCGATGACGTACACGGGTGCCATCACCAGGTTGGCGAACGGCAGCAGGCATCCAGCCCACAATCGCCGGGGCGGACGATGCTCGGGTATCCCGTGATGGGTGAAAGCGGCCGCGCGCCGCGCGATCAGCCACTTGACCAGCACCACGAAGCAGCCCAGCATCGCCGCCAGGACGGCCACGCTGGCGGCGATACCCAGCCAATCCGCCGCGCCGGCCAGCAGCGAGTTCAGCAGCGCGTCTCGGTTGTACATCAGCAGTCCGTAGCGCACCGCGTACATCAGCGCCGCGGCGGCCAGCACCAGCTGAGTGGCGAACATCAGGGCACGCACCAACTCGGGGGTGGGCCCTGTCTTCGCGGGCGCGTCCGCTGATGCGGGAGCCAGTTCGGGCACCCGGTCCACCAGGCCCCACCGAGGTATCGCGGCGTAGCGGGGGGTCGGGCCGAGCGGTCGTCGGCCGCGGCGAATCGGCGGTGCGGCACCAGGACGGACCGCTATCCAGCGGAATCCCGGCGGGAGGCGGGGCGCCACGCGCGGAGCGACGGGAGCGGCGGGCGGCCGTGGTGCGCCCCACTGGGAACTTGCTGGTGGTGACGTGTCGGGAAGCGGTGCCATCAGCGCGCCTCGGCAGCGCGGGCACCACATGCGCTGCCTGTCGCGCACATTCCACCGAGTGCCGCACTGGGAGCACACCTGAATCACCGCACCAGACTAACCGCGGTGGAACACCCGGACGCCCCGGCACGTGACGTAGACCACAGCTACCAATACCTATCCACAATTTCCACAGGTTTATCCACACCAGTGGTGAGTGGCGGAGACAGCCTCTATCGGCCCGATCGGGCGGCGACTGTGGATAACATTGCGGTAACAAAGCGCGCCATCGACAGCCCAGAGCGCACCCCGAGCGAAATGCATTGCAGCGCTAACAAAGCTGCGTACCCCGTTTCGGGCCGATCGAAACCGGCGGCAACGACCCGATTTCGGGTGCCGAAGCCGCCTGGTTTTCCACGCTGCGCGCCAGGCGTTATGATCGCGAACACAACCTCGGATGTGACTCACCTCACTCGCGGGTATCGAGGACCATCTGGGGGCTGGAGTGAACGTGCAGGTGGAGGGGGTCTGATGGCCACACACTCGTTCGGCCCGGGCTCGACCCCGTCGAACTCCTATAACGGATCGGCCGCCTGGAGCCACGCGTATGTCGTCGCGGGGCTGCGCGCCGGTCTGATCGCGCTGGCGCTGTTGGCCGTGCTGGCACTCATCGCGCTGTCCTGAATCCGGTTACCGGGTCGTCCTTGCGGCCTAGGCGGTCTTAGAGCAGGGTTGAATAGGTGAGGCCGCCGTGCGGCGGAATCCTGCGAACGACACGTCAGATGATCGGCTCATCGAAGGAAGGAACGCCGTGGCTGAATACACCCTGCCCGACTTGGACTGGGACTACGCAGCGCTGGAACCACACATCTCCGGTCAGATCAACGAGATCCACCACAGTAAGCATCACGCCACCTACGTCAAGGGTGTCAATGACGCGGTCGCCAAGCTCGAAGAGGCCCGCGCCAAGGACGACCACGCGGCGATCTTCCTGAACGAGAAGAACCTGGCCTTCCACTTGGGTGGCCACGTCAACCACAGCATCTGGTGGAAGAACCTGTCGCCGAACGGCGGCGACAAGCCGACCGGTGACCTCGCCGCGGCAATCGACGATCAGTTCGGGTCCTTCGACAAGTTCCGCGCGCAGTTCAGCGCCGCGGCCAACGGCCTGCAGGGATCCGGTTGGGCGGTGCTGGGATACGACACCCTGGGCGGACGTCTGCTGACCTTCCAGCTCTACGACCAGCAGGCCAACGTGCCGCTCGGCATCATCCCGCTGCTGCAGGTCGACATGTGGGAGCACGCGTTCTACCTGCAGTACAAGAACGTCAAGGCCGACTACGTCAAAGCGTTCTGGAACGTCGTCAACTGGGCTGACGTGCAGGACCGGTACGCGGCGGCGACTTCGAAGAGTTCGGGGTTGATCTTCCCCTGATTGCTTGTTTCGGACTGGGGCGTCGCGCGAATTGCGCGGCGCCCTTGTCCTCTGTCGGCGACGTGTCGAGTTGCACGGCACAAAAAGCCCGCGCATTCTTAGTTACTCGGGCTACATTTAGTTGAGCATTGCCAGCGTGGTTACTTCGGATGGACGCGATTCGGAGGCGAGATGGATGCTGAATCCGGTGGACCTATCGGCGTTGCTCCCTTTCATTCCCGCGGTGCCCTGAAAGGGTTTGTCATCTCTGGACGTTGGCCAGATTCCACCAAAGAGTGGGCCCAACTGTTGATGGTGGCGGTGCGGGTCGCGTCGTTGCCCGGGTTGCTTTCCACCACAACCGTATTCGGGGCCCGCGAAGAATTGCCCGACGAACCCGAACCAGGCACCGTCGGCCTGGTACTGGCCGAGGGCACGGTGTTCGGGGAAAAGGCTATCCAGCCGGGTTATTTCGCGGAGCACCAACCTCCGGCGCTGCTGATGTTGCACCCGCCGTCGGAAACGATGCCGTCGTTGCCGGAGTGCACGGGTGCGGCGTCGGGTTGTGTCCTGCTGCCCGGGTTGCCCTATCTGGGCTTGGAGCACCGGGCAGCCTGGGTGGAGGCGGAGGCCGATGGCACCATCACGTCGATGGTGAGCCGGGTCGGTGTCGACCCGATCAGCCACCCCGATACCGCGATCCTGGCGATGCTGCTCGCCGCATAGGGCACGATGGCGTTCGCTACGGCGCAAACTTTTCGGTAGTCCCGCCACACGGTCGCTTCGTCTCGGCAGCGGCGTGGCCGACACCGGTTGTCGCTCGGGCGGGAACTCGACGGCTGCGCATCGCCCGAAGCCGTGCCGGCGGTCGCGGCGCGGTCGTCCCGACGGCCTCCCGGCGGCGCCGCAGGTCGGGTCCGGTGGACTTCGCGGGGTCAGACAGCAAAGTAGCCGATTGCGGCATCGGCGTCTTGCCCTGGTTGCCCAGAGTCGGGCGTTCGCGTCGGATCCGGGCTAGTCGCTTCGCTCATCGAGCTTGTGGACCGCGAATCACCGGGTCCGCGCGGGAGGTGTATTCTGCGGATAACCTGTGAATCCGGTCATTTTGTGGACACCGAGCCGATTCGTTCGGATGCTCGTCGGGGGTGTCTCGCGCGATTGCCCGAAACGCGGGTACCCAATACCTCCGGGTTTGCACTTGGTTTGTGGACGACAACGTCGCTACCATGATCAGCAAATACCTAGAGGTACCGATTGGTCTGATTAGCCCCGGTGGAGGTCATATCGATGAGCACGACGTTCGCTGCCCGCCTGAACCGCCTGTTCGACACGGTGTATCCACCCGGGAGGGGTCCGCACACGTCGGCGGAGGTGATCGCCGCGCTCAAGGCGGAGGGCATCACGATGTCGGCTCCCTACCTCTCGCAGCTACGTTCCGGCAACCGCACGAACCCGTCGTCTGCGACCATGACCGCCCTCGCCAACTTCTTTCGGATCAAGCCGGCTTACTTCACCGACGACGACTACTACGAGAAGCTCGACACCGAGTTGCAGTTCTACGCCATGGTGCGTGACGACGCGGTACGCCGTATCGCCGTTCGGGCGCACGCATTGCCGTTGGAGGCACAGCAGAAGGTGCTGGACCGGATCGACGAGCTGCGCCGCGCCGAGGGTATCGACTCCTAACTGACCTGGCGGACCGCCGACGGCCTGCCCAGATTAGGGTTGGCCCAGTGCTCGCGTGTGCGCACGCTGAGCCACGAGATATCGGGAGGCGGGAAGGGTATGGGGCTGTTCGGCAAGCGAAAGAGCCGCGCGACACGTCGCGCCGAAGCCCGCGCGATCAAGGCCCGCGCCAAGCTGGAGGCTCGGCTCGCCGCGAAAAACGAACGACGGCGCATCAAGTCCGCCCAGAAGGCCGCCGACAAGGCGTTCAAGGCGCAGCTCAGGGCGCAGAAGGACAGCGACCGGGCCGCGCTGAAGATCGCCGAGACCGAGCTCAAGGCGGTGCGCGAAGGCAAGTTGTTCTCTCCCACCCGAGTCCGTCGGGTGCTGACCGTTTCCCGCCTGCTGGCCCCGATCCTGACCCCGTTGGTCTACCGCGCGGCCATCACCGCCCGCGGATTGATCGACCAGCGCCGAGCCGACCGGTTGGGAATTCCACTGGCCCAGATCGGACAGTTCTCCGGTCCCGGTGCCCGGCTTTCGGCGCGGATCGCGGGGGCCGAGCAGTCGCTGCGCAGCGTGCAGGACAAGAAGCCCAAGGACGCCGAGACCAAACAGTTCGTGGCCGCCATCACAGAACGGCTCGCCGACTTGTCCGCCGCCGTAACCGCGGCGGAGAACATGCCGACGGCGCGGCGCCGGACCGCCCACGCCGCCATCTCGTCGCAACTCGACGGCATCGAGGCCGACCTGCTGGCGCGTCTCGGGTTGGGCTGACGCGCTCGTGCCGTCGAAGGTGTTCGTCGCGCTTGCGTTGCTGTGCGCCGTCTTGGCGGTGACCGCCGCGACCTCGGCCACCCCGCAGGACCCCGGCGCGGACATGCCGGTCTGGCCGTTCGTGCTCGGGACCGTCGTCGCCGTCGGTGTCGCGGCCATCTGGCAGGTGCGGCGCAGACCGTAGCCGAACCGGACCCGGCTGGCATGATGGGACCCGAGTGTTGAGCGACCCGAGCGACGAAGTAGCCACAAAGGAGCGGCCGCATGGCAGACCCGCAGGATCGACCCGAGGGCGAATCCGACGCCAACCCGCCGGCCCAGAAAGCCCCGGCCAAGAAGGCACCGGCCAAAAAAGTGCCGGCCAAGAAGGTCCCGGGCGAGGCCGCCAAAGCCCCCGCCAAGAAGGCGACGGCGAAAAAGGCGCCCGCCAAGAAAGCTCCGGCCAAGAAGGTACCCCCGGTGGTGGCCGAACCGGCTCCGAAGCCGGTCGAGGCAGCGGCCGATAAGCCCGCGGAGTTACCGCCCCAGCGCGCCGAGACCAACGGGCAGTTGGCTGCAGCCAAAGATGCGGCCGCGCAAGCCAAGTCGACCGTGGAACAGGCTAAGAACCCGCTGCCGGCCGAGCAGCCCGTTCCGTCCACGCTGCAGTCTCCCGTCCCGGTGGCGGTGGCGATCGTCCTGAGCCTGCTGGCGCTGCTGCTGGTCCGGCAGTTGCGCCGCCGTTGAGCGACGCGGTGCCCATATCCTTTCGACCGACCGCCGACCTGGTCGACGACATCGGTCCCGACGTGCGCAGCTGTGACCTGCAGTTCCGTCAGTTCGGCGGCCGTGCCGAGTTCGCCGGTCCGATCAGTACGGTGCGCTGTTTCCAGGACAATGCGCTGCTCAAATCGGTGCTCTCACAGCCCGGCTCGGGCGGGGTCCTGGTGATCGATGGCGCCGGCTCGCTGCACACCGCGTTGGTCGGTGATCTCATCGCCGAGTTGGCCCGTTCCAACGACTGGGCGGGCCTGGTCGTCAACGGAGCGGTGCGCGATGCCGCCGCGTTGCGCGGCCTCGACATCGGCATCAAGGCATTGGGCACCAATCCGCGTAAGAGCACCAAGACCGGCGCCGGTGAACGCGACGTCGAAGTGGCGCTGGGCGGTGTGACTTTCGTGCCGGGCCATGTGGCCTACAGCGACGACGACGGCATCGTCGTCATCGCCGCAGCAGACTGACTCTGACGGGCTAAACCGCTACGGCGGCAGGCTTTTTGGCGAACCGCAGACCTTCGGCGTCGACCTTGCCTCGCCGGATCAGGTGGATGTCGCGCAGGTAATTCTGGTTGAGCCGCCACGGGGTTCGCGAGCCCTGCTTGGGCAGCTCGTCCAGGGAGCGCAGCACGTACCCCGGGGTGAACTCCATGAACGGCCGCTCTTCGACGTCGGCTGCCGGCTCGTCGACCACAACGGTGTCGAATCCGTTGGCGTCCATGTGATTCAGCAATCGGCACACGAACTCCGAAACCAGGTCGGCCTTCAGCGTCCAGGATGCGTTGGTGTAACCGACGGTGTACGCCATGTTCGGGATGCCCGACAGCATCATGCCCTTGTAAGCCATCGTCCTGGTCAGGTCGACGGACTGTCCGTCGATGGTAGTGGTGGCGCCCCCGAACAGTTGCAGGTTCAAACCCGTTGCGGTGATGATGATGTCGGCCTGGAGTTCTTGACCCGAGTTGAGCCGGATGCCGGTCGGGGTGAACCGTTCGATGGTGTCGGTGACCACGTCGACTTTTCCGTGTCTGATGGCGCGGAACAGGTCCCCGTTGGGCACCAGGCACAGCCGCTGGTCCCACGGGTTGTAATGCGGACCGAAGTGCTTGCGCACGTCATAGCCCTCCGGCAGCTGACGCTGCGCGAAGCCCATCAACATCTTGCGCATACGTCGTGGCCACTTCTGGCAGGCGGCGTACATGATCCGTTGTTGGGCAACATTTTTCCACCGGATGGCGGTATAGGCCGCCTTCTCGGGCAGGACGCGGTTGAGCCGGTCGGCGATGGCGTCCTCCTCGGGCTGCGACACGATGTAGGTGGGCGAGCGCTGCAGCATCGTGACGTGCTTGGCTCCCGAATTCGCCAGTGCCGGAACGAGAGTGACGGAGGTGGCGCCGCTGCCGATCACCACCACGTTCTTGTCCTGGTAGTCCAGGTCCGGTGGCCAGTGCTGCGGGTGGATGATGGGCCCGGTGAAGTCTTCGGATCCGACGAACTTCGGCGTGAAGCCTTCGTCGTAGTTGTAGTAGCCGCTGCACAGGAACAGAAACGAACAGGTGAGCGTGCTCGTCGCGCCGTTGCTCTCGACCTGGATCGTCCAGTGGTTCTCCGCAGACGACCAGTCGGCGCCGACCACCCGCTGATTGAACCGGATGTGCTTGTCGATGCCGTACATGGCCGCGGTGCTCTTGACGTATTCGAGGATCGGCTTGCCGTCGGCGATCGCCTGACGTTCGGTCCAGGGCCGGAACCGGAAGCCCAGCGTGTACATGTCGGAGTCGGAACGAATCCCGGGATAGCGGAACAGGTCCCAGGTACCGCCCATCTGCGGCCGGCGCTCCAGAATGGCGTAACTCTTCGTCGGGCAGCGGTCCTGCAGGTGCCAGGCGGCACTCACTCCCGAGATGCCGGCGCCGACGATGACGACGTCGAGGTGCTCAGTCATAGTCGTCACGCTACCCGCCGTGGTCCCCCCGCGATCCCGAGGAATTGCGATCAGCTGGTCAGCAAGAACAGCAAGCCGACAATGACAACGAAAAGTACCAGTCCGCCGACGAACGCAAGCACATTCTTCTGCACCGGATGGCGGTCCGGCCATTTCGAATAGGCACCGGGGATCGTGTCCCTGACCTGTTGCCGGGCGGCAGGCCCGTAAAGCGCCAGCCTGATCCCTGAGGCCGCCAGAAACCGGGCAATCTCGTCGATGTCCCAATACAACTCACCGAGGGTGATCTCCAGCGGCGCACCGTCACGACGGCCGAGTATCAGCCGCCATATCACGTAGCGGCCGATGTCGGGCACGTGCACCAGGGCCGCCGAGTAGATGTCGCCGAGCCGCACCGCATGCCTTCGGCCCAGCCAATCCGAATAGACAAGGGTTTCACCGCGGCGGGCCAGCCGGGGACGCAGCGCATACATGAACAGCATCACGAGCAGCGCGACAAATACTGGCGTCACCACGGCCAACGCCGCATACACGTGGGCGAACGCCATCCTCGCAAGAGCGACGACGGCGACAATCGGGATCAAGATGAGCAATGCGGGAAATTTCGGCTTGATCACAACATCTGTCGCCGTCGTCGTACTGTGCGACGAAGGGTGGTGCGGCACGCCGCTAGCTTGCGGGCGTTGTTCGGGGGTGGAGACGCTCGATCGGTGGTGCTCCGTCCAACGCCGGCCATCCCACCATCTTTCGCTACCGCGGCGCTCGGGGTCGGCGTACCAACCAGGCGTCGGTGCTGACATCGCAACCCCCCACGAAGTGTCTGAGCGTGTTCGTATCAAAGACTTACTTCACGACGAGGCGCTACGGAAGGGCGTTCGCGACGCGGGCACCAAGACTTGTCGGATCCCCATGCGAACATATGTTCGTGCGAGTCGAGGCGTCCATCCTGCATGCGGATCTGGACTCGTTCTATGCCTCCGTCGAGCAGCGCGACGATCCGGCGCTGCGGGGTCGTCCGGTGATCGTCGGTGGCGGTGTGGTGCTGGCCGCCAGTTACGAGGCCAAGGCTTACGGGGTGCGCACCGCGATGGGCGGGGCTCAGGCGCGCCGGCTGTGTCCGGACGCGGTGGTCGTCCCGCCGCGGATGCATGCCTACTCCAAGGCCAGCGACGATGTGTTCGAGGTGTTCCGCGACTGCACGCCGGTCGTGGAACCCCTATCGGTGGACGAGGCGTTTCTCGACGTCGGGGGGTTGCACCGACTGCGTGGTCCGCCGGTGCGGATCGCGGCGCGGTTGCGCTCCGAGGTGCGCGAGCGGGTCGGGCTACCCATCACCGTCGGGATCGCGCGGACCAAGTTCCTGGCCAAGGTCGCGAGCCAGGAAGCCAAGCCGGACGGACTGTTGCTGGTGCCGCCCGATCGAGAGCTGGGCTTCTTGCACCCGCTGCCGGTGCGCCGGCTGTGGGGGGTGGGCGCGGTCACCGCCGACAAGCTGCAGGCCCACGGCATCACGACGGTCGGGCAGGTCGCCGAGCTCAGCGAATCGATGCTGGCCTCGATGTTGGGTCCCGGGATGGGGCACCAGCTCTACGCGCTGTCCCGGAACATCGACCGCCGCCGGGTGATCACCGGGGTCCGCCGCCGGTCGGTGGGTGCCCAGCGAGCGCTGGGCCGGGCAGGTACCGCCATGTCACCTGCCGAGGTCGACGCCGTGGTGGTCAACCTGATCGACCGGATCACCGGCCGGATGCGCGCCGCGGGACGTACCGGACGCACGGTGGTGCTGCGGCTGCGGTTCGAGGACTTCAGCCGCGCCACGCGATCGCAGACCATGCCGTGGGCCACCGCCTCGACGCAGCCCATCCTGGCCACCGCCCGGCGCCTGGTCGCCGCCGCCGCGCCGCTGATCGCCGAGCGGGGTCTGACGCTGGTGGGGTTCGCGGTATCCGGGATCGACCGCAGCGGCGCGCAGCAGCTCACGCTGCCGTTCGACGGGGAATCGCCGGCAGTGGATGCCGCCGTCGACGCGATTCACCGCCGTTACGGCAAGTCGGCGCTGACCCGTGCGGTGCTGGTCGGCCGGGATCCCGGCCTGGAGATGCCGCACCTACCGGATTAGGAGGCTGATTGTGCCCAGTCCAACAGCCGCTCGACCGGCCAGGTGTTGACGATGCGTTCCGCCGGGATTTCCGCGTCCAGCGCGCGCTGCGCGCCATAGCCCAGGAAGTCCAGCTGGCCGGGCGCGTGGGCGTCGGTGTCGATGCTGAACACGCAGCCGATGTCTCGGGCCAGGTTGAGCAGCCGGGTGGGCGGGTCGCGGCGCTCGGGGCGAGAGTTGATCTCGACGGCGGTGCCGTGGTCACGGCAGGCGGTGAACACCTTCTCGGCGTCGAACTTCGACTCCGGGCGCATCCCGCGACCGCCGGTGACCAGCCGGCCGGTGCAGTGGCCCAGCACGTCGGTGTGGGGGTTGCTCACCGCGTTGACCATCCGCCGGGTCATCGCCGCGGGCTCCATCGCCAGCTTCGAGTGCACGCTTGCCACCACGACGTCGAGCCGGTCCAGCAGTTCGGTCTCCTGGTCCAGGCTGCCGTCGTCGAGGATGTCGACCTCGATGCCGGTCAGGATCCGCATCGGCGCGAATTGATCCCGCAGCCCGTCGATCACGTCCAGCTGCTTGCGCAACCGATCCGGAGACAGGCCGTTGGCGATGGTCAACCGCGGCGAATGATCGGTCAGCGCGCAGTATTCGTGGCCCAGCGCCGCGGCGGCGGCCATCATCTCGTCGATCGGCGCGGACCCGTCCGACCAGTTCGAATGCAGGTGCAGGTCCCCGCGCAGCGCGGCCCGGATTTCGCCGCCGCCGAGATCTTCAGCGCTGGAACGCAATTCGACCAGTTGGTCGGGTTCGCGACCGGCCCAGGCCTGTGCGATGACCTTCGCCGTCTTGGGTCCGATGCCCGGGATCGACTGCCAGCTGTCGGCCTGGCCGTGTCGCTCCATCGCCGCTTCGTCGAGCTTCTCCAGGATGTCGGCGGCATTGCGGTAGGCCATCACCCGTCGGGAATCCTGACGGCTGCGGTCCTTGTAGTACGCGATCTGTCGCAGCGCGGCGACCGGGTCCATCAGAGCAACTGCTCGACGACGAATCCGGCCAGGACGACGGCGAAGCCGCCCATCTCACCGAGGATGAGCAGCGTCATGACCAGACGCGTTCCGGGGGCCGGCGGGTCGAACTGGTTCTCGGTGTCGCGCTTGGCTCCGTGCAGGATGTAGCTGCCGATGGCGGCCACGAAGAAGAACACCGCCACCATCGTCGCGACCAGGTTCACCCAGGTGGGCCAGGCGCTGAGCTCGACGAACGGCGCGAACAGCAGCGTGGCGAAGGAGTACAGCAGCGCCGCGCGGTGTGCGATGTCGACGTAGGGGTGTGCGCGGTGGTCGTCGGAGACCATGATCTGGCGGTATTTCCACACCCCGAGACCGAGCGCGAGCAGAAAGATCAGGCCGGCCGCCAGCAGCGTGAGTTTGGTGTCTAGTCCAAGAGTCATCGTTCGGCCCAGTCTAATTGCGCGACTACCGTCGGGTTCATGCGATTCGCGTTCAAGACCTCACCGCAGAACACCACCTGGTCCGACATGCTGGGCGTCTGGCAGGCCGCCGACGAGATCGACGTCTTCGAGTCCGGCTGGACCTTCGACCATTTCTACCCGATCTTCTCCGACTCCACCGGGCCCTGCCTGGAAGGCTGGACCACGTTGACCGCGCTGGCTCAAGCCACCAAGCGCCTCCGCCTCGGCACCCTGGTCACCGGCATCCACTACCGTCACCCCGCCGTGCTGGCCAACATGGCCGCCACCCTCGACATCATCTCCGGCGGCCGGCTCGAGCTGGGCATCGGCGCCGGCTGGAACGAGGAGGAGTCCGGGGCGTACGGCATCGAGTTGGGCACCGTCAAGGAGCGTTTCGATCGGTTCGAAGAAGCCTGTCAGGTACTGGTCAGCCTGCTCAGCCAGGAGACGACGAATTTCCACGGCAAGTTCTACCAACTCGAGAACGCGCGCAACGAACCCAAGGGCCCGCAGCGGCCGCATCCGCCCATCGCGATCGGCGGTAGCGGCGAGAAGCGCACGCTGCCGATCACCGCGCGTTATGCGCAGCACTGGAATTTCGCCGGCGGCACACCGGAGGAGTTCGCCCGCAAACGCGACGTGCTCGCCGCCCGCTGCGCCGACATCGGTCGCGACCCGAAGGAGATCACGATGTCGGCGCACCTGGGTCTGGGTCCCGACCGTGACTATGGACAACTACTCGACACGGCGGCCGCGCTCGGGGCCGAAGGACTGGACCTGGGCATCGTCTACATCGCGCCGCCGCACGACCGCGCCGTCATCGCGCCGCTGGCCGAGGCGATTCGGGACTCGGGACTTGCCGACTGAGCAAACAAGTGGTCGCTAGACAGCGAACCGTAGTAGATCTTCGGCCGTCACCAGTCGCTCGTTGCGGGCGGGAAACTCACGGCTCTTCACGGGGTGCCGAAACAGCGACCAGGCGATCCGGCCCACCTTTGACCTGGGAACGGGGTTCATATACACAGTAACCACTCCTGCGATCGGGTTAACGCAACTGGGACTCTGGGCGACCCGAAATGTGCCCTGGTGTGACGAGGCCCACAGTCAGTTATTAGACACCCAAGTCCTGGCAAACCTTTCGCGGCACGCCGCGAATTTATCAAATGTTTCTGGTGGGACTGGTGTGACTAGCGCATCGGTGCTGCGGACGGCTTGATCGGCGCCGGCAGCGCGGTCGAACCCATCAAGAAGCGGTCCACGCCGGCGGCCGCGGCGCGGCCCTCGGCAATCGCCCAGACGATCAGCGACTGGCCACGACCCATATCACCGGCCACGAACACACCCGGAACCGAAGTGTCGAAATCGTCGCCGCGGGCGACGTTTCCGCGCTCGGTCAGCTTCACCCCGAGCTCGGAGAGCAGGCCCGGCTGTTCGGGTCCGACGAATCCCATCGCCAGCAACACCAGGTCGGCTTCGAGCTCGAAATCGGTGTCCTCGACCTTGACGAACTTGCCGTCCTTCATGGTCACCTCGTGCACCTTGAGCGCAGACACGTGACCGTCCTGCCCGAGGAATTCCTCGGTGTTGACCGAGAACACCCGCTCGCCGCCTTCTTCGTGCGCTGACGCGACCCGGTACATCAGCGGGTACGTCGGCCACGGCGTCGACTCGGCGCGCGTCTCCGGCGGACGGGGCATGATCTCGAACTGGTGGATACTGGCCGCGCCCTGCCGGTGCGCGGTGCCCAGGCAGTCGGCACCGGTGTCACCGCCACCGATGATGACGACCTTCTTGTCTTTGGCCGTGATCGGCGGCTGCCCATCCTCACCGAGGACGTCATCGCCTTCCTGCACCCGGTTACCCCACGGCAGGTACTCCATCGCCTGATGGATGCCATCCAGCTCCCGGCCCGGGATCGGCAGTTCGCGCCACGCCGTGGCGCCCCCGGCCAACACGACCGCATCGAAATCGGCCAGCAGTTGCTCGGCGGTGAGGTCTTCTCCGACGTTCACGCCGGCCCGGAACTCGGTGCCTTCGGCGGCCATCTGTTCCAGCCGCCGGTCCAGGACGCGCTTTTCCATCTTGAATTCGGGGATGCCGTAGCGCAGCAACCCACCGATGCGGTCCTCGCGCTCGAACACGGTGACCTTGTGACCGGCCCGGGTAAGTTGTTGCGCCGCAGCCAATCCGGCCGGGCCCGAGCCCACCACCGCAACCGTCCGGCCGGTGTCGCAGTGCGGCAGCACCGGTTCCACCCAGCCCTCGTCGAAGGCCCGGTCGATGATCTCCAGTTCGATCTGCTTGATGGTCACCGGATCCTGGTTGATGCCCAGCACGCACGCCGGTTCACACGGCGCCGGACACAGCCGACCGGTGAAGTCGGGGAAGTTGTTCGTCGCGTGCAGCCGCTCGATCGCGTCGCGGAAGCGACCCCGCCGTACCAGGTCGTTCCACTCCGGGATCAGGTTGCCCAACGGACAGCCGTTGTGACAGAACGGAATCCCGCAGTCCATGCAGCGCGTCGCCTGCTCCTGCAGCGTCTCGGTCTCGAATTCCTCGTAGACCTCGCGCCAGTCTTTCAACCGCAACTCGACCGGGCGCCGCTTGGGCAGTTCGCGGTGGGTGTACTTGAGGAAGCCTGTGGGATCAGCCATGAGCCGCCGCCATGATCGCCTTGTCGACATCGGCGCCGTCGCGTTCGGCGTCGGCGATCGCCTCCAGCACCTTCCTGTAGTCCCGCGGCATAACCTTCACGAAGTGCCGCCGTTGGTCCCGCCAGTCGGACAGAATGCGTTGCCCGACAGCGGAATCGGTGGCATCGACGTGCGCCTGGATGGTGGCCTGCAGGAATTCCGCATCCTCGTCGTCCAAGGTCTCGACGTCCACCATCTCGGTGTTGAGATTGTCCGACAGTTCCTCGTCGGGATCGTAGACATAGGCCACCCCGCCGGACATGCCGGCGGCGAAGTTGCGGCCGGTGCGGCCCAGGATGATTACCCGTCCGCCGGTCATGTACTCGCAACCGTGGTCACCGACGCCTTCCACCACGGCGTGGGCTCCGGAGTTGCGGACGGCAAATCGCTCGCCGACCACGCCGCGCAAGTAGACCTCCCCACTGGTGGCGCCGAACAGAATCACGTTGCCCCCGATGATGTTGTCCTCGGCGACATAGTCTTCGGGCGCATTGTCCGACGGGCGCACCACGATCCGGCCGCCCGACAAGCCCTTGCCGACGTAGTCGTTGGCGTCGCCGTAGATACGCAAGGTGATGCCCTTGGGCACGAACGCCCCGAAGCTGTTGCCGGCCGATCCCTCGAAGGTGATGTCGATGGTTCCGTCCGGCAGTCCCTGTCCGCCATAGGCTTTGGTGACCTCATGACCGAGCATGGTTCCTACCGTGCGGTTCACGTTGCTGATGGTCGTGGAGAAACGGACCGGGGAACCGGCGTCGAGCGCCTCCCGGCTCATCACGATCAGCTGCTGGTCAAGCGCTTTGTCCAGGCCGTGATCTTGTCGCGAACTGCAGTACAGGTCCTGGTTCATGAACGCCGACTCGGGCTCGTGCAGCACCGGGGTCAGGTCCAGCCGGTGGGCCTTCCAGAGCGCACGCGCCAACGTGGTGTCCAGGGCGCCGGCCTGGCCGACGGCTTCGTTGATGGTGCGGAAGCCCAACTGCGCCAGGTATTCCCGGACTTCTTCGGCGATGAACATGAAGAAGTTCTCCACGAACTCCGGCTTGCCGGTGAACCGCTCCCGCAGCAGCGGGTTCTGGGTGGCAACCCCGACCGGGCAGGTGTCCAGGTGGCAGACGCGCATCATGATGCAGCCGGCCACCACCAAAGGCGCAGTGGCGAAACCGAATTCCTCCGCACCGAGCAGCGTCGCGATCATCACGTCGCGTCCGGTCTTGAGCTGTCCGTCCACCTGGACCACGATCCGGTCACGTAAACCGTTGAGCAACAACGTCTGCTGGGTCTCGGCCAGACCCAGCTCCCACGGTGCACCCGCGTGCTTCATCGAGGTCAGCGGGGTCGCACCGGTGCCGCCGTCGTGCCCGGAGATCAGCACCACGTCGGCGTGAGCCTTGGAGACCCCGGCCGCAACCGTTCCGACGCCGTTCTCGGACACCAACTTGACGTGCACCCGCGCCGAGGGGTTGGCGTTCTTCAGGTCGTGAATCAGCTGCGCGAGATCCTCGATCGAGTAGATGTCGTGGTGCGGCGGCGGCGAGATCAACCCCACACCAGGCGTGGAGTGCCGCACCGAAGCCACCCACGGGTACACCTTGTGGCCCGGAAGTTGGCCTCCCTCACCGGGTTTGGCGCCCTGTGCCATCTTGATCTGGATGTCGGTGCAATTGGTCAGGTAGTGCGAGGTGACGCCGAACCGTCCGGAGGCGACCTGCTTGATCGCGCTGCGCCGCCAGTCGCCGTTGGGATCGGGATCGAAGCGCTTGACGTTCTCGCCGCCTTCGCCGCTGTTGGAGCGGGCGCCCAGCCGGTTCATCGCGATGGCCAGCGTCTCGTGCGCCTCGGCGGAGATCGAGCCGTAGCTCATGGCCCCGGTCGAGAAGCGCTTGACGATCTCGCTGGCCGGCTCGACCTCGTCGATCGGTATCGAAGGTCGTACCCCGGCACGGAACTTCAGCAGCCCGCGCAGCGACGCCATCCGCTCGCTCTGGTCGTCGACCAACCGGGTGTATTCCTTGAAGATCGAGTACTGCCCGGTGCGGGTGGAGTGCTGCAGCTTGAACACCGTCTCCGGGTTGAACAGGTGGTATTCGCCCTCGCGGCGCCACTGGTATTCCCCGCCGACCTCGAGTTCGCGGTGCGCACGCTCGTCGGGGCGGTCCAGATACGCCAGCGCGTGGCGGGTCGCGACGTCGGCGGCGATGTCGTCCAGGGTGATCCCGCCGGTCGGGCAGGCCAGCCCGGTGAAGTACTCGTCGAGCACGTCCTCGGAGACGCCGACGGCCTGGAACAACTGCGCGCCGGTGTAGGACGCCAACGTCGAAATGCCCATCTTGGACATCACTTTGAGCACGCCCTTGCCGGCGGCCTTGACGTAGTTGTTGAGCGCCTTGTTGCGTTCGATTCCGTCGATCACACCCCGGTCCAGCATGTCCTCGATCGACTCGAACACCAGGTAGGGGTTGATGGCGGCGGCGCCGCACCCGATCAGCATCGCCATGTGGTGCACCTCGCGGGCGTCACCGGATTCGACGACGAGTCCGACGTGCGTGCGGGTCCGATCCCGCACCAGGTGGTGGTGCACGCCTGCGACCACGAGCAGCGACGGGATCGGGGCCATCTCCTCGTTCGAGTCGCGGTCGGACAAGATGATGATCCGGGCGCCGTCGGCGATCGCTGCCGATGCCTGGGCGCGCACGTCGTCCAGCGCCGCGGCCAGGCCCGCGCCGCCGTCGGCGACCGGGTACAGACAGCGAATCACCTTGGACCGCATGCCATGTGGCCGTCCGTTGACCTCGTCGTCGGGGTTGAGGTTGATCAACTTCGCCAACTCGTAGTTGCGCAGGATCGGCTGCGGCAGCGAGATCTGGTGACACGAGGTCTCGTCGGGACTGAGCAGGTCGCGCTCCCCGCCGGTGGTGCCCTGCAGGCTGGTGACCACCTCTTCCCGGATGGCGTCCAGCGGCGGGTTGGTCACCTGTGCGAACAGCTGGTGGAAGTAGTCGTAGAGCATCCGGGGCCGCTTCGACAGCACCGCGATCGGGGTGTCGGTGCCCATCGATCCCAACGGCTCGGCGCCGGTGCGCGCCATCGGGGCGACCAGCAGGTTCAGTTCCTCGTAGGTGTAACCGAAAGCCTGCTGCCGCATGACCAGCCGGTGATGCGGCATCCGCACGTACTTGTTGGCGGGCAGCTTCTCGATCGGGACCAGTCCGTCGTCCAGCCACTGCTGGTAGGGGTGCTCGGCGGCCAGCTCCGCCTTGATCTCCTCGTCGGCGACGATGCGGCCCTGCGTGGTGTCCACCAGGAACATCCGGCCCGGCTGCAACCGCATCCGCTTGACGACCTTGGACGGATCCAGGTCCAGCACGCCGGCCTCGGACGCCATGACCACCAGGCCGTCATCGGTGACCCAGATCCGGGACGGGCGCAGGCCGTTGCGGTCCAGCACCGCGCCGACGATCGTGCCGTCGGTGAACGTGATGGACGCCGGTCCGTCCCAGGGTTCCATCAACGCGGCGTGGTACTGGTAGAAGGCCCGCCGGGCTGGGTCCATCGACTCATGGCGTTCCCAGGCTTCGGGGATCATCATCAGCACCGCGTGGGCCAAACTCCGTCCGCCCAGGTGCAGCAGCTCGACCACCTCGTCGAAGCGCGCGGTGTCCGACGCTCCGGGGGTGCAGATCGGGAACAGCTTCTCCACGTCCTCTTCGGATCCGAAGACGTCGGTCTTGATCAGCGCCTCGCGGGCACGCATCCAGTTCTCGTTGCCGGTGACGGTGTTGATCTCACCGTTGTGCGCGACCCGCCGGAACGGGTGCGCCAGCGGCCAGGACGGGAATGTGTTCGTCGAGAACCGGGAGTGCACGATGCCCAACGCGCTGGTGACCCGGTTGTCCTGCAGGTCGAGGTAGAACGCCTTGAGCTGCGGCGTGGTCAACATGCCCTTGTAGACGAACGTCTGGCCGGACAGGCTCGGGAAGTACACGGTCTCGCGCCCGGGGCCGTCCTGGCCGGGGCCTTTGGTGCCGAGTTCGTGCTCGGCCCGCTTACGGACGATGTAGGCGCGACGTTCCAGCGTCATGCCCGAGGCGCCGGCCATGAACACCTGACGGAATGTGGGCATCGCGTCGCGCGACAGGGCGCCCAGCGACGAGTCGTCGGTGGGCACGTTGCGCCAGCCCAGGACCTGCAGGCCCTCGGATTCGGCGATCTTCTCGACCGCCGCGCAGGCGGCCGCGGCGTCCTTAGACGACTGCGGCAGGAACGCGATGCCGGTGGCGTAGCTGCCCGCTTCCGGCAGTTCGAAGTCCACGACTTCGCGCAGGAAGGCATCGGGCACCTGGATCAAGATGCCGGCGCCGTCTCCACTGCGCGGCTCGGCGCCGGCCGCACCACGGTGTTCGAGGTTGAGCAGCGCGGTGATCGCCTTGTCCACGATGTCGCGGCTGCGGCGGCCGTGCATGTCCACGACCATGGCGACCCCGCACGAATCGTGTTCGTATGCGGGGTTGTAAAGCCCGACGCGCCTGGGCGCCATACCCACCTAACCCTTCAGCAGACTTTCTGCACCGCCGCTTTGCGGATCGACTTCTCCGATATTGGGGCCGCACCCGGAGGTTGCGGGCTCGGCCCCGTCGGTCTCATCGATTGGCTGTCCGCCACGCGGAGATAATCCGGTCAGGACTTCGTCCGTGCATCGCTGAACGGTGATCCTGTACCTGGTTTCGACAAGTCTTAAAACGATAGGACAAAAACCGCCTGACATGCCAACTTGCCAATACTAACTTGCCAGCTCGCGGCTCCGTAAATTCGCTGTTACGGCCGCTTGACGGCCTTGCGACACGGGCCTCGGCCGACGGGGCGGCAGCGGGCCCGGAACGCATTCGGCGTCGGTGGGCCGGCAGCGTCAGTTTTTCCGGTCACTTTGCTGACGACGCCGGCGCACCCGGTCGGGAGCTCCGGGCAGGTTCGACGGCAGTCTTCACATCGGCAACATGGCGCGCTATTAGGCGTGGCAGCAATGACGCCGGATCGACGCACGACGCGTCCCGGGCGTCGCGCCACCGCCGCCGCAGCCGCCAGAGTGAGTTTGCGCAGAGTTGACAGGAACCCGAAACCGGTAGGTCGATGCACAGGGACAGGCGCGACCGGGTTCGGACCGGCGGGCGGGTGGCCGATACTGGACTGCAGCGTCCGTAGCGACCGGCAGAGCGTGGGAATCATCACGCTGAACGGTGTCGGCTGCGGACGCGACGGTCCGTCGCCATTGCACCCGAGGAGCCCATGAACGAGCCCCAGGAGTTTCTGCGCAACCGGGTGCGGCCCGATCAGCCGGCTCCCGCGGCCCCGCGGCCGCCGCAACAGCGCCCGGCCCCGCCCTCGGGATTTCGCCCGCCGGCGCCGCGTCCGCCGCTGCCCCAGCGGCCCGCTGCCCGATCGCCAGAGGCCGCGCCACCGGCCACGTTCGCTCCCCCGCCGCCGCGCGCTGTGGCGCCTGCCCGGCCCGCGGCACCCCCGCAGACCGAGGCGCCGCCACCGCCCCCGGCCAGTCCGGTGCCGCCGGCGGCCGAATCCCCGGCACCCACCGACGTACCTCCCGACAGCGATCCCGCGCCGTCAGCACCCGCGGCGCCGGTCCCTCCCATCCGCGCGCAGGCCGAATCCCCGGAACACACCGCGGTATTCGCCAAGACCGATCCCCCGCCGGCGGCGTCGGCCGGGCCCGCCAGTGCTCAGGACGAATCCCCGGCACACACCGCGGTTGTTCCCAGGCCCGCTCCCCCGCCACCACCGCCGCCCCCGCCGCCCCATGCCGGGCCGCCTGCCGGCCCGCCGACCCATGCCGGCCCACCGACCCATGCCGGCCCGCCGACCTATCCGCCCCCGCAATATCGACCGGCTCCGCCGCACCCGCCGTCGGCACCGCCGCACCCGCCGTCGGCTCCGTCACAGCCGTTCCCCGGAGCCGCGCGACCACCGGAGGGGGCACCGCCGCCCCGTTCCTGGGCCGGTGGCCGAGCGGACCCGGCCCGCGCGCGGTCGCGGCCCCCGCAGCGTGGGTGGCGTCGCGTGGTGCGGGCCGCCACCTTCGGGCTCGTCGACCCGGGCCCCTCGGCCGCACAACGCGACGTCGCGCAGTTCGAGGCGACGATACGAACCCCGTTGCACGGCAATCACAAGGTGGGCGTGCTGGGCAAGGGTGGCGTGGGAAAGACTTCGGTGGCCGCCAGCGTGGGCTCGATCCTTGCCGAACTGCGCCAGCAGGACCGTGTCGTCGCCATCGACGCCGACACCGCCTTCGGGCGGTTGAGCAGTCGGATCGACCCGCGCACCACCGGTTCGTTCTGGGAATTGACGGCCGACAAGAACCTGCAGTCGTTCACCGACATGACCGCGCGGGTCGGCCGGAACGCCGCCGGCCTGTACGTGCTGGGTGGTGAGCCGGTGTCGGGCCCGCGCCGGGTGCTCGACCCGGCCGTCTACCGGGAGGCCGCCCTGCGACTGGACCGCCATTTCGCGATTTCGGTGATCGACTGCGGCTCCACGATGGATGCCGCGGTCACCCGGGAAGTCCTGCGCGATCTCGACGCGCTGATCGTGGTGTCCTCGCCGTGGGCCGACGGCGCCGCCGCTGCCGCCAAGACGGTCGAGTGGTTGGCCGACCACGATCTACGGGACCTGCTGCAACGCAGCGTGGTGGTGCTCAACGACTCTGACGGCCACGCCGACAAACGCACCCGGGCGTTGTTGGCCCGCGAGTTCGTCGACCACGGCCAGCCGGTGGTCGAGGTGCCCTTCGATCCCCACCTACGTCCCGGCGGCGTCATCGACGTGACCAACGAGATGGCTCCGGCGACGCGCCTGAAGTTCCTGCAGGTCGCGGCGACCATTACGGGCTACTTCGGATCACGAACCGAACGGACCTGATCGGCGCACCGACGCGGACCGCTCATGCCGACTGGGCGGTCACCCGTTCGCGGACCGGGAAACCGTTGCGCTCGGCCAGCGACCGCAACTGGTTCAGCGCGAAGGCCCGCGCCCGACCCGAGTCCGGGATCACGACGCCGGCCCAAAGGCCCTCGGCTCCAGGGGATTCCACCGCTTCCTTGGCGCACAACCAACGGCGCGGGCAGGCCCGGCACAGCGTCTTGGCCTCTTCGTCGGGAGTCGTCGTCCAACGGTCGGGGTCCTGGGTGCACACACCGAGCTGCGGGACCTCGTACAGAGTCGTTGCGGTCATGTCGTTACGTTCCTCCGTGAAAGCGTTGCAGGTTGTGCCTGCCTGGTTCGGAACCATATAGCACTAACCATTGCGGTGCAACAGTTTGTTTTGGGTGGTGCGCTACAGGTGCTACAGCTTTGTGGCGCGATGGGAACTGTACTCACGAAATGCTGGATTACCAGGCTGTATTAGCTGTCAGTTAGCTGTGAGTCGGCTGCTGAACAGCTAGTCGCCAGGCTGGCGCATGGCGCAAAGTGTCGCTGGATGCGACAGTAGACGGTATGGTTAACCGTAGCGGTAGCCCGGTTTTGATCAGCTGCTCCGCCTTGACGGCCGGCCGCGAAAAGCGTAGCGAAGGTGTAGCGATGGAAGGGTGCAACAGTTACGATGTTGGTCAGCGGAAGCCGCGTACTGCTGCCCGCTGTGGCCACCCCGAGCGAGGAACCAGTGCACATGCTTGACGCTGAATCGACTGTCGGCCCGGCCGCGCTGGCCGCGCTGGCCAGCGTCACGCCGATGGCGCTCGCTTGCGGCTACGGCATCGTCACCGTCGGCACCACGCCGGCACCCGGGGTTCAGCTGCGAGCGGTGTCCGATGGCCGTCGGCGTCGCAACGGTGGCGACCACCCGAACGGTAGGTTCGTCGGCGGACTGAGCGAAAGCTCGCCGACCGTCAACGACAACAGAAACGTCCGGTTCGGCCAACTCACTGGAGGCAAGGCGTTGACGTTCGAAGTCACCAGGCCGTCGAATCCGCCTGAAGCGCCCGCTCGGGACCGTCGGGCCGACCCAGACTCGACGGACCCGTCAGAGCTTGACCCCGGTGTCGTTCGGGCCGGCGCGGCCGCTGCCGCGCGCCGTCGCGAACTCGACATCAGTCAACGCAGCCTCGCGGCTGACGGAATCATCAACGCGGGTGCGCTGATCGCGTTCGAGAAGGGCCGCAGCTGGCCGCGCGAACGAACTCGGGCCAAGCTCGAGGAAGTACTGCAATGGCCGGCCGGGACAATCTCGCGCATCCGCGACGGCGAGACTGTCGCCTCGCCGTCCGCCCCGGCGCCCACCGTCAGCGCCGCACCCGAGACCCCGTCCCCGGACGGCGGGCCCGCGTCGCTGATCGCGCAAGCCGTGGCCGCCGCGGTCGATACCTGCAGTCTGGCCATCGCCGCGCTGCCCTCGCCCCAGGATCCCGAATTCACCGAGCGGGCGGCGCCCATTCTGGCCGATCTGCGTCAACTCGAGGGAATCGCCGTCCAGGCCACCCGGATCAGCCGCATCACCCCCGAACTCATCAAAGCCATGGGAGCGGTGCGCCGATATCACGACGAATTGATGACGCTGGGTGCCACGGCGCCCGGCGCGACCCTGGCGCAGCGTTTATATGCCGCACGCCGGCGAGCGAATCTTTCGACGCTGGAGACGGCGCAGGCCGCCGGAGTTGACGAGGAAATGATCGTTCGCGCCGAGGCGGAGGAACCATTGCCGGCCGAGGTTGCCGACGCGATCGAAACGCTGATCACTCAGATCAATTGAGATGAATGGGATGGTCCGGGGAGCGGTGTCGTCGCCCCGGAATCCTGGTGTGCGCGCAGAATTGTCGTGCCCGCGAAAGCGCCACTCCCACCGGAAAATTCGTGCATCTACCCCTGCCAGAGCGCTGTTAAGCTCATTTCACGGTGCGAAGGTGCATACCGAGATGACCATGCACTCCAAATAGCCAAACGTAAGGAACCACTCCAATGTCGGGTAGCGCAATGTGCAAGACCACCAGCAACTTCATTTACGCGCAGTTGTTTTTGCTGGGTGAAGGCATTCCCGACCCGGGTGACATTTTCAACGCCGGTTCTTCATTGTTCAAAGGTGTGGCCGACAAGATCGGTTTGGCCATCCCGGGCACTAACTGGATCGGTCAGGCCGCCGACGCCTATCTGAACCAGAACACCGCCCAGGAGCTGCGCGCCAAACTGATGGGTGAAATCGACGACCTGACCGGAAATCTCATTTCCAATCAGGCCGAACACGTCTCGGATACGCGTGGTGTCCTGCGGGCGATGAAGAACATGATCGACGGCGTCTACAAGGCCTGCAAATGGCTGGAGGACAACCTGTGGATCGTCGGCGACGCGTTGTCGGTGGCGTTGGCCATCCCGTCGTGCGCGTTCGCGATGGCCGTTGTCGGCGGGGCGCTGCTCTACCTGACGATCATGACGGCGATGAACGCGGCCGCCATGATCGGACTCGGCGGCCGGCTGCTCGACATCCTGACGAACCTGCCCAAGCTGGCCGGGCTGATCCCCGACATCATCGGCGGCATCATCGGCGACCTGTGGCCGCCGAAGCTGCCCGACATTCCGATCCCGGGCCTCCCCAATATTCCGGGCCTGCCCGAATTCACCTGGCCGCCGCAGGTCGGCATCCCGGACTTCAACCTGCCGATCCCGGGTCTGCCCGAGTTCCAGTGGCCGTCGATCCCCGGTCTGCCGGACTTCGGCGGGATCATCCCCGAGCTGGGCGGCCTCATCCCGGGTTTCCCGAGTCTGCCCGGCCTGCCCAGTATCCCCAACCTGTTCCCCGGGCTGCCCGGGCTCGGCGAACTCTTCCCGGGTGTCGGCAACCTCGGCAAGTTGCCGACCTGGACCGAATTGGCCGCGCTGCCGGACTTCCTGGGCGGCTTCGCCGGCCTGCCCGTGCTGAGCTTCGGCAACCTGCTCAGCTTTGCCCAGCTGCCCGGCGTCGGACAGATCACCTCGACGATGGGCCAGTTGCAGCAACTGATGTCGGCCGGCGGCGGCCCGGGCCAACTGGGCAGCATGGCCGGGCAGCAGGCGCAGATGATTTCGTCGCAGGCACAGCAAGCCGGCCAGAACGACGACCAGCGTGACGAAGGCGCCGGAGCGGGCGCCGGATCGACTGGCGGCGAGCGCGCACCGGTCGACGCCGGAGTCGGTGGCCAGCAAGGCCAGCCGGGGACCGTCCTCTAGTACAAACAGTCGGCCTGTAAACGGCCAAACCCATACCAAGCCAAAGCCATAGCGAGTAAAACGTTAACCGTAGAGGAGGGTCTCCCCCATGTCAGTTCTCGAAGTCGTCCCTTCGTTCCTGAAGGTGCTGTCGGGCATGCAGACCGAGATCGCCGGGCAGTTCGGAACCGCGACCAATTCGGTCAACGGGATCAGCGGGCGCGTCTCGCTCACCCACGGTTCGTTCACGTCGAAGTTCAACAACGCGCTGCGGGACGTCGAGACCAACCGCACCAACACCGGCAAAGGCGTGCAGGCGGTCAGTTCCGGGCTCGCCACCAACCTGCTCTCGGCCGCCGCGGCTTACCTCAAGTCCGACGAAGGTCTGGCCGGCATCATCGACAAGATCTTCGGCTGATCATGACCGGTCCGCTCGCATCCGGTCGCGCGGGCCTCGCCGGCCTGATCGACCAAGTGGTTGGCGTATCAGTCACCATCGACGGGATGCTGGTGATCGCCGACAGGCTGCACCTGGTCGATTTCCCGGTCGCACTTGGGATTCGGCCCAACATCCCTCAAGAAGATCTGCGCGACATCGTGTGGGACCAGGTGCAGCGCGACCTCACCGCACAGGGGGTGTTGGACCACAACGGACAACCGCATCCGGCGGTCGCCACGATGGTCGACACGATCAGCAGGGCCGACCGCACGCTGGAGTGCCGCTGGTGGCGGCGCGACCGGGGCGATTCGGCTGGCGGCGTGATGGTGCGATTCGTGGTGTGCCGCAGGGGCGATACCCATGTGGTCGCGGCGCGCGACGACGACATGCTGGTGCTGCAGTTGGTGGCGCCGCAGGTCGGCCTGGCAGGCATGGTGACGACCGTGCTGGGCCCGGCCGATCCCGCCAACGTCGAACCGTTGACGGGTGTGGCGAGCGAACTGGCCGAGTGCACGACGGCGGCTCAGCTGACTCGGCACGGGGTGCCGCCCGCGCAAGCTCGCATCTACAGCGAGATCGTCAGCAACCCGACCAGCTGGGTCGAGATCGTCGCGAGCCAACGCCATCCCGGCGGAACGACGACCCTTACCCCGGCGGCGGCCGGTGTGCTCGACTCCGAGCACGGCCGACTGGTGTCGTTGCCGCGCCGGGTGGGTGGCGAGTTGTACGGGAGTTTTCTCCCCGGCACGCAGCAGAATCTGCAGCGCGCGCTGGACAGCTTGCTGGAGTTGCTGCCCGCCGGTGCCTGGTTAGACCACGCGGAAGCCTCCGCACCAGCCTGATACGAAATCTGAGAAAGGGACGCCACCGTGGACCTGCCCGGGAATGACTACGACAACAACGATCTCGGTGCGCTGGACTTCTCCGGCGGCAGCGCCGTCGAAGAGTCCTCACTCGAGGCGTTCGAAGAGTACGCGCCGCCCTCCGGATCCGGGGACTCCGGAACGGACCTCGACGCGCTCAGCGGGCTCACCGAGCACGAGGACGAGCCGGAGCTGGCGCTGTTCACCGTGACCAACCCGCAGGGGTCGGTGTCGGTGACGGCGTTGATGGACGGCCGCGTCCAGCAGGTCACGGTGACCGACAAGGCATCGAGCATGACCGAATCCGGTTTGGCCGAAGAGATTTTCGTCATCGCCGACCTGGCCCGGCAGAAAGCGCGGGCCGCGCAGCACACCTTCATGGTCGAGAACATGGGTGAGATGACCGGCGACGGTGCGCAACAGAATGCGCTGCTGCACGAGTTCGTCGGCGCCACACTGAATCTGCCGACGCCGGAAGAGGCCGCCGCGTACGAAGAGCAGGTGTTCGCTTCCCGTTACGACGTGGACTACACGGCCCGGTACAACGGTGATCGATGACTGATCGCCTGGCCGGTCTGTTCGACAGTGCCGTCGGCATGCTGCCGTTGTCCGAGGCGCGGTCTCTGGACTTGTTCACCGAGATCACCAATTACGACGAGTCCGCGTGCGATGCCTGGGTGGGTCGGGTCCGGTGTGGTGACACGGATCGGGTGACGCTGTTCCGATCCTGGTATTCGCGGCGTAATTTCGGGCAACTGTCCGGGGCGGCTCAGATTTCGATGAGCGCGCTCAACGCCCGGGTCCCCATCGGCGGGTTGTACGGCGACATCACCTATCCGGTCACCTCGCCCCTCGCGGTCACCATGGGTTTCGCCGCATCCGAAGCGGCGCAAGGCAATTACGCCGATGCGCTGGAAGCGATCGACGCCGGCGCCGTCGCCGGGTCCGAGCATCTGGTGGCCTGGCTCAGAGCGGTGATCTACGGCGCGGCCGAACGATGGACCGACGTGATCGACGAAGTCAAGGGCGCGGGAAAGTGGCCGGACAAGTTTTTGGCCGGGGCCGCCGGTGTGGCACACGGCGTGGCAGCGGCCAATCTCGGTTTGTTCACCGAAGCCGAACGCCGGCTGACCGAAGCCAACGACTCCCCGGCCGGTGAGGCCTGCGCACGCGCCATCGCCTGGTTCCTTGCGATGGCGCGGCGCAGCCAGGGCAACGAGGAAGCCGCGGTGGCGCTGCTGGAATGGCTGCAGACCACCCACCCGGACCCGAAAGTGTCGGCGGCACTGAGAGATCCGACCTACCGGCTGAAGACGACGACGGCCGAGCAGATCGCCTCACGCGCCGACCCGTGGGACGCGGGCAGTGTGGTGACCGACAACTCCGGACGCGAGGCGTTGCTGGCCGACGCGCAGGCCGAACTGGACCGCCAGATCGGGTTGACCCGGGTCAAGATGCAGATCGAGCGCTATCGGGCGGCGACCCTGATGGCGCGGGTGCGCGCCGCCAAGGGCATGAAGGTGGCCCAGCCGAGCAAGCACATGATCTTCACCGGCCCACCCGGCACCGGCAAGACGACCATCGCCCGGGTGGTGGCGAACATGCTGGCCGGACTCGGGGTGATCGGCGAACCCAAGCTCGTCGAGACCTCCCGCAAGGACTTCGTCGCCGAGTACGAGGGCCAGTCGGCGGTCAAGGCCACCAAGACCATCGACCACGCCCTGGGCGGTGTGCTGTTCATCGACGAGGCCTATGCGCTGGTGCAGGAAAGGGACGGCCGCACCGACCCGTTCGGCCAGGAGGCGCTGGACACCCTGCTGGCGCGGATGGAGAACGACCGGGACCGGCTGGTGGTGATCATCGCCGGATACAGCAACGACATCGACCGGCTACTGGAAACCAACGAGGGCCTGCGGTCGCGCTTCGCGACCCGCATCGAGTTCGACACCTACTCACCCGAAGAACTTCTCGAGATCGCGAAAGTCATTGCCGCGGGCAACGACTCGACACTGAGCCCCGAGGCGGCCGATGCGTTCGTGGAGGCGGCCAAGGTGTTGCACGATCGCACGTTGCGCGGCCGCCCGGCCCTCGACATCGCCGGCAACGGCCGCTACGCGCGGCAACTGGTGGAAGCCGCCGAGCAGTGCCGCGACATGCGGCTGGCGCAGGGTCTTGACATCGAGGCCCTGGATGTGGACCGACTACAAGAGATCGACAGCGCGGACATGGCCGAGGCGATCGCCACGGTCCATGCCCACCTCAACATGAGAGAGTGACCCATGGGGCTACGCCTGACCACCAAGGTTCAGGTCAGCGGCTGGCGCTTCCTGCTCCGCCGCGTCGAGCACGCGATCGTGCGGCGAGACACCCGCATGTTCGACGATCCCTTGCAGTTCTACAGCCGGTCGGTCTGGCTCGGTGTCGTCATCGCCGTCGTGGTCCTGGTGGGCGCAGTTCTGCTCGCCTACTTCAAACCCCAGGGGAAGTTAGGCGGCACAACCCTTCTCACCGACCGGGCGACCAACGAGCTGTATGTGATCGTCTCGGGCCAGCTGCACCCGGTCTACAACTTGACTTCGGCGCGGCTCGTGTTGGGCAATCCGTCCAACCCGGCCACCGTCAAGTCCTCCGAACTGACCAGGCTGCCGCTGGGCCAGACCCTCGGAATCCCCGGCGCCCCCTACGCCACGCCGACGTTCGGGGGCAACGACTCGGTCTGGACGTTGTGCGACACCGTATCCCGCGCCGACAGCGCCTCGCCGGTGATACAAACCTCGATCATTGCCATGCCCCTGCAGATCGATCCCACCGTGGACCCGGTGGACGCGAACGAGGCGCTGCTGGCCACATACCAGGGCCAGCAGTGGATTGTCACCGAAAAGGGCAGGCACTCAATCGATCTCAACGACCGTGCGCTCACGTCGTCGATGGGTATCCCGGTCACCGCCAAAGCCATCCCGATCTCCGAGGGCATGTTCAATGCGCTGCCCAGCCAAGGCGCCTGGCAGTTGCCGCCGATACCGGGTGCCGGCACCCCCAACACCCTCGGGCTGCCCGACGAGCTGGTGATCGGTGCGGTGTTCCAGATCCGCGCCGAGAAGGGTCCGCAGTACTACGTGGTGCTGCCCGACGGCATCGCGCGGGTGAACTCCACCACCGCATCCGCGCTACGCGCCAGCCAATCCCACGGACTGGTCGAACCACCGGCCGTGGTCCCCAGCGTCGTGGTCAAGATCCCCGAGCAGGTGTACCCCTCGCCGTTGCCCAACGAACAGCTCAAGATCCTGTCCCGGCCCGACGAGCCCACGCTGTGCTGGACGTGGGAGCGCGCCACCGGTGACCAGGCCCCCAAGCAGGCGGTGCTGTCGGGCCGGCATCTGCCGATAGCACCGAACCTGATGAACACCGGCATCAAGCAGATCCAGGGCACGGCAACCATTTACATCGACGGCGGCAAGTTCGTCCGGCTCCAGTCGCCGGATCCGCGGTACGGCGAATCCATGTATTACATCGACCCCGAAGGGGTGCGGTACGGGGTGCCGAACGCCGACTCGGCCAAGGCGCTGGGCCTCGGTTCGCCGAAAACCGCGCCCTGGGAAGTCATTCGGCTGCTGGTCGACGGTCCGGTGCTGTCCAAGGATGCCGCGATGCTCGAGCACGAGACGCTGCCCGCGGACCCGACACCCCGCAAAGTTCCAGCCGGCACCCCGGGAGCGCCCTCGTGACAGTGGAAGAACGATGACGACGAAAAAGTTCACCCCGACCATCACCCGAGGCCCCCGCCTGACGCCCGGCGAGATCAGCCTGACCCCTCCCGACGACCTCGGCATCGACATCCCGCCATCCGGTGTGCAGAAGGCACTTCCGTATGTGATGGGCGGCTGCATGGTCGGCATGATCGCGATCATGCTGGCCGGCGGCACCAAGCAGTTGTCGCCCTACATGCTGATGATGCCGCTGATGATGATCATGATGATGGTCGGCGGTATGGCCGGCGGCACCGGCGGAGGCGGCAAGAAGGTGCCCGAGATCAACGCCGATCGCAAGGAGTATCTGCGTTATCTGGCCGGGCTGCGCAGCCGGGTCACCGCGTCGGCCAGCTCGCAGGTGGCGTTCTTCTCCTATCACGCACCGCATCCCGAGGATCTGCTCTCGATCGTCGGGACGCAACGACAGTGGTCGCGTCCGGCCAACAGCGACTTCTACGCCGCCACCCGCATCGGGATCGGCGACCAGCCCGCGGTGGACCGCTTGCTGAAGCCGGCCGTCGGCGGCGAATTGGCGGCGGCGACCGCGGCACCCCAGCCGTACCTGGAGCCGGTCAGCCACATGTGGGTGGTGAAGTTCCTGCGCACCCACGGCCTGATCCACGACTGCCCGAAACTGTTGCAGCTGCGCACCTTTCCGACGATCGCACTCGGCGGTCACCGGCCCGGTGCCGATCGGCTGCTGGCCGCGATGATCTGTCATCTGGCGGTGTTCCATCCGCCGGACCTGCTGCAGATCCGGGTCCTCACCGAGGATCCCGACGATCCCGACTGGTCCTGGCTGAAGTGGCTGCCGCACGTTGCGCACCAGACCGAGACCGATGCCGCCGGCCCGGTCCGGATGATCTACACCCGCCCGGACGGTCTGGCCGATCTGGCCGCGCGTGGACCGCATGCGCCGGACGCCCTGCCCACCGGGCCCTACGTCGTCGTCGTCGACCTCACCGGCGGCAAGGCGGGGTTCCCGCCCGACGGTCGGGCCGGGGTCACGGTGATCACGCTGGGCAATCACCGCGGCTCGTCCTACCGGATCCGGGTCGACGAGGACGGCAGGGCCGACGACCGGCTGCCCGGACAGCAGTTCCGACTGGTGGTGTCGGCGGCCGACGGCATGTCGCCCGCCGAGGCCAACCGGGTGGCCCGAAAGCTGGCCGGCTGGTCCATCACCGGGACCATCCTGGACCGGACTCAGCGCGTGCAGAAGAAGGTGGCCAGTGAGTGGCATCAACTGGTGGGCGCCAAGAGCGTCGAGGAGGTGACACCGAGCCGCTGGCGGATGTACACCGACACCGACCGGGACCGGCTCAAGATCCCGTTCGGGCACGAACTCAAGACCGGCAACGTGATGTACCTCGACATCAAGGAGGGCGCGGAGTTCGGCGGCGGGCCGCACGGCATGCTCATCGGCACCACCGGCTCGGGCAAATCGGAGTTCCTGCGCACCCTGATCCTGTCGCTGGTCGCCATGACCCACCCGGACCAGGTGAACCTGCTGCTCACCGACTTCAAGGGCGGTTCGACCTTCCTCGGGATGGAGAAACTGCCGCACACGGCCGCCGTCGTCACCAACATGGCTGAGGAAGCCGAGCTGGTGAGCCGGATGGGCGAGGTGTTGACCGGCGAGCTCGACCGCCGCCAGAACATCCTGCGGCAGGCTGGCATGCAGGTCGGCGCGGCCGGCGCGCTGTCAGGGGTCGCCGAGTACGAGAAGTTCCGTGAGCGCGGTGCCGATCTGGCGCCGCTGCCAACGCTTTTCGTGGTGGTGGACGAGTTCGCCGAGCTGCTGCAGAGTCATCCCGACTTCATCGGCCTGTTCGACCGAATCTGTCGGGTGGGCCGGTCGCTGCGGGTGCATCTGCTGCTGGCCACCCAGTCGCTGCAGACCGGCGGCGTTCGGATCGACAAGCTGGAACCCAACCTCACCTACCGAATCGCGTTGCGCACTACCAGCTCTCACGAGTCCAAAGCGGTCATCGGCACGCCGGAGGCACAGTACATCACCAACAAGGAGAGCGGCGTCGGGTTCCTGCGGGTGGGCATGGAGGATCCGGTGAAGTTCAGCACGTTCTATATCGGCGCCCCCTACATTCCGCCGGCGAGCGCGGACACCAACGGCGAAAGTGGGCGCGACGGAGCGCAAGTCGGCAAGCAGTCGGTGCGGATCCGGCAGTTCACCGCGGCGCCGGTCGTCGATGAGGAGGTGCTGACGTCGTGACCGAAACGGAAGTGCGCGCGCTGCGCGAGGTGGTGCTCGACCAGCTGGGCACCGGCGAATCGCGTGCCTACAAGATGTGGCTGCCGCCGCTGGCCGATCCGACACCGCTGAACGAACTCATCGCCCGGGACCGGCGCCAGTCGTTGCGGTTCGCCCTCGGGATCATGGACGAGCCGCGCCGGCATCTGCAGGAGACGTGGGGCGTCGACGTGTCCGGGGCGGGCGGCAACATCGGCATCGGCGGCGCACCCCAGACCGGAAAGTCAACGCTGCTACAGACTTTGGTGATGTCTGCGGCCGCGACCCACTCACCGCGCAACGTGCAGTTCTACTGCATCGACCTCGGCGGCGGTGGCCTGATCTATCTCGAGAATCTTCCGCACGTCGGCGGCATCGCGAACCGCTCCGAACCCGACAAGGTCTACCGCGTGGTCGCCGAGATGCAGGCGGTGATGCGGCAACGGGAGCAGCTGTTCAAGGAAAACCGGGTCGGCTCGATCGCGATGTACCGCCAACTGCGCGACGACCCGAACCAACCCGTCGCGGCCGACCCCTACGGTGACGTGTTCCTGATCATCGACGGGTGGCCCGGGTTCGTCAGCGAATTCAACGAACTCGAATCCGCGGTACAGGATCTGGCCGCGCAGGGCCTCGCGTTCGGCGTCCACGTCGTCATCTCCACGCCGAGGTGGACGGAACTGAAATCACGCGTCCGTGACTATCTGGGCACCAAGATCGAGTTCCGGCTCGGCGACGTGAACGAAACCCAGATCGACCGGATCACCCGAGAGATCCCGGCCAACCGTCCCGGCCGCGCGGTGTCGATGGAAAAACACCATCTGATGATCGGGGTACCGCGGTTCGACGGTGTGCACAGCACCGACAATCTGGTGGAAGCGATCACCGTCGGGGTCGATCACATCGCGTCCCAGACCACCGAGAAGGCCCCGCCGGTGCGGGTGCTGCCCGAACGGATCCATCTCTACGAACTCGACCCCAACCCGCCCGGGCCCGACGCGGACTACCGCACCCGTTGGGAGATCCCGATCGGGCTGCGCGAGGCGGACCTCACGCCCGCCTACAGCCACCTGCACACCAACCCGCATCTGCTGATCTTCGGTGCGGCCAAGTCGGGCAAGACCACTATCGCGCACGCGATCGCGCGGGCCATCTGTGCCCGCAACAGTCCACAGCAGGTGCGGTTCATGCTGGCCGACTACCGCTCGGGTCTGCTGGACGCCGTCCCGCAGTCGCACCTGCTGCAAGCCGGCGCGATCAACCGCAACAGCGCGAGCCTGGACGAGGCGGTTCAGGCGCTGGCGGTGAACCTCAAGAAGCGGCTGCCGCCGACCGATCTGACCACCGCGCAATTACGTTCCCGATCATGGTGGAGCGGATTCGATGTCGTGTTACTCGTCGACGACTGGCACATGATCGTCGGGGCCGCCAGCGGCATGCCTCCAATGGCGCCGCTGGCGCCGTTATTGCCGGCCGCGGCGGATATCGGGTTGCACATCATTGTCACCTGCCAGATGAGTCAGGCGTACAAGGCCACGATGGACAAGTTCGTCGGCGCCGCGTTCGGGTCGGGTGCACCGACGATGTTCCTCTCCGGGGAGAAGCAGGAGTTCCCATCCAGCGAGTTCAAGGTCAAGCGCCGGCCCCCTGGCCAGGCATTTCTCGTCTCGCCCGACGGGAAGGAGGTGATCCAGGCGCCCTACATCGAGCCCCCGGACGAGGTCGGAGAATAAGTGTTCGGACCACCCCCGAACCCCGGTTAGGATTATTGCAACGCACTTCAAAGGGCTCGGAGAACACCTGATAATCGGGCCCGCGGAATTCCGGCGATAACCGACGAAGTTTGGGCCGGAGCGCCAATAATCGCGACATAATCAATGGCCTTCATATCTCTTTCAATAAGGGATGAAGCGCGACCAGAGGGGAATTGTCCACATGCTATGGCACGCACTGCCACCGGAGCTGAACACCGCACGGCTGATGGCCGGCGCGGGCGCGGCTCCGATGCTGGCGGCAGCCATGGGATGGCAGGCGCTGGCAGCGGCGCTGGACGCTCAGGCGGTCGAATTGACCGCGCGGCTCAACTCTCTCGGCGAGGCCTGGACCGGAGGCAGCAGCGACAAAGCGATCGCGTCGGCGCTGCCGATGGTGACCTGGTTGCAGACCGCCTCGACGCAGGCCAAGACGCGCGGCCTGCAGGCCACCGCCCAGGCCGCCGCTTACGAGCAGGCGATGGCGACCACGCCGTCGTTGCCCGAGATCGCGATGAACCACATCACCACCGCGATCCTGACCGCAACCAACTTCTTCGGCATCAACACCGTGCCGATCGCTTTCAACGAGATCGACTACTTCGTCCGCATGTGGACCCAGGCGGCCGTGGCGATGGACATCTACCAGGCCGAGACGCTGGCCAACACGATGTTCGAGAAGATCGAGCCGATGACGGCCATCCTCGACCCGGGGATGAGCCAGAGCGCGATGGCGTCAAACCCGTTGCTGGGCATGCCAACTCAGCTCGGCAGCGTCACACCGGGTCAGCTGTCCGCGACAGCCGGCCAGGCCGCCGAACTGAGCGGCCCGATGCAGCAGCTCGCTCAACCGGCGCAGCAGATGACCTCGATGTTCAGTCAGATGGGCAGCAGTTCGGGCGGTACCGGGCCCGGGTTGGCTGACGATGAGGCGCAGATGGGCTTGCTCGGTGCCAGCCCTCTGTCGAACCACCCCCTCGCTGGCGGCTCGGGCGCCAGCGTTGGCTCGGGATTGCTACGCGGGGAAGCACTCCCGGGCGCGGGTGGGACATTGACCCGCACCCCGTTGATGACCGGACTGATCGACAAGCCCGTCGGCCCCGCGATGATGCCCGCGGCGGCCGCCGGCGAAGCGGCTACCGGTGGCACGGCGCCCGTGGGTGCCGGTGCGATGGGCCAGGGCGCTGCGGCCGGCGGCGGCACCCGGACCGCTCTGGCGGTCCCGACGGCGGCTGCCGAAGAGTCCGAAGACGCCGAGCCAGACCTGTGGGACGACGAGGACGACTGGTGATTGTCTCGATCGTTCAGGCCCACAACAGACTTCCCGGCCAAACCGGGCCGGAAGACTTGCCAACCACGGCGAGGAATGGAAAGAGAGAAAGTAGTCCAGCATGGCAGAGATGAAGACTGATGCCGCTGCCCTCGCGCAAGAGGCAGGTAACTTCGAGCGAATCTCGGGTGATCTGAAGACCCAGATCAACCAGGTCGAGTCCACCGCAGCGTCATTGCAGGGTCAGTGGCAGGGTGCCGCCGGTCAGGCCGCCCAGGCCGCCGTGGTGCGTTTCCAGGAAGCCGCCAACAAGCAAAAGGCCGAACTCGACGAGATCTCGACGAATATCCGTCAGGCCGGCGTCCAATACCAGCGTGCCGACGAGGAGCAGCAGCAGGCGCTGTCCTCGCAAATGGGCTTCTGATCCAATTCCCCAATACCACCAAGAAACGGAGCAATCGAAATGACGGAACAGCAGTGGAATTTCGCCGGCATCGAGGCCGCGGCCAGCACCATTCAGGGAAACGTGACCACGATCCACTCCCTGCTCGACGAGGGCAAGCAGTCGCTGACCAAGCTTGCGGCGGCGTGGGGCGGCAGCGGTTCGGAGGCCTACCAGGGCGTTCAGCAGAAGTGGGACAGCACCGCACAGGAGCTGAACAACTCGCTGCAGAACCTGGCCCGGACGATCAGCGAGGCCGGGCAGGCCATGCAGTCGACCGAGGGCAGCGTGACGGGAATGTTCGCCTGACAAAGGCTTCTGTACGCGTAGAATCCCGAAGCACGAGATCGGGCGAGTTCAACCCATCCGGGGGATCTCGCCCCTTCTCGTGCTTTGTCCTTTTGACGAACTTCTGAGAGGTTCTGATGCCGGCCGACTACGACAAGCTCTTTCGGCCCGCCCAGGATTCCAATTCGCCCGACGACGACACGGGGCAAACTTTCTTCGATCCCAATGCGGCCTATCCGTCGTCGCCCAAAGCGAATGGCGATGCCGCGCCGGCCATCGACTGGTCCCAGCCGCCTGCTTCGGCCTCCTCACCCGCAGCACCCCCCGGGCCGATCGGCGTGCCCGCACCCCAGCCGCCACCGACACCGCCCGATTTCTCGGCGGAGCTCCCCCAAGCGTCCGCCGCGCCGGCCGCGGGGAGCAGGTCTCCGCTGCCGCCGATGCCGATCGGTGGACCACCACCGCCCCCGCCGCCCGAACTCCCGCAGTACTCGCCCCAGCCGCCGGTCGCCCCGCCGTCTGAGGCGCCGCCGTCTGAGGCGCCGCCGGCAGCCGAACCAGCTGTGTTCGAGTCACCGGCCGAACCCCCGAGGGCGGCGCCCGAGCGCCCAGCACCGACGCGACCACCCATGCCGATCGGCAGGCCGCCGGGACCGCCGCCCGCGGCGCCCGGACCGTCACCGAAACCCCCCGAACCGCAACATGTTTCGGAGGATGCTCCGCCCCCGATGGTGACCGAACCACCACCGCGAGCAACCCGCGGAGCGGACCCCGGTCCGGCGTCGAACGTGGCCCCGGCACCACGCGACCGGCCGCCCGCTGTGGTACCGCAGCCACCGAAGCCTCCGTCGTCGCGGCCTGCGGCGGGGTCGAATCCTCGGGTGCGGCTCGGCGGTAACCAACGCCCGCCGTCACGGCCGACCCAACCACGACCCCAACCCGAGCAGCCGTCGCGGCCGACCGAACCACCACCCCGCGGCGAGCAGCCGTCACCGACCGAACAGCGGCCCGAAGCCGAGGAGCCGTCGCGGCGGGCGCGACGCGGACACCGTTATCTGCCCGACCCCGAATCCGGTGCACCCGATCCCACGGCCGGCCCGTACTTCCGGGTCCCGATGCCCGATGCCCGCCCAGCCGGAGATGCGCCCGCGCCGCCTCCGCCGGGCGACCGTCCTGGCCGGCGTCGGGCCCCGTCGGGACCGATCCCGGTCCCGATGCCGCCGTCGGCGCCGACACCGGTTGCCGCACAACCGCATCCGCCGGCCGCACCGCCATCCGAGGCGACGGCGGGCATTCCGACCGCTCCGCCGCCGGCGCCCGGCAAGCCCGTCAAGCCTGTCAAGCCCGTCAAACCCGTGCCGCAACGAGGTTGGCGCCGCGTCGTCTACAAACTCACGCGGATCAATCTCGGCCTGTCCCGCGACGAGAAACTCCAACACGACCTCCGGGCCAGGGTCGCCCGAAAGCCCCGGGGCTCTTACCAAATCGGCATGCTGGGCCTGAAGGGCGGGGTCGGCAAGACGACCACGACGGTGACGCTGGGCACCATGCTGGCCCAGGTGCGCGGTGATCGGATCCTGGTGCTCGACGCGGATCCCGGTTGCGGGAATCTGGCCGAACGGGCGGGACGCACATCGCCGTCGTCCATCGTGGATCTGTTGGCCGACAGAAATGTGTCGCACTACAACGACGTCCGCGCCCACACCAGCGTGAACGCGGACAACCTAGAGATTCTGCCGACCGCCGAGTACACCACCGCCGCACGCGGACTCAGCGGAGACGACCTGCGCTTCGCCGTCGACACGGTGTCGAAGTTCTATAACCTGGTCCTGGCCGACTGCGGACCCGGCCTATTCGACCCGGTTACCCGCGGTGTGCTGGAGACGGCGTCGGCGATCGTGATCGTCACCAACGTGTCGCTGGACAGCGCCCGACAGGCCGAAAGTGCGCTGGAGTGGTTGCGGCACAACGGCTATCAAGATCTGCTCGATCGCGTCGTGGTGGTGATCAATCACGTCGCGGTCGGCGACACCAACGTGGCGGACAAGCAGTTGGTGCGACAGTTTCAACAATTGGTTCGGCCCGACCGGGTGGTGCTGCTGCCGTGGGACAAGCACATCGCCGCCGGGACCGAGATTCGCCTCGACCAGATCGGCCCGGTATACAAGCGCCGGGTTCTCGAGTTGGCCGCGGCTCTGTCCGACGATTTCGAAAGGGCTGGACGTCGTTGAGCGCACCTGCTGTTGCCACCGGTTCGACCGCCGCGGGGTCTGGTCCCGCGCGACCCGCGACCACGCGAGTCACGGTTCTCACCGGTCGGCGGATGACCGACCTGGTGTTGCCGGCGGCGACACCGATGTCCGCCTACATCGATGAGACCGTCGCGGTGCTGGCCGATCTTTTGGAGGACACCCCGCCCGACATCCTGGCCGGGTTCGACTTCTCTGCGCAGGGCGTGTGGACGTTTGCGAGGCCCGGGTCGCCGCCGCTGAAGCTCGACCAGTCGCTCGACGAGGCCGGCGTGGTGGACGGATCCTTGCTGACCCTGGTCTCCGCCAGCCGGACCGAACGGTACCGCCCGCTCGTCGAGGACGTCATCGACGCGATCGCGGTGCTGGACGAATCGCCGGAGTTCGACCGGACGGCGCTGAATCGGTTTGTCGCGGTGGCGATCCCGCTTCTGGCCGTGCCGATGACCGCGGTCGCGTTACGCGCGTGGTGGCTGACCGGGCGCAGTTGGTACTGGAGCCTGGCGCTGGGCCTGGTGGGCATCGCCGTGCTGGCCGGTTCGTTCGTGGCGAACCGGTTCTACCGCAAGTCCCAGCTTTCCGAATGCCTGTTGATCGCGGCGATACCGGTGATCGCGGCGGCCGCGGCCATCGCCGTCCCGCTGCCCAGAGGGGTGGGTTCGCTCGGCGCCCCGCAACTCGCCGCCGCCGCGGCGGCCGTGTTGGTGCTGACGCTCGTGGCGCGCGGTGGGCCCCGCCGGCGGCATGAGCTGGCGTCGTTCGCCGTCATCACCACGATCGCGGTGATCGGCGCCGCCATCGCCTACGGGTACGGCTATCAGCGCTGGGTGCCGGCCGGTGCGATTGCGTTCGGGCTGTTCGTGGTGACGACGGCGGCCAAACTGACTGTGGCCGTTGCCCGCATCGCGCTGCCGCCGATACCGGTGCCCGGCGAAACCGTCGACAACGAGGAACTGCTCGACCCGGTCGCCGCCGACGAGACGACCAAGGACGAAACACCTACCTGGCAGGCGATCATCGCCTCGGTGCCCGCCTCGGCAGTACGACTGACCGAGCGAAGTCAGCTGGCCAAGCAACTGCTGGTCGGCTTCGTGAAGGCCGGCACGTTGATTCTGGCCGTCGGCGCGATCGCCGTCGTGACGCACGGCCACTTCTTCGTCCACACACTGGTGATCGCGGCATTGTTGACGGTGCTCTGCGGGTTCCGGTCGCGGCTCTACGTGGACCGCTGGTGCGCGTGGGCCTTGCTCGCGGCCTCCGTCGCCATTCCGACCGGGCTGGCCGCGCGGCTCAGCCTGTGGTACCCGCACTGGGCGTGGCTGATCCTGAGCGGGTATCTGGCGCTGGCGGTGGTCGCGCTGGTGATCATCGGTGCGATGGCCCCGGTGCGCCGCATTTCGCCGGTGGCCAAACGGATTTCGGAGCTGGTCGACGGCGCGGTCGTCGCGTCCGTCATTCCGCTGTTGCTGTGGGTCACCGGCGTCTACGACATGGTGCGGAATCTGCGGTTCTGACTTGCAATCTGGGTGACGCCAGGACGCAACTCAGATCGGGGCGGCGACCGATCCCGACGCCGGCGCGCCTCCGGCCGCGCCGGCCACCGGCGCACTGACCAGCGTGATCTGCCCCGCGGCGGCTCCGTCGGGCTGGCCGTCCGCCGCGTCTTGGGATTCGTCGTCCTTCTTGTCCTCGTCGTCGGGCTTGGTGTCACTGGCGAGCTGCGCCGACGACGACCCTTGGGAAGCCTGCGACGCGGCCTGCTGCACGCTCTGCCCGACCTGCTGACCCATCGGTGCCATCTGTTGGGCCAGCGGCGCCAGTTGGATCAGCTGCGGCACGGTCGCCTGCAGTTGCGGGGCCAATGCCGCTGCCTGCGCACCGACCGCCGCACCGAGCTGCTGGCCCACCCCCGCGGCGGCCGCGGTACCCCCGGACGCGCCCAGCAGTTGTTGTGCCGCGCCCGCCGGTCCGCCGAGCATCTGGGCACCGAGCGCGCCCGCCGGCCCGGTCATGGCTGCCGTTGCGGCGTTGGCGCCCAACGACTGACCGTCGCCGACGAACCCGTACTGCGCCATCGCCTGACCCAACGACTGATCGGCTTTGATGTAGATGTCGGCGGCGGCGGTCATGCTGCCGGCGGTCCGCTTCAGCGCGGCGGTGACGCCGGGCAGTCCGTCGGAAACCAGGGACTCGATGCCCGGCATCGTCGCGTTGATCGCCGCTGACACCGCATCGGTACCCGTCGCGGCGATCGGCGCGGGCGGGGCCGGGAAGACGAGCTCGCCGAGTTTGCTCGCCGCGGCGATCAGGCGGGTGGGATCAACGGCCAGCGGTTCAGCCATCGCCGCTTCCCTTCTGTACGTTTCCCACTCGGAAATTTTACCCCGGGTGACACGGCCCCCATTGCGGCAATTTCGTTTGCCGGCGCCCAGTTCAGGGCGTCGCCGACAACGCGCTGTCGAGCAGACCCGCGACCGACCGCCAGTACAGGAACTCCTCGACCGCCGGGCGCTGCGCTTGCGCATCCGCTGCCCCGTAGGCCTGATGCAGGGCCAGCTCCTGGCAGTGGTTGGCGTAAGCGTGGAACGCCCGCAGATGTGCGATCTCGCGACCGGTGGCGGTGCTGGTCATGGGTTTCATCAGCTCGAACCAGAACATGTGCCGCTCGTCGTCGGGTGCGCTCTCAGCGGCCGGCGCCGGCGGCAACAGGCCCACCAGCAGCAGGTCGTCGGTCTCGGCCAGCTGCGCGGCCGCCGACGGGTCGACGACCTCGAGGCGGGGTCGGCCGATCATCTTGCCGCTCTCCGGAATGTCGTCGGCTTCCAGGATGACCTTGGCCACGCCCGGATCGGAGTTGGCCAACTGTTCGGCGGTTCCGATCACCGCCCGCAGCGTGAGATCGTGGAACGCGGCCCAACTCTGCACGGCCAGCACCGGATACGTTGCGGTGCGGGCTTTTTCGTCGGCCGGGACGGCGCGGTCGGCGCTGGCCATGAACACTTTGGCCGGCAACTGGACGCCCTCCGGGATGTAGGCCAGCCCGTAGCTGTTGGCCACCACGATCTCGCCGTCGGTGGTGACGGCGGTGATCCAGAAGAAGCCGTAGTCGTCGTCGCCGCCGCTGTCGTGCGCGTTCAGCGCGGCGGCGACCCGGCGGGCCAGGCGCAGCGGATCCTTCTTGGCCCCGCGGGCGCCGGAGGCTGCGGCCACCGCATCGCGTGCGGCCCGGGCCGCCGAAACGGGCACCGACGGAAACGCCGTCACGTCGTGTGTCGGCTCCTTGTCATCCTTCTGTGCCTCGTCCGTGCGGTCCGGCGGCGCGGGGCGTGCCGGCGCCGACGTGCGCGCCGCAGCCGCACGGGTCGACGCGGCCGGTGCCCTGCCTGCCCCACCCAGCGGCGCCCGCCCACCAGCGGCACGCGACCCGGCGCCCGACGCCGCAGACGCCCCGCTGGTGGGGCTCGCTCCGGCGGAGGCAGCCGCCGAACCCACCCCGGCCGAGGAACCCCGAGCCGGGGCCGCCATACCGGTGGCCGCCGCTGCGGGAGCCATCGCGGGCGATGCGTCGTCCCCGCGGTGCGACGGTCCCGACGGACTCCCGGACTGACCGGGGTGCGTCGGTGCGTCGATGGCGGCGGCCGGCTTGACGTGCGTGGGATCGGTGCTGGGGGCGGCCGGGGTCGACGGGGTGCCGGGATCCGCCGGCATCGACGGCTGGTCCGGCAAGGGGCCGACCGGTGCCGGCGTCGGGGGCGTCGGGTTGATCGGCGCCGGTGACGGACTCGGCGTAGGCGACGGACTCGGCGTCGGTGACGGACTCGGCGCGGGTGACGGGTTGACGGGCCGGAGCGGAGTGACCGGCGTCGCCGGCTTGCCCGGGGTCGGGGAGACCGGGGTGACCGCTTGGCTCGGATTGACCGGGGCCACCGGCGGAACCGGGCTGATGGGGGTGACGGGCGTGCCCGGGTCGGACGGGAAAACCGGGGTCACCGGAACTCCCGGCCCCACCGGGTCGTAGGGGTTGGCCGGCGTCGGCTCGAACGGCGTCGGGGTGATCGGCGTGACCGGGACGCCCGGCGCGACCGGATCGTACGGATTGGCCGGCGTCGGCTCGAAGGGCGTCGGCGCGGGGACGACGGGCGTCGGCGTGCTCGGCGTCGGGACCACCAGCGTCGGAACGTCCGGGGCAGGGGGCGTCACCTGGTGCAGCAGGTCCTGCAGTGCGTTGTGCGGCGGCTTCCAGTCCTTGGATGCCAGCACCTGCTCGGCCGCCTCGCCAACCAGACTGGAGTTGGCCTGCTGCGTCTCCCGCACCAGCGCATTGATGGCCGCCTGGCGCGCTTCTGGCTCCAGCTCCTGATCGTTTTCCAGGATGAGTATTTCCCGCTGAGCGCCGTCGACGTTATTGCCGATCTCGGATTTCGCCGCGACGATCAAGCCGCCGATGTGCTGATGCCAGGTGATGACGGTGGCCAGGTAATCCTGCAGCGTGCTCATCTCGGTCAGATTCGTACCGAGCGCACCGTTGGCGGCGTTGGCGGCACCGCCCGACCAGACGCCGCCGTCGAAGACCTCGACCTGTTGGCGGCGGGCGGCATCCATCACGTCGGTCACCTTGCGCAGCATCCGGTTGTATTCCTGCGCACGGTCGTAGAACGTGTCCTCGTCGGATTCCGGCCAACCACCCGAACTCAGCATCTGACCGGCATACTCGCCGATCGGTCTCGGGATACCCATTGCCGTCTCTTTCAAAGAATCATTGATAAACGCTTGCCGCACACTGCAATTCCGCGGCCGAGTGTGAATCTCGCTGCGCGACACGCCGAGTCACTGTCGCGAGATTCACATTCGGCGCAACAACGTCAGGCGGACCCGGGGTTGGCCGCTTTGCCCATGGCCGCGAGCGCCGCAGTGAGCTGCTCGCCGGCCGCGGCGTTGTACTTGCTCGCCGCCGACTGTGCGTTCTGCAGTGCCTCGTTGACCCGCGCACCCACCGCCTCGGCACCGATCTCCTTGATCAAGCCGTCGTCGATGCGCACGCCGGTGAGCCACTGGTGTCCGTTGATCGTCACCTCGACGCTCCCGGCCTCGTCGGCGCCGCGGAACGCGCCGTTGTTCATCTGGTTGAGCGTGCCTTCGAGGGCCTGCTGGAAACGTGCCGCCAGGGCCAACGCCGCGGCGACGTGGGGTTCCATATCCATGTGGGTCACTTCGGCTCCTTCATGTCTTGCCGGCGGCGTTGACCGATGATCGCTTCGGTCCACTCCCTGTCTTCGGTGTAGAGGGCTTCGTCATCCTGTTGTGCGCCTTTGGATTTGGATCCCCCACCGCCCTGGCCGTGGGCACCCATCGGCATTCCCATGCCGCCGCCGCCCATGCCGCTGCCGCGGCCGGCACCCGCTTGGCCGAGTCCGCCGATGTCACCCGCGCCGGCCGGTCGCATCGATTCACTCGAGATGCCGGTGCCGGCACCGCCCGCTTCGGCCAGCGGCATCGACGGCATTCCGCCGCCACCGCCGCCGCCCAACGACATCGGTTTGACGCCAAGGTCTTTGCCCAGGCTCGCGGCCGCGTCGCGACCCGCCGAACCGATCTCGGCGCCGATGCCCGACGGCATACCGCCGCCGCTACCCGCGCCGGCACCCATCGGCGGCATCATCGGAGTCTGCATCCCCGAGCCCGAACCGCCACCGGCCATCGCCGCCGCCTGCATCACCTGAGTGGGAATCAGACCCGGCGTCTGCGGCGGCGGTGGCGGGTCGATCTTGATGGCAGCCGGCGGCTTCGGCGGGTTCACCGCCTCCAGCTGAGCCTTGCTGTTGTAGTCGCTGAGCACCTGCTCGGACTTGGTCTGGTACTCCGCGTAGAGCTTGATGGCCTGGTCCTTGTAAGCCGGATCCTTCGACAGCTCTTCGAGTTTGGTGATGTCGGCCAACGTCGGGTGTGCGCGGCGTGCCCACACCTGCAGTTGCGCAATGTAAGTCGCCTGTTTGGCCAGCGACGTCGCCAGGTCCGCCATGTGGGTGATCCAGACTCGTTGCTGGTCCAGCGACGCCTCGCACGCGGTGGCCGCGTCGCCGTCCCAGTTCTGGAAGACCCGGAACCGCTTCCTGTCTCCCTGCAATCCGAAGCTGAGCTGGTTCCAGCCGTCGGCGAACGCCGCCAGCGATGCGCCTTGGTCGCCCGACTCGAGTTTGGTTGCCGCGGTTTTGAGGTCGGTGAATCCGTCGCCGCCGGCCGCGGCCACCTGTGGGGTGTCCTGCAGGCCTGCGGAACTGTCGCCGCCGACGCCGCCGGCCGATTCCCCGGCCACTTCGCCGCCGTCACTGTCCAATGCGGCCGCGCCTTCCTCGTCGACGTCGCCGTAGGCCTTGGCGGCGTTGCGCAGGGACGTCGCCAGCCGGGCACGTTCGCGCACCCCGGCGGTCAGAAAGTCCCGCATGTTCTCGGCGGACAGCTTGAGTTGCTCGGCGGCGTTCTTGGCCGCCGTCAGACCGCAGGGGCTCAACGGGACGTCGGTCGGCGGCTGCGCCATCGGCGCCTCGACTTCGTCAGCCCGCGACAAAATCTCCTGCTGATCCACCGTCACTGTCTGCGGCTGAGTCATTTCGGATCGTCCTCCTTGATGCTCTAACCATTATCGTCGCTAAAGCCGAGGCCGCCTGCAGCAATATTCGCCGGATAGAACTACTTCGGTAGCGCCAGTTGGAACCGGCTTTCCTCGGGCGGCGACACCCGCCGGATCGGCAGTTCGCGGTGCCGCGGCGTGCCGACCAGATTGTGACGCAGGATCACCTTGTCGACGCCGGGGTGCGGGCCCAGGTAGGTGGTCGCTTGCGGCCATGCCACCTTGGCCACCGGCCCCACCTGCGCGCCGATCAGCCGGGCGAATTCCTCGAAGTGCGCACCGACCGTCACGGCCGCCCCCGCCGCCGCCGAGCGCACCACGAACTGTGTAAAGGTTTGTGCGTCACCAAGATTGAGGCTGACGTCGACGTCGTCGAAGGGCAGGTACACCGGACACCGGTTGACCGTCTCGCCCACCAGAATGCCCGCCGACCCGATCGGGATCTGACAGTGCCGGTTGGCGACGAGATCCTGGCCGGTCAGCGCCGGACGCTGACCGCCGAACAAGCGCGTGAAGCCGCGCGGGGTTTTCGGTTTGCCGGCGGTGGTGAGCAGGACAGTGGCCTGGGGCGCGAGGCCGGGAGCGATCCTGACGCGGGTGATGGTGTAGTCGGCGCGGGCCGACCACCACAGGTCCGGGCCACCGAGCGCGGTATAGGCCGCGGTGTAGGAGTCGCGACCCTTGATCATCGACCACTTCTCGCGCGCGAAGCCGATGTCGATGGCGTGGTCGTAGTCGTCGAAGCTGCGTCCGCAGACGGCGTCGACGCCGTGGCTGGCCAACGCGTCGGCGACCCGGGTCGCCGAGGCGACCAGATACCGGGCGAGGCCGGCGACACCCTCGTCGCGTCGCTGCGCGGACCGCCGGGTCTGCTCGGGGTCAGCCCGCAGCATGATCCAGGTCCGCCGGTTGGCCGGGGCGGGGTCGGCGCCGATCACCTGCTGGTAGAGGTTCACCACGTCCGGGGCGGCGGTGCGGCCCACCCGGAAGCCCGCCGAGACGATATCGGCCTCCATGTCGGGACAGTGCACCGACAGCAGTTCCTCGAGCAGCCGGGTGTCCAGCACGTCGTCGGTGTGGGCCTGCCCGTCGACGATGACGGTAGGCGTGAACGGCCGCGGGTTGAGTTCGATCACCGCGATCAGGTGGTCTCGGCGCCAGCGCACCGCCACGTGGTCCCCCGGCTTCACCGTGGCGCCGACCTCCGGTTCCGACGGCACGTCCGGCGGTGTGCGGCGGCGCCGCAGCCAGGCGAACACCGTCGCCACCCACCCGGTGATCCGCCGCCCGTAGAACGTGACGAAGGCGACGACGGCACCGACGGCGACCAGCGCGATGCCCGCCCACCAGTAACGCGTCGGCAGGAACAGCAGGACCGCCAGCGGCGCCGACACCGCCCAGATCAACGTGTGACCGGTGCTGAACCGCAACCGGATTGGGCTGCTCATCGGCGCCTCAGCGCCCTCGCCGTCAGCGCGCCGAGGACCAACGCCAGCATCAGACCCCCGACGGCCACCGCCACCATGGTGATCGGCCGACGGTCCGGTCCCGACTCCATCACCGGCGGCGGCATCCGTCGGACGTCATACCGGATCTGCGCCGGCCCGGGCGCGATGTCCCACGTCAATGCCGCGACGGCGTTGACCACGCCGTCCCCGACCAGGTTGTCGGTTCCCCCGCCCGGGTGGCGCGCCGTGGCCTGGATGCGGTTCATCACCTGCGCCGGAGTCAGCTGCGGGAAGCGTTGCCTGATCAGTGCGGCCAAACCGGAGACGTAGGCCGCGGCGAACGACGTGCCCGCGATCGGAACCGGGCCTTCCTTGCCCTGCAACGCGTTCGCCGGCTCGCCCTGGTCGCCGAGCGAGATGATGTTCTCCGCGGGTGCCGCCACGTTCACCCACGGTCCGTGCATGGAAAACGAGCTGGGCACGCCGGTTTGCCCGATTCCGCCCACGGTGATCACCGAATCTCCGTACCAGGCGGGCGTGACGATGGTCTGCACCTTGTTCCAGCCGCGCGGGTCGGCGGGGTTGGCCGCGTCCGGTGGCGGATTCTGCGCGCAGTCGCCGCCGGTGTTGCCGGCCGCGACGACCACCACGACGTTCTTGACGTTGACGGCGTAGTCGATCGCCGCGCCCAGGCTGGCCTCATCGATCGGCTTGGTCACCTTGTAGCAGGCGGCCTCGCTGATGTTGATGACGCCGGCCCCGAGATTGGCGGCGTGCACGACCGCCCGGGCCAGACTGCGGATGGATCCGGCCGCCGGGGTGGAGTTGGGGTCGTTCGGATTGGGTTGGGAGCCGACAGGCTCGAAGGCTTCCGAGGTCTGGCGTAGCGAGAGCAGACGCGCGTCGGGCGCGACACCGACATATCCGTCGGTGGGAGCGGGACGGCCGCCGATGATGGCCGCTGTCAACGTGCCGTGCGCATCGCAGTCGGACAGCCCGTTACCGGCCGCGTCGACGAAATCACCGCCCGGTTCGGCGGGGACCCGCGGCGAGGCGTCGACGCCGGTGTCGATGACGGCGACCGTCACACCGGCTCCGGTGGCGAACTTGTGGGCTTCGCTGACCCCGATGTAGGCGTTGCTCCACGGCGGGTCGTGGAAGGTGGAGTCCGGCAGGACCGTCGGCGCCGAGCACTGGACGCGCTGTTCAGTCGGCTGGTCGGGGCCCGTCACGTCGGGCGGCAGCGCTCCCGGATCGATCGGCGGCGGAGTGATTGCCAATGCGGGCGGCGCGGTCAACGGTGCCGTTATCAAAGCCAGCGCCACCGTCATCAGCAAGATCCGGTGCACCGCCGAATCACTCCGTTCATTGAGTTTGCCGAGTCGATCTGCGAGCAGTTTAGACGTAAGCGGTGCGTAAACGGCGCTATTCGCGTCGGGGTTCGTAGCGGCTGTATCACCGTCACCACCGCGGCGAAGCCTGCAATGACCGACGGGCGCTCAAAGTTCGAACGGCATCGTGCTTCCCGGCTCCCGTGCGGAATCAATTTCACCGGTGACACGGCGGTACCGTTCGAACATGCGGAACCTGGTGCTGGCAGGTCTGTTGGTCGTCGTCGGCCTTTCCATGCTGATCATGGGCGTCACTTCTATCGCCGACGACTCGGTGACGTGCCACGGCAAGGCGATGCGCAACGGTGATACCTGTCGGATAGTCAGTCGCAACGGCAGTATCACCCTGCGTTCGTTTGACGAGCAGCTTGACAACAAACACCAGAAAGCCTGGTTCATGCTCGGTCTCGGTCCCGTCTCGCTGATCGTCGGTTTGGTGTGGATGGTCCGCGCCTACCGTCGTCGTTCGGCAGATCCGCAGAACCATTCCTGGCCAGACGGTCACCACTCCCCGCCTCATCAATAGTGGACGCCGACAACGTCTTTCGTCCCACGACCGAACGTGTGCCGGTCCCGCCCGCTCGGCAGCGGAAGAATCCGGATCAACGAGCGGCAGCCCCACGGCGAGGCCCTCGGTGTTCTGGCGGGCAAAGAACTTCTCGTGGGAGGTGGCGCCCCCGCCGCGCTCGCAGGCGGGGTTGAGGTCCAATGAGGTCGTCGCTTGCCCGCGGACCGCACCCGGACTGCGTTACATAGCTCACCACTATTGTAAATACGGTACTTGCTACGATTGCCCCGACTCCCCACCAGAAAATGCGAGGTTCGAAGATGGGCACACCCGTAATCGTTGGCGCCGTACGGACGGCGATCGGCCGGTCCTTCAAGGGCACGCTCGTCAACACCCCGCCCGAAACGCTGATCACCGCGGTACTGCCCGAAGTGGTCCGCCGCTCCGGCGTCGACCCAGCGCACATCGACGACATCATCTTCGCCGAATCCCATTACGGCGGTGGCGATTTGGCGCGGTACGCGGCGACGGCCACCGGTCTGGAGCACGTGCCCGGCCAATCGGTGAACCGGCACTGCGCCGGCAGCTTGACCGCGATCGGCAACGCGGCCGCGCAGATCGGTTCGGGCATGGAGCGGGTGCTGATCGCCGGCGGTGTGCAGTCACTGTCGATGACGCCGCTGACCAACTGGCGCATCCCGGGCCCGGAGCTGAAGTTCGAGGAGCGGTGGATGCCGCCCACCCACGTCGAAACCCCGGACGCACCGGCCAAGGACATGTCGATCACCGTCGGCTGGAACACCGCGCAGTCGGTCGGTATCACCCGCGAGGAGATGGACGCGTGGGCGGCCCGCTCGCACCAGCGTGCCGTCGCCGCGCAGGACGCCGGCAAGTTCGCCGACGAGATCCTGCCGCTGAAGATCACCGTGCACGACGGGTCCGTGGTCGACTTCTCCGTCGACGAGCACCCGCGCCGCGACACCACCGTGGAGAAGCTGGCCGGGCTCAAGGTGCTGCACCCGGAGATCGAGGGCTTCTCGATCACCGCCGGCAACAGCAGCGGCACCAACGACGCGGCGGCGGCGGTCGCGCTGGTCGACGCCGACTACGCCAGCGCCGAGGGATTGAACGTGATGGGCAAGGTGCGGGCCTGGGCCGCCGCCGGTGTGCCCCCGCGCGACTGTGGGCTGGGCGCGGTCAAGGTGATCGGCAAGGTGCTGCAGCGGGCCGGTCTGTCGGCGCAGGACGTCGCGCTGTGGGAGATCAACGAGGCGTTCGCCTCGGTGCCCATCGCCGCGTGCCGCGAGTACGGCATCGACGAGGAGAAGGTGAACTTCTCCGGCAGCGGCTGCAGCCTGGGCCACCCGATCGCCGCGTCCGGGGCGCGGATGGTCACGACCCTGACCTACGAATTGGCCCGGCGCGGCGGCGGTATCGGCGTTGCCGCGATGTGCGCCGGCGGCGGGCAGGGCGGGGCGGTCGTCGTCGAGGTGTAGCTCGTCTACCCTCCCATGGGTAGCCTTCTACCATGGGCCTGAACATCAAGAGTGAACGCACCGTCGCGCTGGTACGTGAACTCGCGCGGCGCACTGGCACCAACCAGACGGCGGCCATCGAGGATGCGGTCGCACGCCGCCTCGAAGCGCTCGACCACGAGGACCAGGCGCGTGCTACCGCTCGTCAGTCCGCCGCTGACGAGGTACTCCGCGAGTTCGCCAGGCTGCTGAGCAAGAAGGACAAGCGCGCGATCGGTAAACGCGAGACTGAGATGTACGACGAGGCCGGTCTGCCGCGGTGATTGTCGATACGTCGGCGATCGTCGCCATCGCGCTTGGCGAACCCGACACCGACGCGCTCAAGGCGGCGCTCGTGCGCTCGACCGATTCCCGGATGTCCGCACCCAGTTACGTGGAGCTGTGCGCCGTCATGCAGCGCCGGGACCGGCCCGAGATCGGCCGGTTGGTCGACAGGTTGCTGGACGCCTATGGAATCCGGGTCGAGGCCTTCGATCGGGAACAGGCCCGCGTCGCCGCGCAGGCCTACCGCGACTACGGCCGCGGCAGCGGGCATCCCGCTCGGCTCAACCTCGGAGACACCTACAGCTACGCATTGGCTCATGTGACCGGCGAACCGCTGCTGTTTCGCGGCGACGATTTCACCCACACCGACATTCGTTCTGCCTGCTGATCTGCCCGCCCTCAAAGTTCCAGCGGCACATGCTTTTCCGCGCACGCGTCACGCACCGCCGTGATCACGTCCTGGGACCGCAGCACCTGCAGATCCTCGACCGTCACCGAACCCTTGGCGCTGCGGTGCTGTGCGGCCACCCGCGAATCCCGCAGCCGCTCGGCGCGCTCGACGACGTTGCGCGCGAAGCGCCCGTTGTGCATCACGTCGATGCCGTGCGTGCCGTCGGCGGCGCGATAAGCGCGCAGCGTCGCGCACGCGGCGTTCAGCGCGTCGGCGGCATCCGCCTCGATGATGGTGGCGCGCGGACCGCCGTAGCGCACCGCGATCTCAACCAGCTCGTCAGGAGAGTACGACTCGAAGCGCAGCTTGCGATTGAATCGGCCGGCCAAACCCGGGTTCACCGTGAGGAACTCATCGACCTCTTTCTCATATCCCGCGCCGACGAAGCAGAAGTCGAACCGGTGGACTTCCAGCGCGACCAGCAACTGGTTGACGGCTTCCATGCCGATCATGTCCGGGCGGCCGTCCTGATGACGCTCCACCAACGAGTAGAACTCGTCCATGAACAGAATGCGGCCCAGCGACCGGTTGATCAGCTCGTTGGTTTTGGGTCCGGACGCCCCGATGTGCTCGCCGCAGAAGTCCGCCCGCTTGACTTCGATGATCTCGGGGTGGCGCACGATGCCGAGACCGGCGTAGATCTTGCCCAAAGCTGCAGCGGTAGTGGTCTTTCCGGTACCGGGAGGTCCGACCAGCAGCATGTGATTGGTTTGGTTGGCCACCGGCAGCCCGGCCGCCAGCCGCAGCGCGCGCACCTCGATCTGGTCCTCCAGCTCGGCCACCGCGCGCTTGACTTCGGCCAACCCCACCTGGTTGTCCAGCAGCGCCCGACCCTGCACCAGCAGCTCGTTACGCCGCTCGGCGTGTTCGGCTTCGGTGCGCTGCTGGACCGATCGCTGGGTCTTGACGTCCCATTTATCCGTCCGGGTCCCGATCGCTTCCTCGTCGGTGACAACCAGTTGCAGACCGGTGTCGGCCAGTGCGCGCTTGGCCGACTCCATCAGCGCGCCGTTGATCGCCGCCTTGGACAGCCACACCTGCGCCTCATGCTCGTCGCCGAGCTGACGGTGCGCCATCCCCCGGATATAGGCCAAATCCGCTGCTATCAACGGGAACTCGGCGGAGTCTATCGCGGCTGCGGTGAGGCGGCGTCGCGTCTGCGACGGGCTCGCCTGGCCGCCGCTGCCGTGCACCTCGACCCGGTCGGCCCAATCCAGCGCGACCCGCGCCTGGCCCAGGTGTGCCGCGGCGTGCGCGGCCAGGGCGCAGGTCGCTGCCGTCACGGCCGACATGATGATGGCCTGCGGCGGCAGGATGGCCGCCGCGACGGAGATCACGTCCGGCCAGCGTTGCGTGGCGAACATCAGATAGGCCTCGATGTGCTGCTGCCATTGATGGTTTTCCCAGGTATCGAGCAACGACGAATCCGCCAGCAGCGCCTCGGCTTTGCCGTACTGCCGGTCGTCGACGAGCGCGCTCGCCAATGCCAAACCGGCATGCGATGCCTCGGTCACCGAGATCGACAGATACGGACCTGCTTTGATCGGCGCGGAAAGCCTCACACCGAGCCGGTTCGTCTCCCGGTGCAGTCGCGAACCGAACGTGTACAGCTGCTCTACGGTCGACAACGCTTCGTCACCGGCGGCGATCCGGCCGAGCCACGCGTCGGCCATCGACGGATCGATGTCGGTGGCTTCCAAAAACCGGGTTCTCGCGGCGGCAACGTCGTTGTCCAGCAACGTCATCGCCTGATCGAACCGTTTGCGTGCGGCGGCTGTGCTGGTGGCGCTGGTCATGGCGATTCCGCCAGCTCGAGTTCGCCACTTCGCAGGCTGGTCGGTTCGGTCGACACGTAGCGGTTCTCGGCGCGGAACAGTTCGATCTCGACGGTGTGCGTTCGACTACCGGTCACCACCTCAACCGTCGCCTGACCTTTCTGGGTGATCAGTACGTCGGCGGTCCCGCGGTGCGGCGCGTCCGGTTCGCCCACGGAGACAACGGTATTGGGGCGGGGCGCGGGCGTGACGGTGCCGTCCACGACACTGACGGTGGTGCCGGCTATCGGTTTGACCGAATCGGTGACTGCGACATCGGGCATTCGAACGCTGGCCCACCGTTCGACGTCGCGAGTGTGTACCGTGACCCGTTCACCGGCCCCGGCCAGCCGCACCACGATCCGCTTGGCCAGCACATCGTCGGCCGCGATGTGCACCCGGCTGAACTCACCGGGATCGCTCAGCGGGAACGCCATCCGGTTTCCGGCGCCGGCCTTGCCCAGCAGCACTCCCGATGGACCTATCGGGACGACGAGCGGATGCGTCAAGCGGCCGCGGCGGATCCCACCCAACACCGGCAGCGGGCCACATAGGTTGGCTGCGACGGCGTCGGCCTGCTCGCCCGGCAGTGTCTGCAGCATGGTGCTCGGTGGAGCGGTCGGGGGTTGGGCGCTGCATACCGTCAGGGTGGCCGCGGCGCTGCCGTCCCCGAAAAGGGTGATGTTCTGGGTGATTTGGTCGGCGCGCAGTGACCATGCCTGCGACAGCGCCGCCGCGGTGATCTCGGCGGGGCGATACCAGTAGGTGGTCAGCCACCCGCCGTCGCCGCGCACCGAATGCCAGCGGCGATTCGGCACTTCCAGGCCCGACCGGCCCAGTCTGCGTTCCAACTCGGCGATGTCGGTGGCGGTGGCCACCCTCGCCCGTATCCCCTGTTGACGCATCGCCGCGCTGATCCGCTGCGCGGCGGCCAGTGTCGCGGTTCCGATCGAGCAACGGTGCTGCAGCGCTTCCACATTGGCAAGCGCGGCGATCCGCACGATCACCCACGTTTCGCGCTGCCCGGCGTATGGCGGCGTGCCGATCAGCGTGTCGTAGACCCTGGGATAGTCTCCGGTGCTGCGCCGCCGGGCACCCGTGCTGACTATGCTCAGCGAATCAACCGACAGCCCAAGGCTTTGCCGCAACAGCGGTTGCAATGAGGCGATGTCGAGCGCGTTCTCGGTGTGAGTCGAAGTCGAACCGGTGAACAGCGTCGGGACGTGCGCCTTGCCCAGGAGTTGGATCGCTGCGACCGCCACGCCGTCCTGAAATCGGACCCCGCCGCCGGCGCGGTCATTGGCCACCGTGCGCGGCGGGGTCCAACGAATCGGCCGGTTTCGCCGCCACCACAGCAGGAGCCACGAGCAGGCGGTCCGACCCCGCCACCGAACGACGCTGACCGCGACCCCGATCAGCAAACCGGCTGCGGCGCCGCGATATCCGTCGACGGCGAGTCCGGCGACAGCGGCGGCGAAGACGCCGACGACGATGCTCAGTTTGGTCGTCGCGGTCATCGCTCGCGCCGTACCCGCGCGATCAGTGCCACCGCCGCGACCCCGACGATCACCGCGGCGGCGAAGATCAGCGCGACATCGCGAGCGCCGTGGTCGGGCGGCGGTGCAGGTGCCGCGGGGGTGACGATCCGGCTGTGCGCCGGGGACGGAAGCCTGTCTCCGGCAGGCACATCGAACGTCAGTGCGGCCACTGGGTCCACGACGCCGTATCCGACTTGATTGTCGACCCCCCGCGGCGGGTGATGTGCCGTCTGGATGATGCGGTTGACGATCTGGTGCGCGGACAAGGCGGGGTATTTCGCCCGCACCAACGCCGCGACGCCGCTGACATATGCCGCCGAGAAGCTGGTGCCCCAGATGGGCATGTTCTTCTCCCCCGCACGGATCGGCGGGTAGGCGTTGACCGGACCCCCGGTCTGCGGGGACAACCCCATGATGCCGACGCCGGGGGCCGCGGCCGCGACCCACGGACCGGCCAGGCTCTTGCTGATCGGTGCGCCCGTATTGTCCACGGCCCCAACCGATAACACGTAGTCGGAAAACCACGACGGTGAGGAGACGGTCTTGACCTGATGCCAGTCCCGCGGGTCTGACACGCTCAACGGATCGAACGACGGGTTCTGTGCACAACCGTCCTCGCTGTCGTTGCCCGCCGCGGCGACGATCAGCGCGTCCTTGACGGTGGCTGCGTACCAGACGGCGGCGCCGAGAGCGGCCTGGTCCATCGGATCGGCCGCCGAAACGCACGACGTCACACTGATATTGACGACCTTGGCGCCCATGTTGGCGGCGTGCACGATGGCCCGAGCCAACGTCGCGATCGAACCCGCCTTCTTGCGCACCTCCGAGTCCCCGGGTCCGGGGTTCACCGGTTCGTAGGCGCGCGACGACTGCCGGATGGAGATGACCACCGCGTGCGGTGCGACGCCCACGACCCCGTCCGGGGCGCCAGGCGCTGGACCGGGAACCTCCGGGACGTCGGTGTTCCCGGTGCCCGGATCTCCTGGCCCGTTGGCAGGTTCGTCGGGCGGGGGTGGCGGCGGAGGCACCGGTTTGGTCTCGGTGACCGTGACGGGAGTGGGCGGCGGCGGTGCAGCCGGTGGCGGTGGCGGCCCCCCGGGCGGGGCCGGCGCGGAGTCGACTGCCGGCGGCCCGGCCGGAGCTGCAAACGCTGGGGCGCTCGGCATCGGCGCCGGCATCGGACTGCCTTGCGGCGCAGCGCCGATGACCGAAGCGACGACGGTCCCGTGCGCATCGCAGTCCATCAGCCCGTCACCGCTCATGATGTAGTCGCCGCCGGCGACGACCCGAAGCCGCGGACTGGGATTGATGCCGGTGTCGATGATCGCCACCGGAACCCCGTTGCCGGTCGAGTACTGCCAGGCTTTGCTGACATTGAGCATCGTGAAGCCCGGGGCGGTGACCGAGACGTTCGGGTCGGCCACCGTGATGGTCCGAGCACACATGTTGCTCTGCCGCATCGGTTGGTCCGGCCCCGGCCTGCCGTCTGCCGGCACCCGTCCGGGATCGATCACGGGAGGTGGAACCGCCTGTGCGGCAAGAGGGTTGATGAATACGGTCAACACGAACAAAGTCAGGGTCAACGCGCCGAGTCGGCGGACGGCGCTAGCTCGCTGACTCATCGCATGCGCACCCAGGTGAACAGGCCACCGATCCAGGCAGCCAGCGGGAAGGCGGCGATGATCGCGACGATCTCCAGCCATTCGGCGGCCATCCGCACCAGGGGCGTGAACTTGGTGATCGGCACCAGCAGCGCCGCCAACAGCCCGGCGCCGGCGAAGGCCGCCAGCAGCACCGCCGCCGAGGCCAATGCTTCTCCGGACGACACCGGTTCGTGCACCACGTATTTGACGACCCCGACGCAGGTGGCGACCGCGGCACCGACCACCAGGGCGACCGCCTGCCGTTTGTCGGCGAAGGCCCGGCCCCGGCTGACGAAGATCGTCACGAACAATCCGGCGAGCACCGCGGCCGCCGTGCCCCGGTCGCGGCCGGGCATCAGGGTCGCCCACACCGCGAACGGCAGCGTCGAGCCCGCCCCCACACAGATCCCGGTGAGCACATCGTTGGCTCGTATCGCCGCCGTCGCGATCTGCGCACCGCGCGGGGTGGGGTCGGGATCGACGTCCTCTTCGGCACTTTCGCTTACCGGGGTGACCGCGTCGACCGGCATCCCGTCTCTGCGCCGAAACAGGTCTCGCCCGGTGATCGAGCCGAAATGCGGTGGCCGGATCCGGGCGACCCACAGCGCGATCGTCGGCGCCAGGGTCAGCAGCAGCAGCAAAGCCACCAGGGTGCACATCCCCAGCCACTGAGGCGGGACCGGCCACCACATCCGGACCGCCGACACCGTGGCGCCGACCGCGCTCAGGGTCACCACGGCCGCTGCGGCGTCGACATGGCGTTGGGTCGCCGCGGCGACTCCGCACGTCAACACCGCAGTCGCCAACGCGGTGATGAAAAGATGCGGCGCAGCGAGCTTGCCCGGTGCACTGCTACCCAGCGCCACCGCGAGCAGCGGCACCGCCAGCCAGCCCAACCCGTCGAGCATGTCGCTGCGGTGCGGCCACCAACGCCACACCGCCGCGGCGCCGCCTGCGACCACCACTGCCGTCCCGGCGGTGACGACAGCGGGCAGTAGCGAGTCCTGCGAGAGGCGTTGCCGCACAGCCAATCCCAGTACCGTGAGCGCGACCATCGCCACGATCGCCAGCGCGGTGTGCGCGGCGGTCTGTGCGGTGACCGGCTCGAAGAGTCTCTTGCCGACCCGCGCGAGGCCGGTGGACAGCGACTCGTACTGCGGCTCGAACGACTCGCCCTCGACGGCGGGCACCAACGTCAGGGTCGCGCCGTCCTCCACACCGAGTTCGTCGAGGGTCTTGGTGACGTCGAGGCGCACCCCGTTGGCCTTGTGCAGTTCGTATCCGACGCCCGCTGCCAGTCCGGGCACACCCCGGCGCTTGAGTTCGTCGTTGAGCAGTTCGACGATGTTGTCGATGAAGACCTCGATGGGAACCGAGGCCGGGTACACCTGTGAGAGCAGGTGCTCACCGCAGACGACGGCGACCGCACAGCGGGCAGGAAACGAAACCTTTGCCATTAACGCGGCCTGTCGGCGTCCGGAATGTACTTGTCGGCCAGTGCCGCGGCGATCTCGAACAGGCGCAGTCGCGTCTTCTTCTTCAGTTCGTGCCGGGTGTCGATGATGCCGCCCTTGGCCAGATAGGGGTCATAGGGCATGAATTCGACCGTCGCCCCGGATTGTTTGAACCGTTCGGTGAGGTATGCGCGGGCGTCCGGGTCGTACTTGTTGCGACTGTCGTTGAGGACGACGGTGCTTCGGGACACCAATTCGTGGTAACCCATCGACCGCAGCAGGTCGATCGCGCGCGTCACCGGCAGCGAGGTGTCCGCGGTCAGGCCCGAGACGAACACCAACGCGTCGCAGGCGTCCAGAACCGCCTTCATCACCGGGTGTTCGAGGTCGTCGGAGGTGTCCACCACGATCACGGTGTGGGTACGGCGCAGCCGCGACAGCACGCCGGTGAACATCGAGGGAACCAGCGGCCGCGGTTGATCCGAGGCTCGGTTGCCGGCCAACACGTCGAGCCCGATGCTGTTCTGTCCCAAGTGCTCTCGGATGTCGGCGTAGCCCTGGACGTCGGTGTCGTTCAGCACCGCCGAGTAGTCACCGGGTGGGGATTCGTCGATCCGGCCGGCCAGCGTCCCGAATCCGGGTGCGGCGTCGATGGCGACGACGTTGTCGGGCCGGCACTCCCGGAAGACACCGCCGATGCACGCGGTCATAGTGGTTTTGCCGACGCCGCCCTTGCCCGAGACGACCCCGATCACGTACTGCTTGCGGATGTGCCGGCGGATCCGGTCCTGCAGTTCCCGGTAGTGCCGTTCGGCCGGGGACTCGCCGAGGTTGATCGTGCGAAAGGAGATGTTGTGCAAGAACTTTCGCCAGCCCGATCCGGGTGGGATTCGGCGCGGGGCCACCATGTCGGAGATTCGCAGAGTGCCCGAGACGGACTCCTGATGCTGATAGCGCACCGGGGGTGCCCCGACCTGTTCCGCCGAATTCGACGTTGCGTTCCACGAATTCGTCACGACGCCACCACTAACACTTGAGTAATACCTCTCGATCACACGACTTTTCGGTACGAAAACCATTCCTGCTCGGCCGGCAGCCGCCGCACCATCTGGCTGACCGCCGCGGCGATGTTGCTCGTCGTCCCGGGCGCGATGATCATCCACTTCCGTCCGCCGGATTCGACCTCTTCGGCGAGCAATCGCCCGTCGGGGGTATCGATGATCGTCACCGCGCTTGCCTCGATGTGCGTTCTCAGGGATCGGCCGCCGGCCACCCCGGACTGGATCGCCACAACCGAGGCCCGGGCGGACTGGTCCGGATCCGCGGCGAGTGTCAGGCCTTTCAGCTGATCTGCTTCGAGCTTCTGTTCGGTCAGGAAACGGTTCAGGGCAGCGCTGTCGGTGGACGCCGCGCGCAAGGCGTCCGCGTCGAGGGTGACCGGCCGCAACGCCGCCGGGGCGTTCTGACCGCACAACCGCTCGATCTGTGCCTCGAGCACCGCGCTCGCCGAACCTTCCGCGCTGGCGGTGCCGGCGCCGCTGATGCGGATCAGGTCCGCGGAGCGTTCGATGACGACCCACCACTGGGCGAACCGGGCCAGTAGCGCGGTTGCGGGTTCGTCCTGATCGGGCGTGCGAATCTGGATGAACAACGCGATGTCGCGCCGGGACAACACGGTCAGCCATTCGACGACGGCGCTGTCCACCGCGCCCGTCTGGTCGATCACCCCGACGTCGCGCAACTCGGCCGTGACGGGGTGTTGCAGTGCCAGCAGCCGGGATTCCACGCTGGGCAGGTGGGGTCGCAGCCCCAGCTCGGGGGCGATGGTCTCGATGCCGGTGAGCACCTGCAGGGCCCAGAGACCGTCGAGGGTGGTGGTTAACACGGTGTTCCTTGATATAGGCCCGGGGCGCACGCATCGCATGCGCCCCGGGCCGATCAATGTGGCTAGGTGAACAAATTGCCCATCTGGGCGTCGGTTGCCTGGGCCATCTCGTCGACGCTGTGGACGGTGTGGGCGTGGCGGCTGACGGTCTGGATCATGTCCTCCAGCCCGTGCAGCATTTGCTGCTGGGCATCGAAGAAGGCGGTGGCGCCGTGCCCTTGGAAGAAGTCGCCCAGCGCCTGGGTGAGGTTCAGGACGTCGCTGTGGATTTCCATCAGTTGGGCGGCCTGCGACCCGACTTCACCGGCGAAGCCGATGACGGCGCCGTGGTTGTAGACAATGTGATCTGCCATGACGGTTGGTTCCTTACTCGAGAATGGTCAGCGGATTGGACTCGTCGGACGAAATGCCTAGACCGCTTGGGTCCCTCCGCCGAACACGCCGTTGAGGTTGTGCGCCGCGTCGGCTTCGTGGTTTTCCATCAGAACTGCCGCTTGGCCCAGGCCGTGCGCCAACCGCTGACCGCCCGTCATGATCTGTTGCAGGTCGTGGTGGATCTGACCCGCGGTGTTCAACGAGGTGTTGCCGGCGTCGCCGGCCCAACCCGTGCCGCTGATGATGTTCTCGTGCCCGCTCAGGTACTGGTTGGCGATCGCGGCCGCCTCCTGCAATCGCGCTTCGATACGCTGCTGCGTGCTGCGCAGTAACTCCGGAGTGACAACGGTTGCGTTTGCCATATTTACGTCTCCCTCAATTATTTGGACTCGCCGAGCCAGGGTCTGCGTAAAACTAGACCAGCTGCCCCCGGCTGTCACTTCACCCGTTGCCAGGCATTATGCGGGCGGAACAGGCTGTTTAGTGCACACCAGAATGGACCTTGTGTCAAACGGCGGACATATGCCGAGAATAGTTAGCTGTGCTCACAGGCATTGAAATTAAAGGGTGCCCGCGCCGTCGGCGGTGCCGTCGCCGTCGGTGTCGGTGAGCCGGACATTCCAGCGGCCGTCGCCGTCGGTGTCGACGTATCCGGTGACGCCGGTCGGGCCGGTGCACAGCACCTGGTCGGCCAGCCCGTCGCCGTCGGAATCGAAGAGTCGGTCATCGGGCTGGCCCTGCCCGTCGAAGTCGACCAGCGGACCGCCGGTGTGTTCGACGCCGTCGAGTCCGAACCATCGCAGCTGGCCGCCGCGGTCGACGGCGACCGCCCAGGTGCCGGTTCCGTCGTCGACGAAATAGCTTTCCGGCGTGCCGTCGTTGTCGACGTCCAGTACGGCGTGGTCGGCGATACCGTCACCGTCGAGATCCACCAGCGCGTCGTCGCGCATTCCGTCGCCGTCCAGATCCAGTCCGAGTGCGTCGAACAGGCCGTCACCGTCGAGGTCGAGATCCGGTGGGCGATTCCAGATCGCGGCGGCGCCGTCGTCACCGCTCAGGCAGTACTCCACGATGGTTTCGACGCAAGGTCGGCGCGGGCGGTTCCCTCGATTTGGTCAGGCTTCGATCGTGGGGGCGAGTGCTGAGCGCACAATTTGGCGGTCGACAGTCACGATGGCCAGATTCCGCCGGATGGCTTGGGAAACGAGCACTCGATCAAACGGATCTTGGTGATCCCAGGACAACCCCCCGGCCAAGATTGCGTCATCGGCCCCGATGGCCAGCTCGGTGGCTCGCAGATCCGCGACGACGTCGTTCCAAGCTGACAGCAGCACTTGGCCGGCCAGACGGCCCGCCCGCGTCTTGATCGCAATCTCCCATGCCGACGCGGCGGAGATCAGTACCTCTGTTTGGGGATCGCGCAGGAGCTCTCGGGTCGAACTCTTGACCCTCTGGGGCGCGCTGAGTAGCCGCAGCAGCACGTGAGTGTCCAGCAGAACACGCACCGCAGCGATCACAAGCTTCCTTCCCACCGGGCGATCTCGGACTCTGGCAACGGATCATCGAAGTTGTCCGGCACCTCGAGCATGGGCAGTTGACCGAACTTCCGCGGCACCGGATTCACCGGGGACAAGACAGCGACCGGTTGGCCATGGCTGGTGATCGTGACAGACACGCCCGTGCGCTGCACTTCACTCAAAAGCGCGTTGAGGCGCGCTTTGGCCTCCGTGCTGGAGACGGTCTTCATACGGGCCACGATATCGAGATCGGACTAGTACGACTAGTCCGATTAGTGCTGGCGCGCCTTCCACCAGGACAGCAGTTCCTCGGTCGCCTCGTCGTTGGACAGCGGCCCGCGGTCCAGCCGCAGCTCCTTGAGGAACCGCCACGCCTCCCCCACCTGCGGGCCGGCCGGGATGTCGAGCAGCCGCATGATCTCGTTGCCGTCCAGGTCCGGGCGCACCCGGTCCAGGTCCTCCTGGGCGGCCAGCTCGGCGATGCGCTCCTCGAGCCGGTCGTACGACGCGCGCAGCCGGGCGGCGCGGCGCTTGTTGCGGGTGGTGCAGTCCGCCCGCACCAGCTTGTGCAGCCGCGGCAGCAGCGGACCGGCGTCGGTGACGTAACGACGCACCGCCGAATCGGTCCACTTTCCCTCGCCGTAGCCGTGGAACCGCAGGTGCAGGAACACCAGCTGCGACACGTCCTCGACCATCTGCTTGGAATACTTCAGCGCCCGCATCCGCTTGCGGACCATCTTGGCGCCGACCACCTCGTGGTGGTGGAAGCTCACGCCGCCGTTGGCCTCATGGCGGCGGGTGGCCGGCTTGCCGATGTCGTGCAGCAGCGCGGCCCAGCGCAGCACCAGGTCGGGGCCGTCGACTTCGAGTTCGATGGCCTGGCGCAGCACGGTCAGCGAATGCTGGTAGACGTCCTTGTGCTGGTGATGCTCGTCGATGGCCATCTGCATGCCGCCGATCTCGGGCAGTACCACCGCACCCATCCCGGACTGCACCAGCAGCTCGATCCCGGCGACCGGATGCGCGCCGAGCAGCATTTTGTCCAGTTCGGCGGCCACCCGCTCGGCGCTGATCCGCGCCAGCTGCGGCGCCATCTCCTCGATGGCCGCCAGCACCCGCGGCGCGACGGTGAACCCGAGCTGGGAGACGAACCGGGCGGCGCGCAGCATCCGCAGCGGGTCGTCGCCGAAGGACACCTCCGGGGACGACGGGGTGTCCAGCACTCGGGCGCGCAGCGCTGCCAGTCCGTTGAGCGGATCGAGGAACTCTCCCGCACCCGTCGGCGTGACACGAACTGCCATGGCGTTGACGGTGAAGTCGCGCCGGACCAGGTCGTCTTCCAGGCGATCGCCGAATTGCACCTCCGGATTGCGCGACACCTGGTCGTAGGTGTCGGCGCGGAAGGTGGTGATCTCGAGTCGGTGCTCGCCTTTGCCCACCCCGACAGTGCCGAACTCGATGCCGGTGTCCCACAGCGCATCGGCCAGCGGCCGCACGATCTTCTGGATCTGTTCGGGGCGGGCGTCGGTGGTGAAGTCCAGATCCGGGCTCAACCGCCCCAGCAGCGCGTCGCGCACCGAACCGCCGACCAGGTACAGCTGGTGACCGGCGCTGCCGAACGCGGAGCCCAGTTCGCCGAGCACCGCGGCGTGCTGGTGCAGCGCGACCGCGGCGGCGGTCAGCAGTTCGGCATCCTGGGCGGGTTCGGCCACGTTCGGTCAGCCTAGTCGGACGACGATGCGGGCCGTCGTGCAGCGTGGAGTGTGCAGTGACGGCTTTGCGGGTGTAACCAGGGCGGAAAAGTCGCCGAATCTTCGCCCTGGACTCACCCGCAAAACCGTGGGTTCACACTCTTTGCCGGGCCGGCCGCACCTGATGCGAGTGGCCCACGTCACGAAGAGGGCCGTCCCCGACCGGCAACGACCCGGCCCCCCGGACGGCGAGTGAGTCCAGAACACCCACGTCGGCCAGCTAATATCGCTTGAATGTCGGAGGGCGAACAGGCCAGACCGCGCAGGCGCCGGGGCCGGCGTCGCGGTCGTGGCGGCGCGCGTCCGGCCGAGAACACCGCGGACACTCCAGCGCCCGACGCTGCGCCCAGCCCGGCGACCGCGGCAAAGCGCCGCGTCCGGCGCGGCCCCGACCGGATGCGTACCGTGCACGAGACGTCGGCCGGAGGCCTGGTCATCGACGGAATCGACGGCCCGCGTGACGAGCAGGTTGCCGCACTGATCGGTCGGGTCGATCGTCGCGGCCGGATGTTGTGGTCGCTGCCCAAGGGGCACATCGAGCTCGGCGAAACCGCCGAGCAGACCGCGATCCGTGAAGTTGCCGAGGAGACGGGTATCCGGGGCAGCGTGTTGGCCGCCCTGGGGCGCATCGACTACTGGTTCGTCACCGACGGCCGCCGGGTGCACAAGACCGTGCACCACTATCTGATGCGGTTCCTGGGCGGAGAGCTCTCCGACGAAGACCTGGAGGTCGCCGAGGTGGCGTGGGTGCCCATTCACGAGCTGCCGTCCCGGCTCGCCTACGCCGACGAACGCAAACTGGCCGAGGTCGCCGACGAACTGATCGGCAAGCTGCAGAGCGACGGCGAGGAGGCGCTGCCGCCGCTGCCGCCGAGCTCGCCGCGCAGACGCCCGCAGACACACTCGCGCACCCGTCACGCCAACGACTCCGCTCCGGGCCGGAAGAACGGTCACGGGCAGGGGCCGTGATCGCGCCACGACTTCGGTGGGCCAAGTTGGTGCGTCTCGCCGCGGTGACGGGCATCGTGGCCGGATTCGGCATGGCGCTCACCGCTCCCCCGCCCGCCAATGCCGGTGAACCCGCCCCGACCCCGTTCGTGCAGGTACGCATCGACCAGGTGACCCCGGACATCGTGACCACCTCCAGCGATCCCGTCGTCACCGTCAGCGGCATGGTGACCAACATCGGTGACCGGCCGGTGCACGACGTGATGGTCCGGCTCGAGCACGCCGGCGCCGTCACCTCCTCGTCCGCGCTGCGCACCTCCCTGGACGGCAACACCGACCAGTACGAGCCGGCCGCCGACTTCCTCACGGTCTCCCCCGAACTGCAGCGCGGGCAGCAGGCCGGATTCAGCCTGTCCGCCCCGCTGCGGTCGCTGACCGGTCCGTCGCTGGAAATCGACAAGCCCGGCATCTTCCCCGTGCTGGTCAACGTCAACGGGACACCCGACTACGGCGCGCCGGCGCGCCTGGACAATGCCCGGTTCCTGTTGCCAGTGGTGGGTGTTCCGCCCGACAAGGCCGGTGACATCGCCGCGGCCGTGGCACCCGAAACCGGCAAGCCGGTGTGGATGACCATGCTGTGGCCGTTGGCCGACCGCCCCCGGCTGGCTCCCGGCGTGCCCGGCGGCACCATCCCGGTACGCCTGGTCGACGACGAGCTGGCCGGGTCGCTGGCCCCCGGGGGACGGCTGGACACCCTGCTGTCCGCGGCCGAGCTGGCGACCAGCCGCGACATCGATCCCGACGGCGCGGTGGGGCGCGCGTTGTGCTTGGCCGTCGATCCCGACCTGCTCGTCACCGTCAACGCGATGACCGCGGGCTACGTGGTGTCCAATTCACCCGACGGCCCGGCCCAACAGCCGGGCAAACCGACGCATCCGGGCACCGGCCAGACCCCGGCGAACCTGTGGCTGAACCGGTTGCGCGCGTTGGCGCACCGCACCTGTGTGGTGCCGTTGCCCTACGCCCAGGCCGACCTGGACGCCCTGGCGCGGGTCAACAATCCCAGCCTCAACACCACCGCCACAGTCAGCACCGGCGACATCGTCGACCGCATCCTGGACGTCGCTTCGGTCCGGGGCGCCACCGTGCTGCCCGACGGCCCACTCACCAGCCGCGCGGTCAGCCTGCTCGACGCCAACGACAGCACCGTCGCGGTAGCGGCCGCGGACTTCCCGCCGCAGGACGCCGCCACCGCGACCGGCAGCGCCGAGATCACACCGCGGCGGCTGTCCACCCGGGTGGTGACGGCACCGTTCGACCCGGCCATCGGCGCCGCGCTGGCCGCGGCCGGCACCAACCCGGTGATGCCCACCTACCTGGACCCGTCGCTGGCGGTGCGCATCAACCACGACTCGGTCACCGCACGCCGCCAGGACGCGCTGGGCGCGATGCTGTGGCGCGGCTTGTCCCCCGACGCCGCGCCGCGCACCCAGATCCTGGTGCCACCGGCGTCGTGGACGCTGCAAGGCGACGACGCGCAGCTGATCCTGACCGCGCTGGCCACCGCCGTCCATTCCGGGCTGGCCGTGCCGCGCCCGCTGCCGGCGCTGGTCGCCGAGGCCGCGGCGCACACCGAGCCACCGCAGCTACCCGGTGCCTACAACTCGGCGCGGGGCCGCTTCAGCGACGAGGTCACCGCGCAGATCGCCGGACAGGTCGGCCGGCTGTCCAAACTGACCTCGGCGATGATGACCGACGACCGCACCGGACTCACCGGGGAGCAGTACACCGCGCCGCTGCGCGAGGACATGCTGCGCTCGTTGAGCCAGTCGATGCCGCCCGACACCCGCAACGGCTTGGCCCAACAGCGGTTGGCGGTGGTGGGCACCACGATCAACGACTTCTTCGGCGCGGTGACGATCGTCAACCCCAGCGGCTCCTACACGCTGGCCACCGAGCACAGTCCGCTGCCGTTGGCGCTGCACAACGGACTCGCGGTGCCGGTCCGGGTGCGATTGCAGGTCGACGCCCCGCCCGGCATGACGGTCACCGACGTGGGGCAAATCGAACTGCCGCCCGGATATCTGCCGCTGCGCGTGCCGGTCGAAGTCAACTTCACCCAGCGGGTGGCCGTCGACGTCGGACTGCGCACCCCGGACGGAGCGGCGCTCGGCGAGCCGGTGCGGTTGTCGGTGCACTCCAACGCCTACGGCAAGGTGCTGTTCGCGATCACCCTCACCGCGGCGGCGGTGCTGGTGGCGTTGGCCGGACGGCGGTTGTGGCACCGCTTCCGCGGCCAGCCCGACCGCGCCGACCTGGATCGGCCCGATCCGCCCGCCCACGGCCGGTCCGTCGAGCAGCACCGGGCAACCGAACGTCGGGCTCACGAAGAGCATCGCGTATGAACCCCGCACCCCGGCGGGTGCAACCACGGCCGCACCGGCCGTCGCAGCGTCCGCCGCTCTCCCAGCCCCGGTCTCCCGTGCCGCCGCCCGGCCTGCCGCCCCGCCCCGGCTGGACCCCGCAGCAACCACCCGCCGGACAGCCGCGCCGTCGACCCGAACTTTCCGACGCCGCGCTGGTGAAGCGGTCCTGGGGGATGGCGTTCGCGACGCTGATCAGCCGTCTTACCGGTTTCGCCCGGATCGTGCTGTTGGCCGCGATCCTGGGTGCGGCCCTGTCCAGTTCCTTCTCGGTCGCCAATCAGCTGCCCAACCTGGTCGCCGCGCTCGTCTTGGAGGCGACGTTCACCGCGATCTTCGTGCCGGTGCTGGCCCGCGCCGAGCAGGACGACCCCGACGGCGGCGCGGCCTTCATGCGGCGGCTGGTCACCCTGGCCACCACCTTGCTGCTGTTGGCCACCGCGCTGTCGGTACTGGCCGCGCCGCTCCTGGTCCGACTGATGCTGGGCCGCAATCCCGAGGTCAACGAATCCCTCACCACCGCGTTCGCCTACCTGCTGCTGCCTCAGGTGCTGGTCTACGGCCTGTCGTCGGTGTTCATGGCGATCCTGAACACCCGCAACATCTTCGGGCCACCGGCCTGGGCGCCCGTCGTCAACAATGTCGTCGCGATCGCCACCTTGGGTGTCTACCTGCTGGTCCCCGGTGAGCTGTCCGTCGACCCCGTCGAGATGGGCAACGCCAAGCTGTTGGTCCTGGGCGTCGGCACCAGCCTGGGGGTGTTCGCGCAGACCGCGGTGTTGCTGGTGGCGATCCGGCGCCAGCGCATCAGCCTGCGCCCGCTGTGGGGAATCGACGAGCGGCTCAAACGCTTCGGCACCATGGCCGCCGCGATGGTGCTCTACGTGCTGATCAGCCAGCTCGGGCTGGTCGTCGGCAACCAGATCGCCAGCACCTCGGCCGCCTCCGGTCCGGCGATCTACAACTACACCTGGCTGGTGCTGATGCTGCCGTTCGGCATGATCGGCGTGACGGTGCTGACGGTGGTGATGCCGCGGCTGAGCCGCAACGCCGCCGCCGACGACATCCCGGCGGTGCTGGCCGACCTGTCGTTGGCGACCCGGCTGACCATGATCACCCTCATTCCCGCGGTCGCGTTCATGACCGTCGGCGGCTCGGCGATGGGCAGCGCACTGTTCGCCTATGGGCATTTCGGTCAGGTCGACGCCGGTTACCTGGGCGCCGCGATCGCGCTGTCGGCGTTCACGCTGATCCCCTACGCGTTGGTGCTGCTGCAGCTGCGGGTGTTCTACGCCCGCGAGCAACCGTGGACGCCGATCGTCATCATTGTCGTCATCACCGCGGTCAAGATCGCGGGCTCGCTCTCCGTACCGCATCTGACCAGCAACCCGCAACTGGTCGCCGGGTATCTCGGAACCGCCAACGGCCTCGGCTTCCTCGCCGGGGCGCTGGTCGGTCACCTGTTGCTGCGCCGCAGCCTGCGGCCGAAGGGCGGCCGGCTGATCGGCCTGGCCGAAGTGCGGACCATCCTGGTGACGATTTCGGCATCGCTGCTGGCCGGGCTGATCGCCCACGTCGCCGACCGGCTGCTGGGACTGGACCGGCTGACCGCGCACGGCGGCATGGCGTCGCTGCTGCGCCTGTTCGCCCTGGCGGCCATCATGGTGCCGATCCTGGCCGCGGTGATGCTCGGCGCCCGGATCCCGGAGGCCCGCGCCGCCCTCGATCTGATTCGGCGCCGGCTGGGACGTCCCGGGCCTCAGCCGCCGCCGGCCAAGGCGACGGTGTCGTCCGAGCGCCCGCCGGTCACGTACCCTGAGCAAAGAAATCCGTCCCTGCCGAGGGGAAATGCGGTCCCGGAACCCATCCGGCGCAGACCTGGCGGGGCCGGCCTGGCGAAAGGACTGGGGGTGACCGACCGCACTTCGGACAGCGCCTCGGCCGGTGCCTCGCCCACCTCGAAGGCCGGTCAAGAACAGCCGCCGCGAGCCGACGACTTCCAGCCCGACATTCCGCCGGGTCACGACCGCAGTGCACCGCGCGACCAGGTCAACGGTGGCCCGCCTGCCGAGACGCGGGGGCCGATCCCGTTCGACGCGCCCCGAGAGCGCGGACCCGAACCGGCGGCGCCGCAGGACGACTCCCACCTGGTGCCCGGGGGGCGGATCGCCAACGGCCGCTACCGCCTGCTGATCTCGCACGGCGGCATACCGCCGCTGCATTTCTGGCAGGCGCTGGACACCGCCCTGGACCGCCAGGTCGCGCTCACGTTCGTCGATCCCGAGGGTGCGCTGCCCGACGAGGTGCTGCAGGAAATCCTGTCGCGCACGCTGCGGCTGAGCCGGATCGACAAGCCGGGCATCGCCCGCGTCCTGGACGTCGTCCACACCAAAACCGGCGGCCTGGTGGTCGCCGAGTGGATCCGCGGGGGCTCCCTACAGGAAGTCGCGGACACCTCGCCGTCGCCGGTCGGCGCGATCCGGGCGATGCAGTCGCTGGCGGCCGCCGCCGACGCCGCGCACCGCGCCGGTGTCGCGCTGTCCTTGGACCACCCGAGCCGGGTGCGGGTCAGCATCGACGGCGACGTGGTGCTGGCCTACCCGGCCACCATGCCCGACGCCAACCCGCAGGACGATATCCGCGGGATAGGCGCCGCCCTGTATGCCCTGCTGGTCAACCGGTGGCCGCTGCCGGAGACCGGGGTGCGCAGCGGGTTGGCCCCAGCCGAACGCGACGCCGGCGGCCAGCCCGTCGAACCGACCGTCGTCGACCGTGACATCCCGTTCCAGATTTCCGCCGTCGCCGTGCGCTCGGTCCAGGAGGACGGCGGAATACGAAGCGCCTCAACGCTTTTGAACCTACTTCAACAGGCCACCGCGGTCGCCGACCGCACCGAGGTGATCAGTCCGATCGACGATGTGCCCGCGCCCACCTCCCCGCGCCGCGCCGCAGCCGAGCGCGGCGGCGAAGTCTACTCCCGCCGCCGCCGCAACCTGCTGATCGGGCTGGGCGCCGGTGCGGCGGTGCTGCTGGTCGCGCTGCTGGTGCTGGCGTCGGTGGTGAGCAAGATCTTCGGCGACGTCGGCAGCGGGCTCAAGGGCGATCAGCTCGGGCTGAACAACCCGTCGTCCTCGTCGGCTTCGGAATCCCCCGGCCCTGCCGCACCGTCGGGCAGCACCGTCAAACCCACCAAGGCGACCGTTTTCTCCCCCGAAGGTGACGCCGACGCCGCCGCCGACGCCGGGAACGCGATCGACGGCAATCCGGCCACCTCGTGGCAGACCGACCCGTACACCGACTCGGTGCCGTTCCCCAACTTCAAGAACGGGGTCGGATTGCTGCTGCAGCTACCCAAACCCACCGTCGTCGGCACCGTGACGATCGACATCTCCAGCACCGGGACGAAGGTCGAGATCCGCTCCTCGGCCTCGCCGAACCCGTCGAAGCTCAGCGACACCACCGTGTTGACGCCGGCCACCGCACTCAAGCCCGGCCACAACACCATTCAGGTCAAGGCGTCCGCCCCGACCTCGAACCTGCTGGTGTGGATCTCCACGCTGGGCACCACCGACGGCAAGAACCAGGCCGCGATCTCCGAAATCACCATCCAAGCCGCTTCCTGAAGTGCCCGGCCGCCGCCGTTCGGCTACGTTCCGGCGGGTGGGTTTCCGGGGTAGATGGGACGCGAGACGACAGCCCGACAGCGACGCTGAACTGCTGGCCGCGCACGTCGCCGGGGACCGTCACGCCTTCGCCGAACTCTTCGCACGGCACCACCGACGGCTCTACCGGCTGGCCCGGCTGACCAGCGTGAGCCCCGAGGACGCCGACGACGCGCTGCAGGACGCGATGCTGTCGGCACACCGCAGCGCCGGCGCGTTCCGCTATGACGCCGAGGTCGGCTCGTGGTTGCACCGCATCGTGCTCAACGCGTGCCTGGATCGGCTGCGCCGGGCCAAGTCCCGGCCGGCGGTGCCGTTGGACGACGACTATCCGGTCGCCGACCGCACCGCGCAGGTCGAGACCGCGATCGTCGTGCAGCGGGCGCTGATGCGGCTGTCCGTCGAGCACCGGGCGGCCGTCGTCGCCGTCGACATGTTGGGGTGTTCGATCGCCGAGACCGCCGCGTTGCTGGGTGTGGCCGAGGGCACCGTCAAGAGCCGATGCGCCCGCGCGCGTGCCCGGCTCGCCTACTTGCTCGGGTACCTCGATACCTGCGAATTAGGTTGCTAGAGTGCGGCATTCGCCTGTCCCGCAACCGCATTCCCGGCCCGGACGCGCCCCGTGGGTACGGGCGGGCGCCAACGGCGACGTGCCCATGACGGACACTGGGTCCGATGACTGGTGCCCAGAACGATCCGGATCCGCGGCTGAGTGTCGAACTGCTCGCCGACTTGCAGGCCGGGCTGCTCGACGACGACACCGCCGCCGCAGTTCGCAGCCGGATCCGCACCGACCCGCAGGCCGCCGAGGCCTTAGTGGCCCTCAACCAGGTGCGCCGCGACCTGGCGGACTTCGGTGCCGAGTCCGCGGACGGGACTCGCGGAGCCGAGAGCTCCCGCGGCGCCGCCCACGCGGCACGTCCACCCGTGCGTCCCGGGCGGCTGTTGGCCGGCATCGCCGGGGTGTGCGCGGTCGTCGCCGCCGTCGCCATCGGAACCTTCGCGCTGCTGAACGAGCCTGCGCCGCAACCGGATCTGGGGCCGACCGCCGGGCACATCACCGTCTCCACACCCGTCCCGGTGATACCGCTGTCGGATCCCGACATCCTGGAACTGCTGCGCCGCCCGCCCGACTTCGGCACCCTCGCCAACCCCGCCCAACGCGCCTCGTGCCTCAGCGGACTCGGCTATCCGGCGTCCGTGCAGGTGTTGGGCGCTCAACCGGTGGAGGTCAACGCGCGCCCCGGTGTGCTGCTGGTCATGCCCGGCGACACCCCCGACACCGTGACGGCCTACGCGGTGGCGCAGAACTGCAGCGCCGCCGACACCGGGCTGCTGGCCACCACCACGGTTCCCCGCGGCTAAGTGCCGCGCGCCTAGTGTCGTGCGCCACCACCGGGAACAGCACTGCCTAGTCTGGCGTTCGTAGACTTTGCAGAGCTATGTCCCCATGTGACCGGTTCCCGCCCGAAAGGCACGCATGACCGCTTCCGCTTCCCCAGACACCATTCACGACGTCATCGTCATCGGCTCCGGTCCGGCCGGCTACACCGCGGCGCTCTACACCGCCCGGGCGCAACTGAAGCCGCTGGTCTTCGAAGGCACCTCGTTCGGCGGGGCGCTGATGACCACGACCGAGGTGGAGAACTACCCCGGCTTCCGCGACGGCATCACCGGCCCGGAACTGATGGACCAGATGCGCGAGCAGGCGCTGCGCTTCGGCGCCGACCTGCGCATGGAAGACGTCGAATCGGTGTCGCTGGACGGCCCGGTCAAGACCGTGGTGACCGCCGAAGGCGAGACGTTTCGCGCCCGCGCCGTCATCCTGGCGATGGGTGCGGCCGCACGCTACCTGCACGTCCCCGGCGAACAGGAACTGCTGGGCCGCGGAGTGAGTTCGTGCGCCACCTGCGACGGGTTCTTCTTCCGCGACCAGGACATCGCCGTGATCGGGGGCGGCGACTCGGCCATGGAGGAAGCCACCTTCCTGACCCGGTTCGCCCGCAGCGTCACCCTGATTCACCGGCGCGAAGAGTTCCGCGCGTCCAAGATCATGCTCAACCGGGCCGTGGAAAACGAGAAGATCACCATCCTCACCAACAAGGCTGTGCTCGGAGTCGACGGCGACAACACGGTGACCGGCCTGCGGTTGCGCGACACCCGCACCGGCGAGGAGACCACCTTGCCGGTGACCGGGGTGTTCGTCGCGATCGGCCACGAGCCGCGCTCGGCGCTGGTGCGCGACGCCGTCGACCTCGACCCGGACGGCTACGTCCTGGTTCAGGGACGCACCACCAGCACCTCCCTGGACGGCGTCTTCGCCGCCGGAGACCTGGTGGACCGCACCTACCGGCAGGCCATCACCGCGGCGGGCAGCGGCTGCGCGGCTGCTATCGACGCCGAACGGTGGCTCGCGGGACACCAATCGGTTGGACCGGCCGACAGCACCGAATTGATTGGAGCAAAGCGATGAGCGACCTCGAGAAGAAATCCGGCACGATCGAGGTCTCCGACGCCTCCTTCCCCACCGACGTGCTGTCCAGCAACAAGCCTGTGCTGGTTGACTTTTGGGCGACCTGGTGCGGTCCGTGCAAGATGGTGGCGCCGGTGCTTGAAGAGATCGCCGCCGAGCGCTCGGCCGACCTGACCGTGGCCAAACTGGACGTGGACGCCAACCCCCAGACCGCGGTCGAGTTCGACGTCGTCTCGATCCCCACCCTGATCCTGTTCAAGGACGGTCAGCCGGTGAAGCGCATCGTCGGCGCCAAGGGCAAAGCGGCGTTGCTGCGCGAACTCTCCGACGCGGTTCCCGAGCTGGCCTGACCGGCCGCATATCGTTCCGTCCGGCGTCCGGGTGGCGCCGCTATTGTTGCCGAAACGAGTCCCCGACTGGCCTGGGGTTTTCCTGATCTGGGCGAGGATCTGCGACAATACGGGTTAACTGCGCTGCATTTGGCGGCGATGTCAATTAGTCCCGGAGGGCCCTTGGTATGCCGGATCCGCGCCGTGAAGACGGCGACGCGCTGCGCTGTGGCGACCGCGGCGCCGCGGTCACCGAAATCCGGGCGGCGCTGGCCGCGCTGGGAATGCTGGACAACCCCGACGAAGACCTGGACACCGGCCGCCATGTCGCGGCCGACGTTTTCGACGGCGAACTCGACCACGCCGTCCGCGCCTTCCAGCAGCACCGCGGTCTGTTGGTGGACGGCGTCGTCGGGGAGGCGACCTACCGCGCGCTGAAGGAAGCCTCCTACCGCCTCGGTGCCCGCACCCTGTATCACCAGTTCGGTGCGCCTCTCTACGGTGACGACGTCGCCACACTGCAGGCCCGGCTGCAGGATCTCGGTTTCTACACCGGTCTGGTGGACGGGCATTTCGGCCTGCAGACCCACAACGCACTGATGTCCTATCAGCGTGAGTACGGACTGTCGGCCGACGGCATCTGCGGCCCGGAAACGTTGCGCTCTTTGTACTTTCTCAGTTCCCGGGTCTCTGGTGGCTCACCGCACGCGATCCGTGAAGAGGAGCTGGTCCGCCGGTCCGGGCCCAAGCTGTCGGGCAAGCGCATCATCATCGATCCGGGTCGCGGCGGCAACGACCACGGCCTGATCACCAACGGGCCGGGCGGTCCGATCAGCGAAGCAGACGTGCTGTGGGACTTGGCAAGTCGGCTCGAAGGTCGCATGACGGCCATCGGCATGGAGACGTTCCTGTCCCGGCCGACCAACGGAAGTCCGTCGGACGCCGAACGTGCGGCGATCGCCAATTCCGTTGGCGCGGACCTGATGATCAGCCTGCGCTGCGAAACCCAAAGCAGCCCTTCGGCAAACGGCGTAGCGTCGTTCCACTTCGGCAACTCACACGGTTCGGTGTCCACCATCGGCCGCAACTTGGCCGACTTCATCCAACGAGAAGTGGTGGCCCGCACGGGGTTACGTGACTGCCGGGTGCACGGCCGCACCTGGGATCTGTTGCGGCTGACCAGGATGCCGACCGTCCAGGTCGATGTCGGTTACATCACCAATCCCGGCGATCGCGACATGCTGATCGCGACCCGCACTCGCGACGCGATCGCCGAAGGCATTCTCGCCGCGGTGAAGCGGCTCTACCTGTTGGGTAAGAACGACCGGCCCACCGGCACTTTCACTTTCGCCGAACTGCTCGCCCACGAGTTGAGTGTCGAGCGGGAACGGGCCAGCCGGATCACCGGTTCCTAACCGGACCGGCGCCGAGCTTCGAGGGTATTGCCCGCCGTCCCCGCCCCGACCGGCTGTTCCAGTTGCGCATTCTCCAGCAGGCGCTCCAACGCGGCTTCGACTTCGGCTTTCCAGCCCAGCCCCTTGTCCAGTTCGAGGCGCAGCCGCGGAAAGTACGGATGCGGCGCGACCACCACAAACCCGACGTCCAGCAAGAAGTCCGCGTCGATAATGCAGTGCTCGACGGAGCAGTCGCCGAGCGATTCCACCACCGGCTGGATATCGGGGTCGATCGGCGGCTGCAACTCGGTGGCCGCCTCGGTGCGGCCGAATGCCTCCAGTGCCCGCACGCCGCGGCGCACCAACTCGTCGATGACCCGGGCGATCAGACTGGCCGGCAGGTCGTCGAGAATCTCGGAGGGGGTGTGCCCGCGCTCGATTCCCATCGAGGTCAGCAACACCGCGTCCGCCGACACCGGCGCGGTCGGAAAGCGATGTGCCCGCGGCACCGCCCGCGGTGGCGCGTAGAGGACGTACCCCACGCACGGCGGTTCGGCCTGACTGCGCTCGTCGGGGACCGCGGTGGCAACCTGCCCGCACGAGCCCCATTCCAGCATGACCATCGACAGCCATGCTTCCTTTTCGAATTCAGGATCGGCCAGGTGCTCGTCCTTGCCGAGCGTCGCCGGGTCGACCTCCCAGAACACGCACCGCCGCGCGTGCTTGGGGAGCTGCTCGAAGGCTTCGAGCCGCAGCGCTGTAATCCGAGCTGACACTAGACTCCTAGTCTCCGTGCGGTGCTCACGCCCGACGACCTTGCGCATGCCACCCGGCGTTCTCGCGACGTAGCACGGCCGATGTGGCTCGTCCCCGCTCTCCCCGGCCTGACGTACTCCGGCAACCCCTCCAGAATAGGAGAGTCGGCCGGTATCGGGCCAGTGTCGCCGTCGGTCGGCTCGTCGATTACCGAAAAAACTTGACGCACAACGGATCTCCGTTATCGACGACGGCTCGAGTCGACCGGGACGGGTCCCGGAACCAGGTCGGTGTCACAGTGACGTAATTACTTGGTATGTCGGGTCGAGCCGTCTCACGCCTTCGTCGCGGTCATCAGATCGATGATCCGCTGCAGGTCGTCGACCGATCCGAATTCGACCACGATCTTGCCCTTGCGCTTTCCGAGCGCGACGGTGACCCGGGTGTCGAAGGCATTCGACAGTCGCTCGGCGACATCCTGCAGCCCGGGCATCTGGATCGGCTTACGCCGGGGCGGTGCCGGTGCGGCGCCGTCCCCCCGGTTGGCCAACGTGACTGCCTCCTCGGTGGCGCGCACCGAGAGGCCTTCCGCGACGATCCGGCTCGCCAGTTCCTCCTGCGCCTCCGGTCCGGCTTCCAGCGACAGCAGAGCCCGCGCGTGGCCGGCGGACAGCACACCCGCGGCCACCCGACGCTGAACGGGTATCGGCAACTTGAGCAACCGGATCATGTTGGTGATCAGGGGGCGCGACCGGCCGATGCGGGCGGCCAGTTCGTCGTGGGTGACCCCGAACTCGTCGAGCAGCTGTTGGTATGCCGCCGCTTCTTCCAGAGGGTTCAGCTGGACCCGGTGGATGTTCTCCAGCAGTGCGTCGCGCAACAGGTTGTCGTCGCCTGTCTCGCGCACGATGGCCGGGATCGTGGCGAGGCCCGCCTCCTGCGCCGCGCGCCACCTCCGCTCCCCCATCACGATCTGATAGCGGGCACCACTTGTTGCTCCCGGGACCGCACGCACCACGATCGGCTGCAACAGCCCGAATTCGCGGATGGAGTGCACCAACTCCGAGAGCGCCTCGTCATCGAAGACCTGCCGCGGCTGACGAGGGTTGGGCTCGATGTCGGTCGGTGCGATCTCCCGGTATACCGCGCCCATCGCGGCGGCATCCGGTAGCGGGCCACCGATCACCACGTCGGCGGCTGCGGATCCCATGCGCGGGCCCAGTGTCGCCGGGCCGGAGTCGCCGTCTGCGGGACCGGTGGGGATCAGCGAAGCCAGGCCGCGGCCCAGGCCGCCCTTGCGGCGTGACGGTGTCGTCATCAGTTAGTCCCTCCCGGCTGGTGGTCGATCACGTTGGGCGAGTTCGCGGCTGGCGTCCAGATAACTCATCGCCCCGCGCGAACCGGGATCGTAATCGATGATCGTCATGCTGTAGCCCGGTGCCTCGGAAACCTTCACGCTGCGCGGGATGACCGTGCGCAGAACCTTGTCCCCGAAGTACCGCCGCACCTCTTCGGCGACCTGATCCGCGAGCTTGGTCCGACCGTCGTACATCGTGAGGATCACCGTCGTCACGTCGAGTTGCGGATTGAGGTGAGCCTTCACCATTTCAATGTTGCGCATCAGCTGTGACACGCCCTCGAGGGCGTAGTACTCGCACTGGATCGGAATCAACACCTCGGGTGCCGCGACGAGGGCGTTGATGGTGAGCAGACCCAGCGACGGCGGACAGTCCACGAAGACGTAGTCGAAGTCGAAGCTGTCCAGTTCGGCCAAGGCGTTGCGCAACCGGTTCTCCCGCGCCACCATGCTGACCAATTCGATCTCCGCGCCGGCGAGGTCGATGGTGGCCGGCACACAGAAGAGCCGTTCGCTGTGCGGGCTGCGGCGCAGTGCATCCCGCAGGGCCACCTCGCCAATCAGCACTTCGTAGGACGACGGTGTGCCCGATTGCCGGTCGGTGATGCCCAGTGCGGTGCTGGCGTTGCCCTGGGGGTCGAGGTCGACGACGAGCGTTTTGAGGCCCTGGACCGCGAGTGCGGCCGCGAGGTTGACGGCGGTGGTCGTCTTCCCCACCCCGCCCTTCTGGTTGGCGATGGTGAAGACGCGGCGCTGCCGGGGCCGCGGCAGCGGCTCATGGGTGGTGTGCAGCACTCGCATCGCCCGCTCGGCGGCGGCTCCGATGGGAGTGTCGAATTCGGTCGATGTTTCACGTGAAACATTCACCGTGGGATTCTGCGCCCGCGACGGCGTCGCCGCCACCGGGGACACGCCCTCCTGGGCTCCTGGATCGGTAGCCGACGGGACCGCCGGCCGGGCCGGTTGCTCCGTCGGCGCGGCTGCGTTACGGCTCCACCTCATGCCGCTCCCCCGGACGCCCGCGTACGCCGGACCGGCGTGCCGCGCCGCGCCACCACCGCGGTCGCGGGTCGCTCCAAATAGGTCGCGCCACACGCCACCACCCTGACATCGACCGCACCGGACGCAGCCATCCCAGGCCGGTGTTCCTCGACCTCTTCCTGAGCACGCTCGCCCTTGACGGCGATCATCTGTCCCTCATGCCTCAGCAACGGCATACTCCACTTCGTCAGTTTGTCTAGCGAAGCGACGGCCCGTGAAACCGCCGCATCGCTGCCGCCGTACCTCTTGCGAATGCCGGGTTCCTCCGCGCGGCCACGTACCACCTCGACCGGCAGGTCCAACTCTTCGGCGACCTCGCGGAGAAAGTCGGTGCGCCTCAGCATCGGCTCCAGGAGGACGACACGCAAGTCTGGCCGGGCGATCGCCAGTGGCACGCCCGGCAACCCGGCTCCCGAGCCGATGTCGATGATCCGATCGTTCGGGGCGAGCAGCTCCGCGATGACCGCGGTGTTCAAGATATGGCGCTCCCACAGGCGTGCGACTTCCCGCGGACCCAGCAACCCGCGCTCCACCCCCGCTGTCGCCAGGATGTCTGCGTAGCGCCGCGCCAGCTCAATCCGTGGACCGAAGACCGCCTCCGCCGCTGCAGTGGCGGCACTGGCGTCGGCTCCCGAAGCGCTGGCGTCGGGCCGCAATGGGAACGGATCGACATGTTTCACGTGAAACATTCCTCCGTTCCCGCGTCCGACCCGACCGAACTACACCGCTGTAACTCCGGTCATCGCGGCCGGGTCACAGTCGTCCTACGAATCAGTCACGCAGCACGACGACGCGGCGGGACGGTTCCACGCCCTCGCTTTCGCTGTGCACCCCGGGCACGGCAGCGACCGCGTCGTGGACGATCTTGCGCTCGAACGGTGTCATCGGCGAGAGGGCCTCGCGCTCACCGGTCTCGGCTACCCGCCGGGCCACCTTGTCACCCAGCGACGCCAGTTCGTCCCGGCGACGACGGCGCCAACTCGCGATGTCCAGCATCAGCCGGCTGCGCACGCCGGTCTTCTGGTGCACGGCCAGCCGGGTGAGCTCTTGCAGCGCGTCCAGCACCTCGCCCCCGCGGCCGACCAACTTGTTGAGATCGTCGCTGCCGTCGATGCTCACAACCGCGCGGTTGCCTTCGACGTCCAAGTCGATGTCGCCGTCGAAGTCCAGCAGGTCCAACAGCTCTTCCAGATAGTCCCCGGCGATCTCGCCTTCGGCGACCAAGCGCTCTTCCAGGTCCTCGCCGTCGTCGACCGCTGCCCCGTTCGCCGCCTCGGTCTCGGGTTGGTCTTGGGTGTCGACATCGGTGATGTCAGCATCCGTCATAGCGTTCTCTCCCCTCATTCCCTGTGGGTATTCGCGGCTGGTGCGCCGCATGGTTCCTCAGTCGCTCTCCGCGGCGCACCGCGGGCCGAGCGAGCTAACGTTTGCGCTTCTTGGGTCGTGCGCCGGGGCGTGGTGTGCGGCCCGGTTGATTAGGTCGGCTCCCTGCATTCGGCTTCTCGGGCGGCGAGGGCGCGGTCTCCACCGTGTCCTCCTCGACCGCGCCGACTGTCGCGTCCGACGACCCGGTCTCTCCCGCCGAACTGTTCGCGCTGGGCGGAGTCGGCCTGTTGCGAATGGGCTTGGCACCCGGCGCGGGCGCATTGGCGGCGCGGCGCTGGATGGCTTCCTGCTTCTTGGCTTCGTCTTCCTTCTCGATCATCCCGAACACGTAGTGCTGCTGACCGAACGTCCAGATGTTGTTGGCGAACCAATACAGGATGATCGCCAGCGGCATCGGGAACAGGACCGGTCCGATCAACACCCCGAGCGGAAACACGTACAGCGCCAGCTTGTTCATCATGGCGGTCTGCGGGTTGGCGGCCGCCTCCGGGCTCTGCCGCGCCACCGACGCCCGGCTGTTCAGGTACGTGGCGATACCGGCCAGGATCATCACCGGCACGCTCACGGCGATCAGCATCCCCCGATCGAACTGGCTGAACGCGTCCAGACCGGTGGTCTGGCGAATCGCCGCACCGATCGGCGCCCCGAATAGGTTCGCGTCCAGGAAGTGTCCGACGTCCGTCGCGCTGAACACGTAGTTGCCCAGTTCGCGGTTGTCCTTGACCGAGAGGCCCATCCGGCCGATCCCGGACTGCGTCCGGTTGAACGACATCAGCACGTGATACAGGCCCAGGAACACCGGGAGCTGAGCCAGCATCGGCAGGCAGCCCAGGATCGGATTGAAGCCGTGCTCGCGTTGCAGCTTCTGCATCTCCATCGCCATCCGCTGCCGGTCTTTGCCGTACTTCTTCTGCAGCGCCTTGATCTGTGGCTGCAGCTCCTGCATCTGCCGGGTGGTGCGGATCTGCTTGACGAACGGCTTGTACAGCAGCGCCCGCAAGGTGAACACCAGGAACATCACCGCCAGCGCCCAGGCGAAGAAGTTGTCGGGTCCCAGCACGTAGGCGAATGCCCGGTACCAGAGCCACATGATCCACGACACCGGGTAATAGACGAAGTCGAGGCTGAAGAAATCAAACAAAAGTTCCACTCTCCCGTTGCTCTGCCGCACCGTCGACCGCGGCGTCGTCGAAGTCAGCCCGGCGCTCGTGGCGCTCCGGGATCGGGTCCCATCCTCCCCGATGCCAGGGACCACACTTGGCGAGTCTGGCCACCGCCAGCCACCCCCCGCGAATCGCCCCGTATTCGGTCAGCGCTTCGACGGCGTATTGGCTACAGGTAGGTATGAACCGGCATGACGGCGGTCGCAGCGGCGACACCATGTGCCGGTAGAGCTGGATCAGGTAGACCACCGTGCGAACCACCGGGGCGCCGAGCGCCGAGACCTTCACCGTTCGGTACCCGCGAGTTCGAAAGCCCGCCGCAGGCCACTGCGCAGCTGTCGTTCCAACCACGCCGAGGAGACGTGGCGGCTACTGGGCAGTGCGCGGATCACCACCTGATCGAGCGGATGCAGACTGTCCAGCATCGGCCGCGCCACATGACGCAGCCGGCGGGCCACCCGGTGACGTTCGACCGCCGTGCCTACCCGCTTGGCGATGATCAATCCCACCCGGGGGCCGCGACTTTCCTGCCTTGCGCCCTCGGACTCAGTGCCCCGGCGTACATGGACGACGACATCCGGCTGCACCGTGCGCATGCCGTACTTCACTGTCGCGTCAAACTCCGTCGACCGCCTCATGCGGTTGCGTGGAGAAAGCACCGCTGGAAAGCCCGATCTTGCGATCAGGCAGTCAAAGAGCGGCGACCCTTGCTGCGCCGGTTGGAAACGATGGCGCGTCCGGCACGGGTGCGCATCCGCAGCCGGAAACCATGAACCCGGGCTCGCCGCCGGTAGTTCGGCTGGAAGGTCCGCTTGCCCTTGGCCACGGCGTTCTCCTCGCTGTGTTCGGCATAACCATCCGCCCGCTGAGGCCTAACAGCTCGTCGGTCGGAGAGTGTCTCGCTTGCTGGCCGGCGCGGTCCCCGGGTTCTGGCCCCGGGTCGCAGCCGTATCGCCGACTTTCGGGCGACTGTTTGAGGGTACTGATGCGACTTCGCCTGGTCAAACCTGCCCACACCGCCTCGGTCCTGGACCCGACCCGCCAGAACATCAAGGAGCCCACCGGAATACAAAAAAGAACTGTTGGCAGCCGCAACGAAAACTGTTAGCTTCGCGGGGTGTAGTTTCCAAGCCGGGGCGGACTTGGAGCTCTGTCGACAATGAAGCGAGGATGGCGGATCGACTAGCTGAGTGGACAGCTTTCATGGTTGTCTTCAGCACGGAGATCGCGAACCGCGGCGCAAATGCTGCGGCACGTTATCGACCGTTCCTTCCACACCTGTGGATAACCATGTGGACAGCTGCTCGTCGCCGGGACCCCGCTGTACCTCGACCGTCGGACCAGGAGATGCGTCGTTGACCGATGACCCCGGTTCCGGATTCGCCACGGTGTGGAACGCGGTTGTCGCCGAACTCAACGGTGACTCCGGCAACGGATCCCCCCTCACCACTCCCCTGACTCCCCAGCAGCGCGCGTGGCTCAACCTCGTGCAACCGCTGACCATCGTCGAAGGCTTTGCGTTGCTGTCGGTCCCGAGTGTGTTCGTGCAGAACGAGATCGAACGTCACCTGCGTAACCCGATCACCGATGCACTCAGCCGCCGGCTCGGACAGCAGATCCAACTCGGCGTGCGCATCGCCCCACCCCCGGACGACGACGGCGCGTTGCCACCGAATGAGACGGCACCACCACCCGCCGGCGAGGCCGACGAAGCCGAGGACGACGGCGACGCCCAGAGCTGGCCGACTTATTTCAGCGCGCGCCCGCACACCAGCGACACCGCGGCGGCCGGCGGCACCAGCCTCAACCGGCGCTACACGTTCGACACGTTTGTGATCGGCTCCTCCAACCGGTTCGCGCACGCCGCGACACTGGCGATCGCCGAGGCACCCGCGCGGGCGTACAACCCGCTGTTCATCTGGGGCGAGTCCGGCCTGGGCAAGACGCACCTGTTGCACGCCGCCGGTAACTACGCGCAGCGCCTGTTCCCCGGCATGCGGGTCAAGTACGTCTCCACCGAGGAATTCACCAACGACTTCATCAACTCGCTGCGTGACGACCGCAAGGTGTCCTTCAAGCGCAGCTACCGCGATGTGGACGTGTTGCTCGTCGATGACATCCAGTTCATCGAAGGCAAGGACGGGATCCAGGAAGAGTTCTTCCACACCTTCAACACGCTGCACAACGCCAACAAGCAGATCGTCATCTCCTCGGACCGTCCTCCCAAACAGCTGGCCACCCTCGAAGACCGGCTGCGGACGCGGTTCGAGTGGGGACTGATCACCGACGTGCAGCCGCCGGACCTCGAGACCCGCATCGCCATCCTGCGCAAGAAAGCACAAGTGGAACGGCTGGCGGTGCCCGACGACGTCCTGGAACTGATCGCCAGCAGCATCGAACGCAATATCCGCGAGCTCGAGGGTGCGCTGATCCGGGTCACCGCGTTCGCGTCGCTGAACAAGACCCCGATCGACAAGGCGCTGGCCGAGATCGTGCTGCGCGACCTGATCGCCGACGCGAGCGGCATGCAGATCAGCGCGGCCACCATCATGGCGGCCACCGCGGAGTATTTCGACACCACCGTCGAGGAATTACGCGGCCCCGGCAAGGCCCGCCCGCTGGCCCAATCCCGTCAGATCGCGATGTACCTGTGCCGGGAGCTGACCGACCTGTCCTTGCCCAAGATCGGGCAGGCGTTCGGCCGCGATCACACCACGGTGATGTACGCGGAGAAGAAGATCCGCGGGGAAATGGCGCAGCGGCGCGAGATCTTCGACAACGTCAAAGAGCTCACCACCCGCATCCGGCAGCGCTCCAAGCGCTGACACCGATCCGGTCCGGCGCCCTCCGGGCACTTTTCTGCAAAAAACTTTGCCCCCTCGAGTCACAACCGTCCCACCGTCGCGGTGTGTGTAGTTCTGTGCACAAACCGGGAAAACTGCCGTGCACCACCGGCCGTCCGGTGCACATCGGTGATTCATCCCCAGTTGTCCACCACGGATCTCACAACCGCAGGCCCCGTCATGCACAGTGCCGCCCGCGCCCTAGCAGCGCGAAGACCCAGCTGTCCCCAGATTGCACACCCCTTAATACTGATATTGAGATCTCTTCGTCGTTTCTGGTTTGAAGTACACGGTTGGGGACAGCTCGTCTTCGGTGCCCGCAGACCGGTCCCGGCGTCGGTTTGTCGGCGTCGGCGATTAGCTTTCAAGTTGGCTCGAGAAGCTCTACGGTTGTTCTTCGACTGCCGTTGCGCAGTCCCCGACGCCGGCGGGGGAGCTGGCCCATGGATTTGAAGTTCACTGTTAGGTGAAGGGACGCAATGGACGCGGCTACGACACGTGCTGTCACCGACTTGAGGTTTCGTCTGGTCCGGGAGTCGTTCGCCGATGCGGTGTCGTGGGTCGCCAAGAACCTGCCGTCACGGCCGACGGTGCCGGTGCTGTCCGGGGTGTTGCTGAACGGCACCGAGGACGGTCTGACCATCTCCGGATTCGACTACGAAGTCTCCGCCGAGGTCCAAGTTCCCGCCGAAATCGCTTCCCCGGGAAGCGTTTTGGTGTCTGGGCGGTTGTTGTCCGACATCACCAGGGCGTTGCCGAACAAACCGGTGGATTTCTACGTCGACGGCAACCGGGTCGCTCTGACCTGCGGGAGCGCCAGGTTCTCGCTGCCGACGATGGCCGTCGAGGATTACCCGACGCTGCCGACCCTGCCCGAGGAGACCGGGACGTTGCCGGCCGAGTTGTTCGCCGAAGCCATCGGCCAGGTCGCCATCGCCGCCGGCCGGGATGACACGCTGCCGATGCTGACCGGCATCCGTGTCGAGATCTCCGGTGAGACGGTGGTTTTGGCGGCCACCGACCGGTTCCGGCTGGCCGTGCGCGAACTGACCTGGTCGGCGTTGTCCCCAGATATCGAGGCCTCGGTGTTGGTGCCGGCCAAGACGCTGGCGGAAGCGGCCAAAGCCGGCGCCGACGGCTCTGAAGTCCGGTTGTCGCTGGGTGCCGGGTCCGCGGTCGGAAAAGACGGCCTGCTGGGGATCAGCGGCAACGGCAAGCGCAGCACCACCCGCTTGCTGGATGCCGAGTTCCCGAAGTTCCGTCAGCTGCTGCCGGCCGAACACACCGCGGTGGCCACGATCAACGTGGCCGAGTTGACCGAGGCGATCAAGCTGGTCGCGCTGGTGGCCGAGCGTGGCGCGCAGATTCGCATGGAGTTCGCCGAGGGCATGCTGCGGCTGTCGGCCGGCGCCGACGATGTCGGACGGGCCGAAGAAGATCTCGCGGTCGACTACGCCGGAGAACCGTTGACCATCGCGTTCAACCCCACTTACCTGACCGACGGACTGGGTTCGCTGCATTCCGAGCGGGTGTCGTTCGGTTTCACCACCCCGGGCAAGCCCGCCCTGCTGCGGCCGGCTTCGGCCGACGATGAGGTGCCGACTGGCAGCGGGCCGTTCGCTGCGGTGCCGACGGACTACGTGTACTTGTTGATGCCGGTGCGGCTGCCGGGCTGAATCGCTGGGACGCACACGTGTACGTCCGGCATCTGGGCTTGCGTGATTTCCGGTCCTGGGAGCGGGTGGACCTCGAATTGGCGCCCGGCCGCACGGTTTTCGTCGGCCGCAACGGCTTCGGCAAGACCAATCTTGTCGAAGCGCTGTGGTATTCCTCGACCCTGGGGTCCCATCGGGTCGGTACCGACGCACCGCTGATCCGCACGGGTGCGGATCGGGCTGTGGTGTCGACCATCGTGGTGAACGAGGGCCGCGAATGTGCCGTCGACCTCGAGATCGCCGCGGGCCGGGCGAACAAGGCGCGGTTGAACAGGTCCCCGGTCCGTAGCACGCGCGAGATCGTCGGCGTACTGCGTGCGGTGTTGTTCGCTCCGGAAGATCTGGCGCTGGTGCGCGGCGACCCGGCGGATCGGCGTCGCTACCTCGACGATTTGGCGACGGTGCGCCGGCCGACCATCGCCGGCGTGCGGGCCGACTATGACAAGGTGCTCCGGCAGCGCACCGCGTTGTTGAAATCGTTGGCCGGGGCGCGGTTTCGGGGCGATCGGGGGGCGCTGGACACGTTGGAGGTGTGGGACAGCCGGCTGGCCGAGCACGGCGCCCAGCTCATGGCCGCCCGTATCGACCTGGTGAACCAACTGGCCCCGGAGGTAGAGCAGGCCTACCGGTTGCTGGCACCCGAATCACGTTCGGCGGCAATCGGTTACCGTTCCAGCACGGACACGTTGGTGGCGGATCGGGAGCTGCTGGAAAGTGCGTTGTTGACGGCGTTGGCCGCGCGCCGTGACGCCGAACTGGAACGGGGGGTGTGTCTGGTGGGTCCGCACCGCGACGACCTCGAATTGCGACTCGGCGATCAGCCCGCGAAAGGCTTTGCCAGCCACGGCGAATCGTGGTCGTTCGCGGTGGCGCTGCGACTGGCGGCCTATGAGTTGCTGCGTACCGACGGCAGCGACCCGGTACTGCTGCTCGACGACGTGTTCGCCGAACTGGATACCAAGCGGCGTCAGGCGTTGGCCGCGGTCGCCGAGTCCGCCGAACAGGTGCTGGTGACCGCGGCGGTCCCGGAAGACATTCCCGACGGCTGGGAGGCCCGACAGGTGCGTATCGAGTTGCGCGACGGCGATTCCGGTCCGGTGTCGGAGGTGCAACCGTGACCGACGAGCCGGCAGATCAGGGGGAGGTGAATCAGCGCGGCCTGGACCTGGTCCGGCGCACGCTGGAAGAAGCCCGCTCCGCCGCACGCGCGCGCGGACAGGACGCCGGCCGGGGCCGGGCCGCACCCGTCGAGCCCCGGGGGCGCCGCGGCGCGGGATCGCGCCGGCGGTGGTCGGGTCCCGGCCCGGATACCCGCGACCCGCAACCCCTGGGCCGGTTGACCCGCGACCTGGCCAAGCAACAGGGCTGGACCACTCAGGTGGCCGAAGGCATGGTCTTCGGTCAGTGGAATGCGGTAGTCGGTCATCAGATCGCCGACCACGCGACCCCAGCGGCGCTCAACGACGGGGTGCTCAGTGTGACGGCCGAGTCGACGGCCTGGGCCACCCAGTTGCGGCTCATGCAGGCCCAGCTGCTGGCGAAGATCGCCGCCGCCGTGGGCAACGGTGTCGTGACCTCCTTGAAGATCACCGGGCCGGCCGCGCCGTCCTGGCGAAAAGGGCCGCTGCGCGCACCCGGCGGTAAAGGACCCCGCGACACCTACGGATAGGGCCACCCGGGGTGTTGTCTGAGAGCCGCCAGAACGCGGCCAGCCACCTCCCGAAGCGGTCAACCCTATCTTGAATCGAGAAATTCCACGCACGGCACGATTAGGTGTGTGGAAACGCCGCCGCAGAGTCAGTCCTGACGGTGGGTGACGGTAGACTGTGAGGGATCCGTGAGCGGTGTTGGGCCGCTTGTCTGCGAACCCCAAGGAGAGCGTCCCGCCAGTGGCTGCCCAGAAGAAGAAGGCACAAGACGAATACGGCGCTTCGGCCATCACCGTTCTGGAGGGTCTGGAGGCCGTCCGTAAACGCCCGGGCATGTATATCGGGTCCACCGGTGAGCGCGGTCTGCACCATCTGGTGTGGGAGGTGGTGGACAACTCTGTCGACGAGGCGATGGCCGGCTACGCCACCCAGGTCGACGTGAAGCTGCTCGATGACGGCAGCGTCGAAGTCGCCGACAACGGCCGCGGCATCCCGGTTGCCATGCACGCCACCGGGGCGCCCACCGTCGATGTGGTCATGACCCAGCTGCACGCCGGCGGCAAGTTCGGCGGGGAGAACAGCGGCTACAACGTCAGTGGTGGTCTGCACGGTGTGGGCGTCTCGGTGGTCAACGCGCTGTCCACCCGACTCGAAGTCGACATCAAGCGCGACGGACACCAATGGTCGCAGTATTACGACCGCGCCGTGCCGGGCACGTTGAAGCAGGGTGAGGCAACCAAGAAGACCGGGACCACCATCCGGTTCTGGGCCGACCCGGACATCTTCGAAACCACCGAATACGACTTCGAGACCGTGGCCCGTCGGCTGCAGGAGATGGCGTTCCTGAACAAGGGGCTGACCATCAACCTCACCGACGAGCGGGTGGAGCAGGACGAAGTCGTCGACGAGGTGGTCAGCGACCACGCCGAAGCCCCCAAGTCCGCGGAAGAGATCGAAGCAGAAGCCAAAGCGCCGCAGAAGGTCAAGAAGCGCACCTTCCACTACCCCGGCGGCCTGGTGGATTTCGTCAAGCACATCAACCGCACCAAGAGCCCGATCCAGCAGAGCGTGATCGACTTCGATGGCAAGGGCACCGGCCATGAGGTCGAGATCGCCATGCAGTGGAACGGCGGCTACTCCGAATCGGTGCACACCTTCGCCAACACCATCAACACCCATGAAGGCGGCACGCACGAAGAGGGTTTCCGCAGCGCGCTGACGTCGGTGGTGAACAAGTACGCCAAAGACAAGAAGTTGTTGAAAGACAAGGACCCCAACCTCACCGGTGACGACATCCGCGAAGGGCTGGCGGCGGTCATCTCTGTCAAGGTCGCCGAACCGCAGTTCGAGGGTCAGACCAAGACGAAGCTGGGCAACACCGAAGTCAAGTCGTTCGTGCAGAAGGTGTGCAACGAGCAGCTGACGCACTGGTTCGAGGCGAACCCGTCCGAGGCGAAAACGGTGGTGAACAAGGCGGTCTCGTCCGCGCAGGCCCGGATCGCGGCGCGCAAAGCGCGAGAGCTGGTGCGCCGCAAGAGCGCCACCGATCTGGGCGGTCTGCCCGGCAAGCTGGCCGACTGCCGCTCGACGGATCCGCGTAAGTCGGAACTGTATGTGGTGGAAGGGGACTCGGCCGGCGGTTCGGCCAAGAGCGGGCGCGACTCGATGTTCCAGGCGATCCTGCCGTTGCGCGGCAAGATCATCAACGTCGAAAAGGCCCGGATCGACCGGGTGCTGAAGAACACCGAAGTGCAAGCCATCATCACCGCGCTCGGCACCGGTATCCACGACGAGTTCGACCTGACCAAGCTGCGCTACCACAAGATCGTGCTGATGGCCGACGCAGACGTTGACGGACAACACATTTCGACGCTGCTGCTGACCTTGCTGTTCCGCTTCATGCGTCCGCTGATCGAGAACGGGCACGTGTTCCTCGCGCAGCCGCCGCTGTACAAGTTGAAGTGGCAGCGCACCGAACCCGAATTCGCCTACTCCGACCGCGAGCGCGACGGCCTGCTCGAGGCGGGCCTGAAGGCCGGCAAGAAGATCAACAAGGAAGACGGCATCCAGCGCTACAAGGGTCTGGGTGAGATGGACGCCAAGGAGCTGTGGGAAACCACGATGGACCCGTCGGTGCGGGTGCTGCGGCAGGTCACCCTCGACGACGCCGCCGCGGCCGACGAGCTGTTCTCCATCCTGATGGGTGAGGACGTCGAAGCCCGCCGCAGCTTCATCACCCGCAACGCCAAAGACGTTCGCTTCCTAGACGTTTAGTCCCATCCACGTTTTGACCAGACAAACGAGGAATTCATGACAGACACGACGCTGCCGCCTGGTGACGACTCGGTCGACCGGATCGAGCCGGTCGACATCCAGCACGAGATGCAGCGCAGTTACATCGATTACGCGATGAGCGTCATCGTCGGGCGCGCGCTGCCAGAGGTCCGTGACGGGCTCAAGCCGGTGCACCGCCGGGTGTTGTATGCGATGTACGACTCGGGATTCCGCCCGGACCGCAGCCACGCCAAGTCGGCGCGCTCGGTCGCCGAGACGATGGGTAACTACCACCCGCACGGCGACGCCTCGATCTACGACACGTTGGTGCGCATGGCGCAGCCATGGTCGCTGCGGTACCCGCTGGTCGACGGGCAGGGCAACTTCGGCTCGCCGGGCAACGACCCGCCGGCGGCGATGAGGTATTGCTGTTCCGGGGATGCATTGGTGCGCTTGCCTTTCGGGCAATCTGTTCGCATCGCCGACATCGTCGCCGGGGCTCGGCCGAATTCCGACAACGAGGTCGATCTGAAGGTTCTCGACCGGCACGGAAACCCCGTCGCCGCCGACCGCCTGTTCCATTCGGGTGAGCACCAGACCTACACGGTGCGCACCGCCGAAGGCTATGAAGTCACTGGCACCGCGAATCACCCGTTGCTTTGCCTGGTTGATGTGGGCGGCGTGCCGACGCTGTTGTGGAAGTTGATCGAGGAGATACGCCCCGACGACTATGTCGTGCTACAACGCACGCCACCAACGGAGTTCGGGCCAGCCGACTGGCACGACACGATGGAAGCACTGCTGCTGGGCGCCTTTATCAGCGAAGGGTTCGTCTCGGAGAAGCGCGCCGGATTCAACAACGTAGACCGAGCCTACTTCAACACGGTCGTCGCCGCGTACGACGCGATTGTGGGTGGGCGGCGCCACGTGTATTCACGCACTATCGCGTCGGGTTCGACCCTCCATGAACTGGATATCCAAAACCTCACCAATTTCAGAGGCACACGACTCTGCGAACTAGTTGGTCAGCGTTCGGCGGACAAGGCAGTACCGGCATGGCTGTGGCACTCCCCCGCCGTCGTCAAGCGCGCCTTCCTGCAAGCACTGTTCGAAGGCGACGGATCGTGTTCAGCACTCCCGCGCAACACGATCCAGATCTCTTACTCGACGCGCAGCAAGCAGCTAGCCATTGACGTGCAGCAGCTGCTGCTCGAATTCGGCGTCATATCCCGCCGCTACCTGCACGCCGTCGGCGAGTACAAGGTCGTCATCACCAACCGGGCTCAAGCCGAATTATTCGCAGCCCAAGTCGGATTCGGTGGCGCCAAGCAAAAGAAGCTGACCAATATCCTCTCAGCCATGCCGCCGTGCGCGGGCATGGACAGCGATCACGTTCCGGGCCTGGCGCAGTTCATTCGTAAGCACTGCGCGAGCCGTTGGGTCGACAAGGAATGGCTGCGAAAGCACAACATCGATCGACTCGGCCGCTGGCGGCGCGATGGCGACGAAATCCTCTCGCGCATTGCTGATCCCGATGTACGCGCCATCGCGACCGACCTCACCGACGGCCGCTTCTACTACGCCAAAGTTGCCTCGGTGACCGACGCCGGTGTGCAACCGGTCTACAGCCTCCGCGTCGACACCGACGACCATGCGTTCCTGACTAACGGTTTTGTCAGTCACAACACCGAAGCCCGCCTGACGCCGCTGGCCATGGAGATGCTACGCGAAATCGACGAGGAGACAGTCGATTTCATCCCGAACTACGACGGCCGGGTGCAGGAACCCACGGTACTGCCGAGCCGGTTCCCCAACCTGCTGGCCAACGGCTCGGGCGGGATCGCGGTCGGTATGGCCACCAACATCCCGCCGCACAACCTGCGCGAGCTCGCCGAGGCGGTGTTCTGGTGCCTGGACAACCACGACGCCGACGAAGAGGCGACGCTGGCCGCCGTCATGGAGCGCGTCAAGGGCCCCGACTTCCCCACGCACGGACTCATCGTCGGATCGCAAGGCATCTCCGATGCCTACACCACCGGTCGCGGCTCCATCCGGATGCGCGGAGTCGTTGAGGTGGAAGAGGATTCGCGCGGACGCACGTCGCTGGTGATCACCGAGTTGCCCTATCAGGTCAACCACGACAACTTCATCACCTCGATCGCCGAGCAGGTGCGGGACGGCAGGCTGACCGGCATCGCCAACATCGAGGACCAGTCCAGCGACCGGGTCGGGCTGCGCATCGTGATCGAACTCAAACGCGACGCCGTGGCCAAGGTGGTGCTGAACAACCTCTACAAGCACACCCAGCTGCAAACCAGCTTCGGCGCCAACATGCTCTCCATCGTCGACGGGGTGCCGCGCACCCTGCGCCTGGACCAGATGATCCGTTACTACGTCGAGCACCAACTCGACGTGATCGTCCGTCGCACCACCTACCGGCTGCGAAAAGCCAACGAGCGGGCCCACATTCTGCGTGGTCTGGTCAAGGCACTGGACGCGCTGGACGAAGTCATCGCACTCATCCGGGCATCGGAGACCGTCGACGTCGCCCGCCAGGGCCTGATCGAACTGCTCGACATCGACGAGATCCAGGCCCAGGCCATCCTGGACATGCAGCTGCGCCGGCTGGCCGCCCTGGAACGGCAGCGCATCGTCGACGACCTGGCCAAGATCGAAGCCGAAATCGCCGACCTGGAAGACATTCTCGCCAAACCCGAACGGCAGCGCGGCATCGTAAGGGGAGAGCTCGACGAGATTGTGCAAAAACACGGCGACGACCGTCGCACCCGGATCGTCGCCGCCGACGGCGACGTCAGCGACGAGGACCTGATCGCGCGTGAGGACGTCGTCGTCACCATCACCGAAACCGGCTACGCCAAGCGCACCAAGACCGACCTGTACCGCAGCCAAAAGCGCGGCGGCAAGGGCGTGCAAGGTGCCGGCCTCAAGCAAGACGACATCGTGCGGCACTTCTTCGTCTGCTCGACCCATGACTGGATCCTGTTCTTCACCACGCAGGGCCGGGTATACCGGGCGAAGGCCTACGAATTGCCCGAAGCGCTGCGCACGGCGCGCGGCCAGCACGTCGCCAACCTGCTGGCGTTCCAGCCGGAGGAGCGCATCGCCCAGGTCATCCAGATCAAGAGTTACGAAGACGCGCCGTACCTGGTACTGGCCACCCGCAACGGCCTGGTGAAGAAGTCCCGACTCACCGACTTCGACTCCAACCGCTCAGGCGGCATCGTCGCGGTCAACCTGCGCGGCGAAGACGAACTCGTCGGGGCCGTGCTGTGCTCGGCCGACGACGACCTGCTGCTGGTGTCGGCCAACGGGCAATCCATCCGGTTCTCGGCGACCGACGAGGCGCTGCGACCGATGGGCCGCGCCACCTCCGGCGTACAGGGCATGCGGTTCAACGCCGACGACCGGCTGCTGTCGCTGAACGTGGTCCGCGAAGGCACCTACCTACTCGTCGCCACCGCCGGCGGCTACGCCAAACGCACGGGCATCGAGGAGTACCCGGTGCAAGGCCGCGGCGGCAAGGGCGTGCTGACCATCATGTACGACCGGCGGCGCGGCCGACTGGTCGGCGCTTTGATCGTCGACGACGAGAGCGAGCTCTACGCGATCACCTCCGGTGGCGGCGTCATCCGGACCACGGCCCGCCAGGTGCGCAAGGCGGGACGCCAGACCAAGGGCGTCCGCCTGATGAACCTGGGTGAAGGCGACACGCTGCTGGCCATCGCGCGCAACGCCGAGGAAGGCGCGGAGGAGAACGGCGAAAGCGACGAGGGTTCGGCCACCTAGCGGGCGGTGGATCGGCGCCCTGCCGACCCGGCATAGACTCGGCTACTCGAGAACACACGTTAGGAGTCGGGGTGAGTTCACCGAACGAGCCGGGTGCACCCAGCCCGGGCGACAACCCGAACGGGGACGGGTCCGGTGAACGTGCCGGCGCACACCGAGCCACGACCGGACCGGGCCGCGTGCCGGATGCCGGCGATCCGCCGCCCTGGCAGCGCGGAGCCGCTCGAGCCTCGTCCCAATCCGGATCCCAATCGGGGCCACGGCCCGCGGCCGACCGGCCCACCGATGTCCGCCCGCCCACCAGTCCCGAGGCGCGGCTGAATCGCTTCATCTCCGGAGGGTCGGCCCCGACCACCGGCTCACAGGCGGAGGCCCAAGCAGTGCGTAGCGAGAATTCACCCAACGAGGCGTACGCCAGCGAACTGCCCGACCTGTCCGGGCCGATCCCGCGGGCGACGTCGAACAAATCCACGTCCGAGCGCAGCTCGGACACCGCCACCTCGTCGGGCACCCGCCGGTCCAGCGGTGAGGCGCGGGAGTCTCGGGTCGCCGTCGGGTCCCGCCGGGCGCGGGGGCCGGTACGGGCCAGCATGCAGATCCGCCGGATCGACCCGTGGAGCACCTTGAAGGTGTCGCTGCTGCTGTCGGTGGCGTTGTTCTTCGTGTGGATGATCGCGGTCGCGTTCCTCTATCTGGTGCTCGGCGGTATGGGTGTGTGGGCCAAGCTCAACAGCAACGTCGGCGACCTGCTGAACAACACCAGCGGCAGCAGCGGCGAACTCGTCTCCAGCGGCACCATCTTCGGCGGGGCCGTGCTGATCGGGTTGGTCAACATCGTGCTGATGACAGCGATGGCCACGATCGCCGCGTTCGTCTACAACCTGACGACCGATCTGATCGGCGGTATCGAAGTCACACTGGCCGATCGGGATTAGCGTTTTGGGAGTCGGGCGGCCGGTGCGGTAATCTCGCTGCTCGGCCGTACGCGCAGTACGGGCCTATAGCTCAGGCGGTTAGAGCGCTTCGCTGATAACGAAGAGGTCGGAGGTTCGAGTCCTCCTAGGCCCACGACATGAGCCCGTCAAGACGTCGTGTGAAGTTGGCATTGCCGCTGGCAGTAACCGCCGCCCTCGGCGCGGCGACTGCGGCGGTAGTCCGCTCGCGGCGCGACGTCGAAGTCTGGCACGTGGCGCCCGACCCAACCTCTGATCACCCACCCGGTCACCCAGAGGGGCCTTAGCTCAGTTGGTAGAGCACCGCCTTTGCAAGGCGGGTGTCAGGGGTTCGATTCCCCTAGGCTCCACAAATTTTCGAAGCAGCTGTTCAGCGCCTCAGCGGACTGTAGAACACCAACCCGTTGCCCTTGTTGTCATAGACCACGGCCCGCCGCTCGTGCGCGTCGTCGTACGGACCGTTCACGATGCCGCCGCCACTGGCCTCGACGGCCTTCGCCGCGGCGTCGACGTCATCGGTCTTGATCCCGACGACGACCTGGCCGGGGATCGGATGGTCCACCGCGGTCGCCAGCGCCAGCGTCACCGATCCGCCGTCCAACGCCGCGAAGTGGGTTCCGTCGCGAAACTTGACCGCCATCCCAAGCGTCTCGCTGTAGAACCGGATCGATTCGTCCAGATCGTCGGTCGACAGCATGATCATGCGTACATCGTGTTCGCTCATTGGGCCTCCTCATGGCCATCCTGTACGGGTAGACAATGCACCGGCCAGGGCCGAGAGTCACTCGGTCCGGGAAAGGACGTCGCGGCTGTGAAATTGCTGTTCCCGCTCCCCCACACCATGCGGCTCAAAGCCATGATGCAACCGTGGGAAGCCGACGTGACCGGCGCCGAGCAGACCCGGATGGCCAAATACGCGGACCAGTGGGGATACGACATGATCGCGGTGCCGGAGCACTACGTCATACCCACCGAGCACGTCGAACTGTCCGGTCCGCATTTCCTGCAGTCCACAGTGGCGCAGGCCTACCTCGCCGGCGCCACCGACCGCATCCGGCTCAGCTCAGCGGTCACCCTGCTGCCGTTGCAGCATCCCATCGTGCTCGCCAAGGCCCTGGCCACCGCCGACTGGATGAGCGGCGGGCGCATCACGGTCACCTTCGGCATCGGTTGGCTGAAGCCCGAATTCGAATTGCTCGGAGTCCCGTTTCACGAGCGGGGCCGGATGGCCGACGAATATCTGGCCGCCATCCTCGAGTTATGGACCAGCGACAGCCCCAGCTTCGACGGCCGGTACGTGTCCTTCCGCGACGTGGCCTTCGAACCCAAACCCGTTCAGCGGCCGCATCTTCCGGTGTGGATCGGCGGCGACTCCGACGCCGCGTTGCGTCGCGCGGCCCGCTTCGCCACCGGGTGGTGGTGCTTTCTGACGCCGCCGCACCACATCGCCGAACGGATCGAGTTCATCAAGTCCCAGCCCGGCTACGACGGCCGCGCCTTCGACGTCGTGCACGGCTTGGGGACCAACCGTGTCGGCGAAGGACATGTGGTGCGCGACGACCCCGATGCGCGCGCCGGAAAGAGCGCCGCCGAACTCATCGACCGGCTGAGTTGGCTTGCCGCGCAGGGCGTCACGTACAGCTCGGTGCCGGTCCCGCGGGTGCGGGGAGTCCAGGAGTATCTGGACTACGCGCAGTGGGTGGCCGAGGACGTCAAACCGCACCTGTGACGGGCATCGTCGGCGAGGCTGAGTGCGCGAGGGTCCCCAAAATGTCAGAAAACCGGTGCTTCGCCGTACATTTTGCGGCCCCTCGCCGGGGCCGCGGCAGCGACTACGGACGGGGTTGGACGTCGACGCTGGGCGGAAGGGGCGACGGGTCCGGACGCGACGAGCGGCGCACGATGCTGAACGCGATACCACCGGCGGCCAGGACCGCGACACCAGCGGCACCCGCGATCACCCAGGGCTTCTTGCTGCGGCGCTGATTACGGCGGGCCTCCTGCAGCAGCTGCGGCAAGTTGGCGACGACTTCCTGGGCGGCTGCCAGCTCCTGGCCGATCGTCTCCTGGGCCGCGGCGAGTTCGCGGGCCAGCCGGCCCTCCCGGTAGCGGCGACGAATCTCCGTCGCGGTCGACCGGGTGCCCTGCGCCCCGAGCCCGACGAGGCCGCGGGTGACATCCACCGGTCCTACCGTCGAGTAGGTCAGGCCTCTGGTCAGCCGCTCCCGGGGGGTCAGCCCGGATGCGACCGTGCCGTCGGACTTCACGCTCATCGCGCCGCCTCTCTGTCTACCGCTCGAGTCCTACGCAGTCCTATCAGGTACCGCGTCGTCGAGCCAGTACCGACATCAAACAGATGCCAGTGGCACCGGCTGACGCGCGATCCGCGGGTGATGGCAGACTGTGATCCCGTGACCAACAGCCCTAATCAGACCGCCAGCGCCACGCTGCACACCAACAAGGGAGACATCAAGGTCGCCCTGTTCGGCAACCACGCGCCCAAGACCGTCGCCAACTTCGTCGGCCTGGCGCAAGGCACCAAGGAGTACTCGACCCAGAACGCGTCGGGCGGGCCGTCGGGACCGTTCTACGACGGCGCGGTGTTCCACCGGGTGATCCGGGGCTTCATGATCCAGGGCGGCGACCCCACCGGCACCGGGCGCGGCGGCCCAGGCTACAAGTTCGCCGACGAGTTCCACCCCGAGTTGCAGTTCGACCGGCCCTACCTGCTTGCGATGGCCAACGCCGGCCCGGGCACCAACGGCTCGCAGTTCTTCATCACCGTCGGCCCGACCCCGCACCTGAACAGGCGTCACACCATCTTCGGCGAGGTCGTCGACCCGGAGTCGCAGCGCGTCGTGGACACGATCGCGTCGACGGCCACCGACGGCAGCGACCGCCCGCTCGAAGCGGTCGCGATCGAGTCCATCACCATCTCCTGAACCCCTGCCGAGCAGACGCAAAAGCCCCCTCAGACCGGCCAAATCGGGTGCTTTTGCGTCTGCTCGGCCGAAACGTGGCCCCGACCGGCTTAACCGGCGTAGCCGGCGTCGGTGAGCGCGTCGAGTACCTCCAGCGGGTCGGTGCCCAGGTCCCACCGGGACAGCACGATCAGTCCCCCGCCGACGGTCTCGATCTCCAGTAGCCGCACCCGGCGCCCGTGCCGGCGGAACTCGCTGATCTTGATGATCTCGATCATCTCGCGGCGCAGTACCTGGGTGCGGAACCAACCGCGCACCAGCAGAGCGTCGGCGGTGATTGCCAGCTTGGGTCGCGCCCGCCACGACGCGCCGGCAAACAGCAGCAGGCCCACCGCGGCAACTCCGGCGATCAAGCGCCCCGGAGGATCTGTGACCAGGGTCACAGCGGCGATAGCTAGCATCGCACCGCCAACGCCGCACGCTGCGATTCCGGCGGTACGCGGCGACCATTCAGTTTGCTGCATGCCCTCTTTGGACCCTTTCACCACCACGGATACGGTTATCCACAGCAGCTATCAACAGTGGGGATGAATCACACGCGTGTGATTGGGTGTCCGGATGGTTGCTGGCGTGCTAACACGACGAACACGACATGAATCCATTACGCCTGCGCTGACGGTCAGTGCCAGCGCATCGTCAGCAACAACCCGGTGATCATGAAGGCGAACGCGATCGCGTAGTTCCACGGACCCAGTTCGGCCATCCAGTGCAGGGCAGCCGGAGCCTGCGGCCCGTACGCCGCCAGCTGGAAAACCATCAGCCACACCAGGCCGATCAGCATCAGACCGATGAACAGGCAAACGAACCACACGCTCGACGGCCCGACCTTGACCTTCACCGGTGTGCGGCTTACCGCACTGACGGTGAAGTCGTTCTTCTTGCGGACCTTGGACTTCGGCATTTGCTACCTCTGATATTGGACGAGCGAGTGGTTATCGAACGAAGCGACTGGTAATCGAACGAACGGGACAAGTGCAACGATTACGGTTGCAGCTGCAGGCGGATCTCGGGTACGAGATTAGCTCACCGGCAGCCACGACCAGGAGACGGAGACAGCCTTGGCCGATCAGCGAGCCGACCAGCGCCGGTCGCCGTGGCGCTTCGGCGTCCCGGTGGTGTGTCTGCTGGCCGGGGTGCTGCTGGCCGCGACGCACGGAGTGTCCGGCGGCAGCGAGATCCGCCGCAGCGACGCGCCACGCCTGGTCGACCTGGTGCGTGAGGCCCGGGCTTCGGTGATCCGGTTGGACGCCGAACGGGAGGAGTTGACCGGCAAGCTCGACACCGCGCACGGCCGCTCCGCGGACACCGCGCTGCGCGCGATGCTGCGGCGGGCCGCCGAGCTGGCCGGCGAAGCCGACATGAATCCGGTGCACGGGCCCGGCCTGGTGGTCGTCCTCAACGACGCGCAGCGCGACGCCAACGGCCGGTTCCCCCGCGACGCGACTCCGGACGACCTGGTCGTGCACCAGCAGGACATCGACGGGGTCCTCAACGCGCTGTGGAGCGCGGGGGCGGAGGCGATCCAGATGCAGGACCAGCGCATCATCGCCACCTCGGTGGTGCGCTGCGTCGGAAACACGCTGCTGCTCAACGGCCGCACCTACAGCCCGCCCTATTCGATCACCGCGATCGGCAACGCCGCCGCCATGCAGAACGCCCTGGCCGCCGCTCCTCTGGTCACGCTGTACAAGCAGTACGTGGTGCGGTTCGGGCTCGGTTATCGCGAGGACGTCAAGCCCGACGTCCAGATCGTCGGCCATGCCGAACCGGTCCGCCTGCACTACGCGAAGCCGATGGGGCCGATCGGCTACTGACAACGGTCATCGGACCCGGGCGGTAACCTGTCACGGTGCGGATTCTGGTCGTCGACAACTACGACAGCTTCGTGTTCAACCTGGTCCAGTACCTGGGTCAGCTGGGCGTCGAGGCCGCCGTGTGGCGCAACGACGACGCACGACTCACCGGCGTCGAAGGCCCCGAGACCGTCGCCACCGACTTCGACGGTGTGCTGCTCAGTCCCGGCCCTGGTACCCCCGAGCGCGCGGGCGCCTCGATCAGCATGGTCCATGCCTGCGCCGCGGCTGGCACGCCGCTGCTCGGGGTATGCCTGGGACACCAGGCGATCGGGGTGGCGTTCGGGGCCACCGTCGACCGCGCACCGGAGTTGCTGCACGGCAAGACCAGCAGCGTTATCCACACCAATGCCGGTGTGCTGCAAGGACTTCCGGACCCCTTCACCGCAACGCGCTACCATTCCCTGACCATCCTGCCGGAGTCGCTGCCAACCGAGCTGGAGGCGATCGCGCACACCCCCAGCGGCGTGATCATGGCCGTGCGGCACACCGCGCTGCCCATCCACGGCGTCCAGTTCCACCCCGAATCGATCCTGACCGAAGGCGGTCACCGGATGCTGGCCAACTGGCTGGCCTACTGCGGCTGGGCGCGCGACGACACGTTGGTGCGCCGGCTGGAAAACGAGGTCCTCACCGCGGTGCGGCCGCATTTCCCGGCCGAGGCGGCCGGACAGGCCGGGGCTACTGACCGAACTTCAGCGTGATCACGCCGTCGCGGTTGACTCCCGTACCGGCCGGCGGGCTCTGGTAGACGACCTTGTTGTGCTGGGCGCCACCGGCGTCCACGTCGGGGCCTTTGTCCAGTAACCCGGTCCAGCCCAGCGCCCGCAGCCGGGGCTCGGCGTCCGTCCAGAACATCCCGGACAGGTCGGGCATCACGAATTGGTTGCCCTTGGACACCTGCAATTCGATGACCGAATCGACCGGAACCGTGGTGCCTGCGGGCGGATTGGTGGAGATCACGTCGCCGGCGGTGCGGGGGCTGTCCACAAACGACTGACTGAACTTCGAGAACCCGTACACGGTGAGGTTGCGCTGCGCCATCTCCACGGTCTGGCCCGCGACGTCGGGAATCTGCTTGGTCTCCGGACCCGAGCCGATGATGATGGTGATCACGTTGGTGATCGCCTGGGTCTGATTGGCCGGCGGGTTGGTGCCGATCACCTTGCCGGCTTGCTCGGCGGTCGACGGCGACTTGGCTTCCTTGAACTTGCTGAAGCCGGCGGCGGTGAGTTTCTTGACCGCTTCGGCATAGGTCAACGACGACACGTCGGGCACTTCGCGCTGCTCGGGACCGGTCGAAACGTTGACGGTGATCTCGTCGCCGGCACCCACCGAGGCGTTGGCGACCGGGTCGGTGCCGATCACATGGTCAGGCAGGATCGTCGAGTCGGGCCTTTGCTGGGTGCGCGTCTTGAAGCCCTTGTTCTGCAGCGCGGCGATCGCGTCGGCGGATGCCTGTCCGCGCACGTCGGGAACCTGGACCTTGCGGGTGTTGCCGCCGAAGGTGTTGATGGCGATGGTGACCGCGATCGTCAGCACCGCCAGCACCGCGACCACGGCGATCCAGCGGCCCACCGAGGCGCCCCCGCCGGTGTCGGACTCATCGAAGTTCTGCCGGGGCAGCGGGTCGGTCCGCGGACCGCCGTGGCCGGGACCCGAGGACGACATGAACGCCTTGCGCTCGGCGCCGGTGAGCACCTTGGGAGCCTCGGGCGCCTCGCCGTTGTGCACGCGGACCAGGTCGGTGCGCATTTCGGCGGCGGTCTGGTACCGGTTCTCGGGGTTCTTGGCCAGCGCCTTGAGCACGACGGCGTCGAGGTCGGCGGAGATCCCCTCGTGTCGTTCCGAGGGCGGGATGGGATCTTCGCGGACGTGCTGGTAAGCCACCGACACCGGCGAATCACCGGTGAAAGGTGGCTCGCCGGTGAGCATCTCGTACAGCACACAGCCCAGCGAATAGACATCCGAGCGGGCGTCGACCGGGTCGCCGCGGGCCTGCTCGGGGGACAGGTACTGAGCGGTGCCGATCACCGCCGCGGTCTGGGTGACGCTGTTGCCGCCGTCGGCGATCGCCCGGGCGATGCCGAAGTCCATCACCTTCACCGCGTTGGTCGAGCTGATCATGATGTTGGCCGGCTTGACGTCGCGGTGGATGATGCCGTTCTGGTGACTGAAGTTCAGCGCCTGGCAGGCGTCTGCGATCACCTCGATGGCGCGTTTGGGCGTCATCGGGCCGTCGGTGTGCACGATGTCGCGCAACGTCACCCCGTCGACGTACTCCATCACGATGTAGGGCAGCGGCCCGGCGGGCGTCTCGGCCTCGCCGGTGTCATACACGGCGACGATCGCCGGGTGGTTCAGCGCGGCGGCATTCTGCGCCTCGCGCCGGAAGCGCAGGTAGAAGCTGGGATCACGGGCCAGGTCGGCGCGCAGCACTTTGACCGCGACGTCGCGGTGCAACCGTCGGTCGCGGGCGAGATGAACCTCGGACATACCTCCGAAGCCGAGGATCTCGCCCAATTCGTAACGGTCGGACAGATGCTGAGGGGTAGTCATCGTGGTGTCTCGAATCGGGGCTGCACCCCAGGAGTACCCGTTTCCTCCCCAGCAGTCCACAGCGCGCTTCCGGTGTTGGTGACGGTCGTCGGCGTCTGTTGCTGCTCGTTGTCGTTCTTGGAGTTGATGACGATCAGCACCGCGATGATGATGGCCAGCGCCCCGAGCACGCCCGCGGCCCACAGCAGCGCCCGCTGTCCGGAGGAGAAGGTGCGCCGCGCCGGCGGTTGGCGACGCCCAGAGCTGGACTGGGAGCGCCGTGGCGCGGCCGTCCGGTTCGTGGTTGTGCTGGGCGCGATCCGCGCCGGTGTGGCCGACGGTATCGCCGCGGGTGCGGCACGACCGGCCGGCGGTGTCGCGCTGGGCCGCGGCGGGCGGCGGCCGGCCCGCACCGCGGCGACCGCATCGGCGAACGGGCCACCGCTGCGGTAACGCTGGCTGGGGTTCTTCACCAGCGTGATCTCGATGAGCTCGCGCACGTTGGGCGGCAGATCGGCCGGCAACGGCGGCGGCGGCTCCTTGATGTGCTTCATCGCCACCGTCAGGGCACCGTCGCCGGTGAACGGACGCTTGCCCGAAACCACTTCGTAGCCAACAACTCCCAACGCGTAGACGTCACTGGCCGGCGTCGCGTCATGGCCGAGGGCCTGCTCGGGGGCGATGTATTGCGCGGTGCCCATCACCATCCCGGTCTGGGTCACCGGCGCCGCGTCGACAGCCTTGGCGATGCCGAAGTCGGTGATCTTCACCTGCCCGGTCGGGGTGATCAAGATGTTGCCGGGCTTGACGTCGCGGTGCACCAAGCCGTTGGTGTGCGCGATCTGCAGCGCCCGGCCGGTCTGCTCCAGCATGTCCAGCGCGTGGCGCAACGACAGCCGGCCGGTGCGTTTGAGCACCGAGTTCAGCGGTTCGCCGTTGACCAGCTCCATCACCAGGTAGGCGGTGCGGCCTTCACCGTCCAACGCGCTTTCGCCGTAGTCGTGGACCTGGGCGATACCGGGGTGGTTGAGCATCGCGGTGGTGCGGGCCTCGGACCGGAACCGCTCGATGAACTCGGGGTCCTGGGAGAACTCCTGTTTCAGGACTTTGACGGCGACGCGCCGGCCCAGCCGGTTGTCCACCGCCTCCCAGACCTGGCCCATGCCGCCGGTGGCGATGAGCCGCTGCAGCCGGTATCGGCCGGACAGGGTCACCCCAACGCGGGGACTCATGCTCTGCCTCCCGCTCGCTCCGGATTCATGGCCCCCCCTGCAACGCGGCCTCGATCACTGCCCGCCCGATCGGCGCGGCCAACGCGCCACCGGTCGCCGAGAGTCGATCGGCTCCGTTCTCCACCAGCACCGCCACCGCGATCTTGGGGGCCTGCGCGGGTGCGAAGGCGATGTACCACGCGTGCGGCGGCGTGTGCCGCGGGTCGGCGCCGTGCTCCGCGGTGCCCGTCTTGGATGCGATCTGCACGCCGGGAATGGCCCCTTTCTGCTGTGCGACTTTCTCGGCGCCGACCATCAACTCTGCTAGCTTAGCGGCGACCTGCGGCGACACCGCGCGCTGCTGCTGGTACGGAGCGCTGGTGCTGATGTTGGCCAGATCGGGGCCTTTGAGGCTCTCCACCAGGTAGGGCCGCATCAAGATGCCGCCGTTGGCGATGGCCGCCGCCACCTCGGCGTTCTGCAGCGGGGTGAGCGCTACGTCCTTCTGCCCGATACTCGTCATTCCCAGCGCGGCGCGGTCCGGTATCGCGCCGATGGTGGACTCGGCCACCTGCAGCGGTATCGGACTCGGCGTCTCATCGAGGCCGAACGCTCTGGCCATGTTGCGCAGCGCGTCGGCGCCGGCGAGCAGCCCGAGTTGGACGAAGGCGGTATTGCACGACTTGGCGAAGGCTTCGCTGAGCGACACCGTTTGACCGTCGTCGCACGGGGTGCCGCCGTAGTTCTCCAGCGTGGCGGTGCTGTTGGGCAGCGGGATGCTCGCCGCCGCGGTCAGCTGCGCGTTCTCGTTGGTGCCGGCAGCCAGCGCCGCGGCGGTGGTGATCACCTTGAACGTGGAGCCGGGCGGGTAGGTCTCCGAAATCGCCCGGTTGATCAGCGGGTTGTCCGGGCTGTCCCGAAGGCGCTGCCAGGTCTGTGCCTGGATGTCGGGGTTGTGCGAAGCCAGCAGGTTGGGGTCATACGACGGCGACGACACCAACGCCAGGATCTTGCCGGTCGAGGGTTCCAGGGCGACGACGGCACCCTTGCACGGCGGCCCTCCGCAACCCTCCTGCATCGCGTCCCAACCGGCCTGCTGAACGCGCGGGTTGATGGTCGTGTCCACGTTGCCGCCGCGCGGGTCGCGGCCGGTGAAGAAGTCCGCCAGGCGACGGCCGAACAGGCGCTCGTCGGAGCCGTTGAGCAACAGGTCCTCGGCCCGTTCCAGCCCGGCGCTGGAATAGCGCAGCGAATAGAACCCGGTGACCGGGGCGTAGACCGCGGGGTTGGGATAGACCCGCAGGAAGCGGAACCGGCTGTCGGTGGCCACCGAGTAGGCCAGCAGTTGGCCGCCGGCGATGATCTGACCGCGCTGGCGGGAGTACTCGTCGAGCAGGACGCGCTGGTTGCGTGGGTCGGCGCGCAGCCCGTCGGCGGTGAAAACCTGCGTTATCGTGGCGTTGAGCAGCAGCAACACGATCAGCGCCATCACGGTCACCGAGATCCGGCGCAGCGAGGTGTTCATACGCGCTCGATCACCTCGGTGCTGGCCGCCGCGATCGGTGACTTCTGGCGCGGACGGGTGCGCAGCGGGCGCCGGGCACCGTCGGAGATGCGGGCCAGGATCGCCAGCAGCACGTAATTGGCCAACAGTGACGACCCGCCGTAAGACATCCACGGCGTGGTCAGCCCGGTGAGCGGGATCAGTTTGGTGACCCCGCCGACGACGATGAACAGCTGGATGGCCAACGTCGAGGCCAGACCCGCGGCCAGCAGCTTGCCGAAGCTGTCGCGGGTGGCGATCGCGGTGCGCATGCCGCGGATGATGACGATCGTGTAGAGCATCAGGATGCTGGCCAGGCCGACCAGACCCAATTCCTCGCCGAAGGCGGCGATGATGAAGTCGGTGGACGCCGCCGGTACGGTGTCGGGCTGACCGTTACCCAGGCCGGTGCCGAAGACGCCCCCGGTGGCGAAGCTGAACAGTGCCTGCACCATCTGATAGCCGTTGCCGTCGGGATCGGCGAACGGATCCAGCCAGGTCTGGACCCGCACCCGCACATGGTCGAACGAGTAGTACGCGATGACGCTGCCCCCGGCGAACAGCACCAGCCCCAGCACCACCCAGCTGAACCGTTGCGTGGCCAGATAGACCACCACGAGAAACGACGAGTACAGCAGCAGCGACGTGCCCAGATCTTTTTCGAAGACCATCACGCCCACCGAGATCACCCACGCGGCCAGCAGCGGAGCGAGGTCACGGGGACGCGGCAGGGTCATGCCCATCAGGTGTTTGCCGGCGCTGGTGAACAGACTGCGTTTGGCCACCAGGACCGCCGCGAAGAAGATCAGCAGCAGGATCTTGGAGAATTCGGCCGGCTGGATCGAGAAGCCGGGCAGCCGGATCCAGATCTTGGCGCCGTTCTGCTCGGACAGCGACCTGGGCAGCAACGCGGGTATGACCAGGAACACCAGACCGCTCAAACCACAGACGTAGCCGTAGCGGGCGAGCTGGCGATGGTCCTTGAGAAAGGTGACGACCAGCGCGAACGACACCACCCCGACCAGGGTCCACAGCATCTGCTGGTTGGCGCTGGGGTGACCGTGGCGCCCGACTTCCTTGTCGACCAGGTCGAGCCGATGGATCATCACCAGGCCCAGACCGTTGAGCAGCGCGACCACCGGTAACAGCAGTGGATCGGTGAACGGGGCGAAGCGCCGGACAGCCAGGTGCGCGAAGATGAACAGCGTCAGAAACCCCAGCCCGTAGCTGAGCAGGTCCCAGTGCAGCCCTCGCTCTTGATTCGCCTCGACGATCAGCAGCGCGGCCACCGTGATCACCGTGGCGAAGATCAGCAGCAACAGCTCCGAGTTGCGCCGGGTCGGCAGCGGAGGAGTCACCGCAACCGGTGCGGGTAGTTCCGTCGTGGTCATGCCGCGGCCCGGCAGTCCACGCCTGGTGTCAGTCCGGGTTGAGGTGTTTCGGTCGATGCCGTCGGGGCAGGTGGCGGCGGTGTACTGCTGGTCTCGGTCGGCGGGGAGGTCTGGGTCGTCGACGGGCTCGTGCTGGACGTGGTGGTGGACGTCGTCGTCGGGGTCTCGGATCCCGGGGTGGGGGCCGGGCTGGATTGGGGGGTTCCACTGCTGCGGGTCGACGGTGCCGATGGCTCGGTCGAGGAGGTTGGGCGCTGCGGCGGGCACAGCGGTAGCAGGCCTTCGGTGACCAATTTGCGCAACTGATTGCTGGCGTCGTTCTGCGTTCCGGACGGCATCCCGGCCTCGGCCTGCGCCCGTGAGGCCGGGCGCAGGTCGTTCAGCTTGAGCAGCTGACAGTCTGACGGTTTGCTGCCGGGGTTGACCTCGGTCAGTTCATTTCGGTTATTCACGCAGGCCAACTTGTAGGTCTCGGTCAACAACCCCTGCACGCCCTGCATGATCGCGACCGTGCCGTTGTCGGCGGCGACGTAGTAGTAGCTGCGGATGATCGAGCGTCCGACGAACAGGCCGACCAGCAGCACCAGTAACGCGATCGTGCCCACCAGGAAGATGCGGCGCCGCGGCCAGCGCGGCTTCTTCGGCGGTTCTGCTTGCGGCGCAACACGTTTGGCGACTTCTTTGCGCGGCCTGATCGCCGATGCCCGGCCGGCCGCCGTGTTCGGCAGGGTCAGCTGGTCCTCGTCGCTGTCGCCGGACACCGCCCCGGCCAAGATCGGCTGGGTCTGGCCGAACTCGTCGTCGACGACGTCGGCGACCACGACGGTGACGTTGTCCGGTCCGCCACCGCGCAGCGCCAGTTCGATCAGCCGATAGGCGCTCTCGGCGACGTCGGCGATCTGCAGGGCCTCGGCGATGGTCTCGTTGCTGACCGGGTCGGACAGCCCGTCCGAGCACAGCAGGTAACGGTCGCCGGCGCGCGCTTCGCGCATCGTCAGCGTCGGCTCGACCTCGTGACCGGTCAACGCCCGCATGATCAACGACCGCTGCGGGTGGCTGTGCGCCTCCTCGGCGGTGATGCGACCCTCGTCGACCAGGGTCTGCACGAACGTGTCGTCCTTGGTGATCTGGGTCAATTCGCCGTCGCGGAACAGGTAGCCGCGTGAGTCGCCGATGTGTGCCAGCCCGAGGCGGTCACCCGCGAACAGGATCGCAGTCAGGGTGGTCCCCATACCTTCGAGGTCGGGTTCCATCTCGACCTGCGCGGCGATGGCGGAATTGCCTTCGCGCACCGCGGCGTCGAGCTTGGCCAGCAGGTCGCCACCAGGTTCGTCGTCGTCGAGGTGGGCCAGCGCGCCGATCACCAGTTGCGAGGCGACCTCGCCGGCGGCGTGACCACCCATGCCGTCGGCCAGGGCCAGCAGGCGCGCGCCCGCATAGACCGAGTCCTCGTTGTTGGCGCGTACCAGCCCGCGATCGCTGCGGGCGGCATAGCGCAGCACCAGGGTCACGAGCGCCACCCCCTGATCCCGGCCGCGCCGGCATCAGCGGCGTAAGCGCGGGTCACGGGCGCAGCTCGATCGCCGTTTTGCCGATCCGAACCGGCGTACCTATGGGAACTCGTACCGCAGTCGTCACCTTCGCCCTGTCAAGGTAAGTGCCGTTCGTCGAACCTAGATCTTCCACATACCATTCCGAACCGCGCTGAGACAGCCTGGCATGCCGAGTCGATGCGTAATCGTCAGTCAACACCAACGTGGAGTCGTCCGCGCGCCCGATCAACACCGGCTGCCCGCTGAGCGTGATCCGGGCGCCGGTCAGTGCGCCCTCGGTCACCACCAGATACCGCGCGGAGTCCCGGCGCTGCCGCGACGACAGCAAGCTGCCCCGCAAAGCCAGCCCGCGGCGGACCATGACCGCGCCCGTGGGCGCATAGATGTCCGTGCGCAGGATCCGCAATACCGACCAGATGAACAGCCACAACAGCATCAAAAACCCGGCACGCGTCAGTTGCAGTACCAAACCCTGCATCTGGCGGTCCTTTCCGTCCCGGCGCTGCCCACCTCGCGCCCGTGCTGACGAGCACCTCGGCAAAGTCACGATACTGGGACGCTGGTCGACGCGGCGAGAGGCTCGACAGCTTTTGCGCCGGTGGGCTCAGTGGATGCGGACGATGATCTCGGAATGACCTAGTCGGATCACGTCGCCGTCAGCCAATTGCCACTCCTGTACCGGTGCGTTGTTGACGGTGGTGCCGTTGGTGGAGTTCAGGTCAGACAGCAACGCAACCTGGCCGTCCCAACGGATCTCCAGGTGCCGACGCGACACTCCGGTGTCGGGCAACCGGAACTGGGCGTCCTGACCACGGCCGACGATGTTGGAACCGTCGCGCAGCTGATAGGTGCGACCACTGCCGTCGTCGAGCTGCAGGGTGACCTGCGTCGCCACCGAGCCGTAGCCGCCCTGCCCGTAGCCGCCGTATCCGCCGCCCTGCCCGTAGTCGGGAGCCGGCGGCTGACCGTAGTCGGAACTCTGCTGCTGGCCGTAGCCACCTTGGTCGCCGTAGCCACCCTGGTCGCCGTAGCCACCCTGGTCGCCGTAACCGCCCTGGTCGCCGTAGCCGCCCTGCTGCGGGGCGTAGCCGCCCGCCGCGGGCGAAGCCTCTGCGTACTGGGTGTACGCACTCGGGTCGTAGTCCTGACGGCCGTAGCCACCGCCCTGCTGGTAGCCCTGATCCTGATAACCGCCGCCCTGGTCGGGGTACGCCGAGCGCTGCGGTTCGGGCGGGGCCTGCGGCGCGCTCGGAGCGCCGTAGCCGGCGTCCTGGCGAGCCGGCTCGCGGCCGTAGTCGCCGTATTCTCCGTAGCCGCCGCCCTGCGGTTGGCCGTAACCGCCTTGCTGATAGCCCTGGTCCTGGCCGTAACCACCCTGCTGGCCGTAGCCGCCGCCGGGTGGGGCGGGCGGCGGAGCTTCGTGGGTCGGCGCGTACCCGCTCTGCCCCTGGTCGCCGTAGCCGCCCTGTTGTCCGTAGCCGCCCTGGTCGCCGTAGCCACCTTGCTGGCCGTAGCCGCCTTGGTCGCCGTAGCCACCTTGCTGGCCGTACCCGCCCTGGTCGCCATAGCCACCCTGCTGGCCGTAGCCGCCCTGCTGGCCGTACCCACCTTGGTCGCCGTAGCCGCCCTGCTGGCCGTACCCGCCCTGTTGGCCGTAGCCGCCCTGGTCGCCGTAGCCGCCCTGCTGGCCGTAGCCACCCTGCGGCGGGTAGCCCTGCTGGGGCGGGTAACCGCCCTGATCCTGCGGGTAGCCGCCGCGCGGGTCCTCCTGCGGACGCCCGTAGCGGTCGTCGTAGTACTCGTCCCGCCCCTGCCCCTGACCGCGGTAGCTTGGATTGTCAGTCATCGGTCGTACTCCTGGTTCTGCGCCAAACGCATGATTTGATTGTGGCCGGGCGGAATCGGTAGCTGTCGGGCGGGGCTCGACGTCGGGGTTGACAGTGCCGCGGGCGCGGAACTGGCCTGTATGCAGGCTCGAGGAATGCTCGAACCGTACGACCACATCACCATACGTTTGCCACCCCTGTTCTTGGATGAAGTCAGCCAAGTACCGAGCAAAAGCGCTCGACGTGAGTTCCGGATCGGCGTCCAACTTCTCCGAGTCGTGCACACTGAGGGTAATGATGTATTCGTTGGGTGCCAAAAGGCGATTTCCCTGCAGCGAGCGGACGCCGTCGGCGGCCTCGCGCCGAAGCATCGCTTCCACCTCTTGCGGGACGATCGAGCCGCCGAACACTCGGGCAAACGCGTCACCGACTGTCGCCTCGAGTTTGCGCTCGATGCGCTGAACCAGCCCTCGTTGGCTACCCATCGTTGCGCGCTCGCTTCACTAGGTCCCAGGAATTCTCGGCGGAGGGCAAACGACTCGGCCGCGTTTCGTCATCGTATCGCCGATACCGCGACGCGGCGGTCACGGTGCGCGTCGCGAGGGTTACATCGATACCGACCGGAGACCTGGGCGCAGCGGTTGGGGTGCAGGGCCACTACAGTGATATGGTCCTCCGGTTGTTTCGGGCGAGTGGCGGAATGGCAGACGCGCTGGCTTCAGGTGCCAGTGTCCTTCGGGACGTGGGGGTTCAAGTCCCCCTTCGCCCACAGTTGTGATGAGTCGCGTCATCGGTTACAGATGAGTCGCGTGATGGGTTACAGATTCCCCGGCCATCGGCCGGGGTTTTTCTGTTGGTTGGGCCGGTAGTTGGTGTCGGGGTCGATGGCCAGGGGCCAGTGGGTGAAGTCCGATTGCCAGCATTCGTTGGGTTGTTCGGCGGCAAAGCGCTTGTAGGAACTGCGGGGCCGCTTGCGCGGCTGTGGGGTAATCAGCCCGTGGTTGCGCAGGACGCGGCGGATGGTCGAGGTAGACGGAACAGGTAGTCCTTTTCGGGCCAGGTGTCCTTGCAACGTGACGGGGCCGGCGTCAAGACCGTCGGCGGTGAGTTGTTCGCGCAGTAACACAATCGCGGCGGTGACGTCGTCACCGATCGCACGGGGGTTGCTGGCGGGCCGGCGCGAGCGGGGCTCGACTGCGTCCAGGCCCCCGTCGTGATAGCGCTGGAGAAAACGGTAAATGTGTTGCCGAGAGATCCCGTAACAGCAGGTGGCATCCGTGACTGACAGGCGTCCGCTGAGGACTTCGAGTACGACCACTCGTGCTTTGGACATGAGCCATGACTGTCACCTATGACGCGACTCATCAAGCGTCTGCCCAGGTGTCACCCATGACGCGACTCATCTGTCACCTATATCGTGAACTCACC